>DASWVQ010000167.1:0-22498 GCA_036401195.1 Gemmatimonadaceae bacterium
GTTCAGCGCTCATTGAACGATCTCGCGCGCGTGGCGCGTCGCCTCGGCGACCATCGCCTCGAGGAGGGGGCGCCCCTGCCGGGCCAGGAAGGGGAGGAAGTTGAGCACCCGCTCCTGCCGCCCGTCGTGCGGGAAGAAGTAACCGCGCGCCGTGGCGAGGTCGGTCATGAGCTGCACCTCCTCGCGCTTCACCGCGGCGACGAATCGCCGCTCGAGGCGGTCGAGGCGGTGCCCGAGCGCGCGTGCCGCGCCCTCGAGCGCTGGCACCGGCAGGAGCTTCCCCGCCTCGGGATCCTCCGCCACGCGCCCCAGCTCCAACGTCACCGTCTCCCGCAGCGTGGCGAGGGCGCGGCCCACGGTCGCGGGCATGGCGATGCGCGCCAGCCGCCCCGCGGCGGCGTGCGGGTCGCGCAGCTCGTCCTCGCTGGTGTCGAGGCGGCGGACGAGCTTCGCCATGTGGTCCTCCACGATGGTCACCGACCATCGCGGCAGGGCGAGCGGCGCCGCGGCGCCGAGGGCCTCCGCCACCGCGCTCACCTGGGCGAAGTACGCCAGCTCGCCGGGGCCCGCCAGGTAGGCGACGGTGGGAAGGATGGCGCGCTCCACTACGGGGCGCAGCAGCACGTTCGGCGCGACCTCGCGGCCGGCGGGGACGGTTTCGCCCACCCGCAGGCGACGCTTGATCCCCTCCTCGATCGCGAACACCGGGGCCAGGCCGGCCACGCGCTCCACCTGCGGGCGATGGCCCGCCGCGACCAGCTCCGCGTCGCGCGCCTCCAGGGCCGCGTCGACGGCACCGGCCCGGGCGATCGCGGCACTCACCAGCGGCCGGGAAGCCTTCCGGACGGCGGGGTGCGACGCGTCGAGCACGGGGATGCCGAGGGGCTCGAGGATCCGGCGCAGGAGCACCAGGTAGGCCTCCCCCACCGTGCGCCCTCCCGCATAGGCGGCGCGCGCGGCCTCGACGGCCTCCGCGTAGGGGGCCGAGCCGCAGGCCTCCGCGAGCGCCGCCAGCTCCGCGTCGAGCGCGCCCATCGGGGTGCGCGACATGGGAGTCCCCGGCGCAGGGGCGGGCGCCAGGCGGAGGTCTCGCACACCCCCGCGGATGGCCACGGTGGTGATCGACGCCTCCTCGAAGTCGGCGTCGTCGGTGGCGGCCCAGAACACCGGGGCGGCGGCGACGCCGGCCTGCTCGAGCGCGTCGGCCATCCCCAGGGCGCCGATCGCCTTGCTCCAGGTGTACACCGGCCCCCCGAAGAGGCCGGGCTGCTGCCCGCTCGTGACCACCACCCCGCCCGCCGCGGCGACCCGCTCGAGGCGCTCGCGCGCCGCGCCGGAGGCGCCGAAGGCGGGGGCGAGCGCGCGCAGCCAGTCACCCCCCGCGAACCCGGCGCCGACCTGCGTACATCGGGCGCGCCATGCGTCCGCGCCTCGCGGGATGGGCGGGAACCACGACGCGGGCGTCCGTCCCTCCTGCGCGGCACGCGCCAGGGACGAGCCGCCGATCGGCTCCGTGCGCAGCATGAACCCGGTGCCGCTCACTTGTGGTACGGCTCCCCCCGGTGGATGGTCCCTGCGCGGTACAGCTGCTCCGCCAGCACGAGTCGCGCGAGCTCGTGTGGCAACGTCCAGGGCGCCAGCAGGAGCCGGCGCGAGGCCTTCGCCAGGACCGCGCCGGAGAGCCCGAACGCCCCCCCGATCACGAAGGCCAGGTCCTGCGCGCGGTCACGGGCCTCGCCCAGCCAGGCGGCGAACCGCTCCGACGACACCCCGTCCCCGTTGGGGTCGCAGGCCACGAGCTGCGCCCCCGCGGGGACGCGCGCGAGGAGCCGCTCCCCCTCCCGCTCGCGCACGAGGTCCGGGGTGAGCCCGCGCGCGGACTCCTCCCGGACCTCGTGCACCTGCATCGGCCAGTAGCGTGCGGCCCTGGCCTCGTATGTCTCGATGGCCGGGGCCAGCGGCTCGCGCGGCCGGCCCACGACCAGGAGGTGCAGCGTCAGGCGTAGATCCCGCGCAGCCGGTGCACCGTGGCCACCCGGCTGATCGAGAGCATGTACGACGCGGTGCGCATGTTCACCTTGTGCTGCTTCGCGAGGTCGAGCACCGCGCCGAAGCTCCGGCACATGATGTCCTCGAGCCGCTGGTTCACCGTGTCCTCGTCCCAGAAGTAGCCCCCGCGATCCTGCACCCACTCGAAGTACGAGACGGTCACGCCGCCCGCGTTCGCGAGGATGTCGGGGATGACGAAGATCCCCTTCTCGTCGAGGATCGAGTCCGCGCCCGCCGTGGTGGGGCCGTTGGCGCCCTCGGCGATGATCTTCGCGCGCACCTTCCCCGCGTTCTTGCTGGTGATCACGTTCTCCAGCGCGGCGGGCACGAGGACGTCCACATCCAGCGTGAGCAGCTCCTCGCTGGTGATGGCGTCGCCCCCGGTGAAGCCCTCGAGGGTCCGGTGCTTCCGGACGTAGGCGATCGCCGCCGGGATGTCGATGCCGGCCTTGTTGTGGAAGGCCCCGGAGATGTCGCTGATCGCCACGATCTTCGCGCCCTGCTTCGCGAGGAGGTCGGCGGCCACCGAGCCCACGTTGCCGAAGCCCTGCACGGCGACGGTGGCGCCCTGGATCGGCATGCCGAGGTGCTTCAGCGCCTCGCGCGTGACGAACATCACCCCGCGGCCGGTCGCCTCGCGGCGGCCGAGCGAGCCCCCCATCTCCACCGGCTTCCCGGTGACGACGGCGGTGACGGTGTGGCGCATCTGCATGGAGTAGGTGTCCATGATCCACGCCATGACGCGCTCGTTCGTGTTCACGTCCGGCGCGGGGACGTCGGAATCGGGGCCGAGGGTGGCCATGATCCCGGCGGTGTAGCGGCGGGTGAGCCGCTCCAGCTCCCCCACGCTCAGCTTGAGGGGGTCGCAGATCACCCCGCCCTTGGCGCCGCCGAAGGGGAGGTTGACGACGGCGCACTTCCAGGTCATCCAGGCGGCGAGGGCGGTCACCTCGTCCATGGTGACGTTCATGTCGAAGCGGATCCCCCCCTTGGCCGGGCCGCGGGAGGTGTTGTACAGCACGCGGATCCCGGTGAAGACCTCGACGTCCCCGTTGTCCAGCTGCACGGGCACGGAGACGGTGATCTGCTTCTCGGGGTGGCGGAGCACCTTGTACAGCCCGGGCTCGAGGTCGAGCAGCTGGGCGGCCCGGTCGAAGCGGGACATCATCGCCTCGAAGGGGTTTTCCTCGTTCAGGAACGTGTCCTTGTCCGGCAGGACAATGTTGTTCGTCGGAAGTCGGAGGTCGGATGCCATAGGGAGGCGTGGAGAGCCGGTGTCAGCCGGCTGTGCGAGCCGCGGCAGAGCGTCCCAGGAGCAGCCGCTCCAGGAGCGCTTCGATGGCGCCGCGACCGGTCTCCAAGATAACCTCCTGGGCCACGTACCATAAGCCAGCCCCGTCCGCGGGCCACCGGGCGGCGAGCTTGACCGCGTCCTTCAGGGTGCACACCACGAGCTGTGCCCCGCGGGCCCGGGCGGCCAGCGTCGCGATGTCCTCGGCGCTGAACGCATGGTGATCGGGGAAGCTGGCGGCGTCGATGGAGGCGCCGTGCGTGCGCAGCTGTGCGTGGAAGGCCTGCGCGTTGCCTATCGCCGAGATCGCGAGCACGCGTGCGCCGAGCAGGTCGTCGAGCCGCCGCGCCCCTGCGCCGGTGGCCGGGACGAGCGCGCTGGGCTGGAGCGAGGCGACGGCGCGCGGGACCGCGGGGGCGGCGCGCTCGGCGGCGGCGAGCGCCTGGCGCACCCGGTCGTCGTCGGCCGCCTTGCGCGTGACCAGCACCAGCGAGGCACGGCGCAGCGCGGACAACGGCTCGCGATAGGGACCGGCGGGGAGGAGGCGGCAGCGGCCGTTCCAGCCGTCGGCCGCGAGGAGCACGACGTCCTCCTGCCGCTGCGCACGGCGGTGCTGGAAGGCGTCGTCGAACACCACCACGTCGGCGCCACGGGCGGCCGCGCGCTCCACCCCCAGCACCCGGTCCGCCCCCACGATCACGTCGGCATGCGGGGCGAGGCGGCGGTGCACGAGCGGCTCGTCGTCGCCGTAGCCGCGCATGACGATGGCGGGGCGGGCGCCGCGCTCGGCGAGGAGCTCCGCGAGCCAGGCGGCCACCGGCGTCTTTCCCGTGCCGCCCACGCTCAGGTTGCCGACACTCACCGCCGGCAGCGCGGAGGGTTCGGCGCCGAGGAGCCCGCGGTCGTACATCGCGCCCCGCGCGGCGACGATGCCGCGGAAGAGGAGCTCGGCGGGGGCGAGCGCGGCGCGCGTCGCCCCGGGGAGTGCCCCTCGTCCCCACCAGATCCGCTCGACGAGGCTCACCGGCTCCCCCCGGGAGCGCGGGCCTCGTGCACGCGCCGCGCCTCGTCGCGCGCCGCTTCCATGAGCGCCTGGAAGCGCGGGGCCTCGCTCGCGGCCTCCCGCACGCTCGGCGCCTCGACCGTCGTGGGCGGGCCGTACGCGATGGTGACGCGCGAGAAGGGCTTGGGGATGAGGAACCGGTCCCAGCTCCGCAGCCGCCAGGCGCGCGGCGCGTGCACGCCGATGGCGACGATCGCCGCGCCGCTGCGCTGCGCCGCCGCCAGCGCCCCGGGGGCGAACTGTCCCGCGGGCCCGCGCGGCCCGTCGGGGGTGATGGCGACGTCGCGTCCCTCCTCGAGGGTGCGGCTCAGCGCCAGGAGCGCCCGCGCCGCGCCCCGCGAGGTGCTCCCGCGCACCGCGGCATGGCCGAGCTGGAGGCCGATGCGGGCGATGATCTCCCCGTCGCCATGCTCGGAGATCAGGATCGCGACCCTTTCTCCCCGGTGCTGCCAGAGCGGGGGGAGCATGTCGCCGTGCCAGAGGGCGAGGATCACCGGCGCGCTGCGCCGGTGCTCGCGCAGTCGCTCCCCGTGCACGATGCGCAGGCGCCAGGTCGTCGCGAGGGCCCGGATCACCCACGCGCCGATCCGGGCGCCCCAGCGCACCTTGGCGGGGGCGCGATCGCTCACCCGCGGGTCCCCGTGGCGAGCCCGATCGCCATGTCCGCCACCCGCGCCGCCGCGCCACGCTCGCCGAGGGAGGCGCGCACCTCGCCCAGGTCGGCGAGCATCCGGTCGCGCGCCGCCCCCGGCACGAGCAGCCGGTCGAGCGCATCGGCCACGCGCGCGGGGACGAGGGCGTCCTGCACGAACTCCGGGGCTACCTCGTCGCCCGCCACCACGTTCACGAGGCCGATGTGCGGGATCTTCACCAGCCGCCGCGCCGCGGCATAGGTGATCGCGCTGGTCCGGTAGGCGACCACCAGCGGGCATCCCGCCACCGCCGCCTCGAGGGTGGTCGTGCCGCTCTTGCACATGGCCGCGTCGGCGGCACGGAGCACCGCGTACGAGTCACCCGGCACGACCGGGTACGGGCAGCGCGCGGGATCGATCGACACCGTGGGCGCGCCGCTCACCACCACCTGGAGCCCGGGGTGCCGCTCCTCGAGGAGCCGGGCGGTGGCGACGAAGGGATCGAGGTGCCGCGCGATCTCCTGCGGGCGGCTGCCGGGGAAGAGGGCGAGCACGGGGCGGTCCGCCGCCAGGCCGAGCTTCGCGCGCGCGGCCGCCCGGTCGGGGAGCGCGGCGGCGCGATCGAGCAGCGGGTGGCCCACGAACACCGCCGGCACGCCGTGGCGGCGCAGCAGCGCTTCCTCGAAGGGGAGGATCACCGCGGCGCGGGTGATGATGCGCGCCATCTCGGTGAGCCGCCCGGACCCCCACGCCCACACCTGCGGCGTGATGAAGTACAGCACCGGGACGCCGGCGTCGTGCGCGGCCTTCGCCAGCTTCATGTTGAAGCCCGGGTAGTCCACCACGATGAGGAGCGCCACGCGCCCGCTCTCGAGGCGGCGGCGCAGCTGGCGCAGCAGCATCCAGTGCTGCGGCACGTGCCGCAGCACCTCGAGGAATCCCATCACGGCCAGCTTCCCCGCGTGCTCCACCAGCTCCACGCCGGCGGCGGCCATGTGGTCGCCGCCGATCCCCGCCAGGTGGAACTGCGGCGCGCGCACGCTGATCTCGCGCGCGACCACGCCCGCGTGCAGGTCGCCGGAGGCCTCCCCGGCGACGAGGAGGATCTCCTTCGTCACGTCAGCTCCTGGAGAGCGCGGGCAGGGTCCGCTCGATCTCCGCCACGATGCGCAGGGCGACCGCGAGCGCCTCGCGCCCGTCCTCCCCGCTCACCGTCACCGGGGCCTCGCCGCGGATCGCGCGCACGAAGGCCTCGAACTCCAGCCGCAGCGGCTCGCCCTCCGGGGCCTCGAGGGGGATGCGCTCCACGAAGTTCTCCAGCGCGAGCGGGCCCTTCGCCAGCTCGCGGAGGTCCACGTCCTTCCGCATGCGATAGAACTCGCCGTTCCCCGCCCCCAGGTCGAGGGTGAGGTAGCCGCTCTGCTGGAAGAGGCGGAGCTTGCGCATCCGGTCGCGCGAGACGCGGCTCGCCGTGATGTTCGCCACGGCGCCGGACTCGAACTCGATCCGCGCGTTGGCGATGTCCACGAAGGGGGTGAGCACCGGCACCCCGGTGGCGCTCAGCGCCTTGACCCGGCTCTTCACCAGGGTGCGCACCAGGTCGATGTCGTGGATCATGAGGTCGAGCACCACCGCCACGTCCGACCCGCGCGGGTTGAACGGGGCGAGGCGGTCGCTCTCGATGAAGCGCGGGGAGTCGACGTAGGGCTCCGCGGCGCGGATCGCGCGGTTGAAGCGCTCCACGTGTCCGGTCTGGAGCAGCGCGCCCTTGGCGCGCGCCAGCGCCACCAGCTCGTCGGCCTCCTCGAGGGTGGTGGCGAGCGGCTTCTCCACCATGAGGTGGATCCCCCGCTCCAGCGCGGCGCGCGCGACCGGGAAGTGCGCCGGGGTGGGCACCACGATGGTCAGCGCGTCCACCTCGTCGAGCAGCGCCTCGTAGCGGTCCAGGTGCCGCACGCCGAGCTCCGTGGCCACCTGGGCGGCCCGGTCGGCGCGCGCCTCGTGGAAGCCCACGAGCGTGGTGCCGGGCAGGTCGCGGAGGATGCGCACGTGGTGGAAGCCGAGGCCCCCGGCGCCCACCACGCCGATGCGGATCGGGGCGGGGGTCAAATCGCCACCCCGCGATCGCTCCGCTCGAAGAAGCTCAGGAAGTGCTGCACCTCCGGGTACGGGTGCAGCTCGCCCTGCGCCTTCTCGCGCGCCTGCGACAGGTTGAGCTCGGAGTTGAAGAACAGGCGGTACGCCCGCTTCAGCTCCTTCATCACCTCGGGGGAGAAGCCGTTCCGCTCGAGCCCCACCTTGTTCAGGCCGTAGAGGCTGATCGGGTTCCCCACCGCCTTCACGAAGGGCGGCACGTCCTTGGCCACCCGCGAGCACCCGCCCACGAAGGAGAAGCGCCCGATCAGGGTGAACTGGTGCACGGCCACGAGCCCCGACAGGATCGCCTTGTCCTCCACCGTCACGTGCCCCGCGAGCTGGGTCCCGTTGGAGATGATCACGCCGTCCCCCACGTGGCAATCGTGCGCGAGGTGCACGTACGACATGAGGAAGCAGTGCTGCCCCACCGTGGTCTTCCACGACTGCGAGGTGCCGCGGTTGATCGTGGTGTACTCGCGGATGGTGGTGCCATCCCCGATCTCCACCGTGGTGTGCTCCCCCTTGAACTTGAGGTCCTGCGGGTCGCCGCCGAGCACCGACCCGCTCCCCACCTTCACCTGCTGGCCGAGGATCACGTTGCGCTCCAGGGTGGCGCGGGCGCCGATCACGCAGCCCGCGCCGATCACGCACCCCTCGCCCACGATCGCGAAGGGGCCGACCTCGACCCCGTCGGCGATCTGCGCGTCGGGGGCGATGAGCGCGCTGGGATGGATGCCCGCGCTCATCGGTCGCGCACCGCGGCGCCCATCTCGGCTTCCGCCACCAGCTCCCCGTCCACCTTCGCCACCCCCTTCATCTTGCACATCATCCCGCGCACCTGGAGCAGCTCCAGCTCGAAGCGGATCTGGTCCCCCGGCTTCACCGGGCGGCGCCAGCGCACGCTGTCGAGCGAGGTGAAGTACACCACCTTGCTCTGCGGATCGGGGATCGCGCCGAGGAGCAGCACCCCCCCCACCTGCGCCATCGCCTCGATGATCAGCACCCCCGGCATCACCGGGTGCCCGGGGAAGTGGCCCTGGAAGAAGGGCTCGTTGATCGTGACGTTCTTGATGCCCACCACGCGCTTACCGGCCTCCTGCTCGAGGATCCGGTCCACGAGGAGGAAGGGGTAACGGTGGGGGAGGATGCGCATGATGTCTTCGATGCCCAGCACGGTCGGGGTCTCCCTGGTGAGCGAGGCCTGCAGCGCCCGCACGAACTGCACGGTGCCGCGGTGGCTCGGGCGCTCCGCGCGCACGCGGGCGAGCAACCGCCCCCCCGCGAGCGCCAGGTCGCCGACGCAGTCCATGGCCTTGTGGCGCACGAACTCGTCGGGCCAGCGGAGCGAATTCTCCACTACTCCGGTGTCGTCGAGGACGACGGCGTTCTGCGTCGAGGCGCCCTTGATGAGCCCCTTCGCCCGCAGGTCCTCCACCCAGCGCACGAAGCCGAAGGTGCGCGCCGGGGCCAGCTCCGCGGCGAAGGTCGCCGCATCCACCCGCCAGCGCCCCTGCTGCCGGCCCACGAGGGGGTGGGGGAAGTCGATCGCCACGTCGAGGTCGAAATGGTCGGCGGGCACGGCCTCGTAGCGCGACCCGCCCTCCTCGAACACGACGCGCTCGCGCAGGCGCAACCAGGTGACCGGCCCCCCGTGCTCCCGCGTCCCCGCGGCGGCGAGCGCCGCGAGGAAGGGCTGGGCGCTGCCGTCCATGATGGGCGGCTCGGCCGCGTCGAGCTCGATCAGCAGGTCGTCGATCCCCGCCCCCGCCACCGCCGCGAGCACGTGCTCCACGGTGTGCACCGAGACGGGATCCTCGCCCAGCTGCGTGCGCATCTCGGAGAGCACGGCCACCTCCGCGCGCGCGGGGATGACGGGGGTGCCCGGCAGGTCGGCCCGGCGGAAGGCGAGCCCCGTCCCCGGCTCGGCGGGGCGGAAGGTGAGGCGCACGGGCGCGCCCAGGTGCAGGCCCACCCCCTCCACGCTCGCCTCCCGCGCCACGGTGCGCCGCGTCATCGCGGTGCCGGCGGCTCGCCGGCCTCGCGCGACAGGAGCCGCTCGAGGCCGCGGATGATCGCCGGCAGCCGGAACATCGCCCCCTGCGCGCGCAGCGCCTCGCGATGCGGGCGCGCCGGGTAGCCCGACCAGGTCTCGCCCGCGGGCACGTCGCCGAACACCCCCGCCTGGCCGGCCACCTTCGCCCCGCGGCCGATGGTGATGTGCCCCCCGAGCCCCGCCTGCCCCCCGATCACGGCGCCGTCCTCGATGCGCGTGGAGCCGGCGATCCCCGCCTGCGACACGATCACGCACAGGCGGCCGATGCGGACGTTGTGCGCCACCTGCACCAGGTTGTCGATCTTCGTCCCGGCGCCGATCACGGTGTCGTCGATGCTGCCGCGGTCGATGGTCGTGTTGGCGCCCACCTCCACGTCGTCCTCCACGATGCAGCGCCCCACATGGGGGATCTTCTCGTGGCGCCCCTCCCGGAAGACGTAGCCGAAGCCGTCGGACCCCACGCGGACGCCGGCGTGCAGGGTGACGCGGGCGCCAAGCGACGTCCCGGGGTAGAGGGTGACGTGGGGGAAGAGCTGCGACCCCTCGCCGATGGCGACGCCGGCGCCCACCACGCAGTGGCTGCCGACGACCGCCCCGCGGCCGAGCCGCGCGCCGTCGCCGATCACCGCGTACGGACCCACCGACACCTCCTCCCCGAGCTCCACCCCGCGGCCCAGCCGCGCCGTGGGGTCCACCCCGGGGGTGGCGCGCACCGGGCGGTGCAGACGGGGGATGATCGCGAGCATCGCCTCGTGCGGGCGCCCCACGACGATGCGCGCCGCGGGGGCACCGGGGGTCTCGCGCAGCTCGGGGGAGACGAGCACCACGGCGCCGGCGGCGCGGGCGAGGAGGGGGGCATACTTGCCGCTGGCGAGGAAGGTCAGGTCCCCCTCCCCGGCGCGCTCGAGGGGCGCCAGGGCGCGTACCGGCGCGTCGCCGCGCCCCTCGAGGGTCCCGCCGACGGCATCCGCAACGGCAGCGGCGGTGAGGACCGGGTGGCCCTCACCGCCGACTGCGTCGTACGGGACGTCCTGACGGATCACGGCTTCGGGCGCGTCACACCGGCGGGGCCGGCCGCCGGCGCCGCCGGCTTGGCCACGGGGGTCGTGCCCATCGTGCGCAGTCGGGCGACCACGCGGTCGGTGATGTCGAGGTTCTTGTCGGCCGACACGATCATCCCGCCGCTCGCCTCGCGGTTGAGGATCATCGCGTAGCCGTCCTCGGCGCGGATGTCGTCGAGCGCCTTCTGGATGCGCTCCATGATCGGCTGGAGCAACTCGTCACGGCGCGAGCCCGCCTGCTGCTCGAGCTGCTGGGCCCGGCCCTGGTACTCCTCCTGCTTCGCGCGGATCGCCTTCTGGCGGGTGTCCTTCTGCGTCGCGGTGAGCGTCGCCTCGGCCTTCTGGTACGCCTCGACCAGGGTGTTGAGCGAGTCGTTCATCCGCTTCAGCTGCTCCTGGTACTTCCCCGACTCCGCGTTCCACGCCTGCTCCGCCTCGGCGCGACCGGGCGCCTGCTCGAAGATCGTCTGGGTGTTGACGAAGGCGATCTTCGCCGGCGACTGCGCCCCGGCGGTCGCGCTACCGATCACCACAGCCATCGCGGCGACCGCCGCACGGATTCCTGCACGCATCACGTTCACTCCGGGTGATTATTGGAAGAATTGTCCGAGACGGAAGTGGAGCTCCCACTTGGGCGCGAGCTTCCCGGTGAGGGGATCGCGCCGGTCAAAGCCATACCCGAAATCGAGCCCCAGGGGTCCGAGCGGGGTGACGACCGAGGCGCCGATGCCGGCGCCGCGGAAGAGGCGGGTGGGGTCGAACTCGCGGGCGTGCTCCCAGATGTTGCCCGCGTCGTAGAAGGCGTTCAGGTAGAGCTGCTGGTTGAAGCGGATCCCCACTTCGGCGGTGGTGGTGAAGAAGGCGTTGCCGAAGGAGCTGAGCTGCGCCTGGAGGTTGTCACCGCCCACGAAGCCGTTCGGGGTGATCGAAAACTCCGGGTAGCCGCGCAGCGGCTCGCCGAACTGCACGCCACCCAGGGAGAAGCGCTGGAGGTAGAAGGGCCCCGCGTCGCCGAAGAGCGCGCCCGCGCGGGCGGTGAGCCCGGCGACGAACTTGATCGGCTGCGACCCCGGGGACCCGCCCCCGACCTGCCCCAGCGTCGAGAAGGAGCGCATCTCGCCGGTGTAGCGCTGGAACGACGCGCTGCCGCCGAGGGGACCGCCGTTGAACTGCGCGCTCAGGCTCTGCGACGCCCCGGCGCTCGGGAAGGGCATGTCGACGCGGGTGTCGTGGTCGAAGGACATCCCCAGGGTGGAGCGGAAGCCGTCGCGCACGGGGAGGGTGCCGAAGAAGCCCCCCTGCCCGTACTTCACCGCCTCGCCGCCGTACGACACCGCGAAGCGCGAGAAGCGCGACGCCGGCACCGGGAAGCCCACCTGCACCTGGCCGCCGGTGCGGACCACGCGGCCCACGTCGGCGATGGTGAAGCGCGACATCGAGTGGTACGCGTTCACGGTGCCCGAGATGCGCGACTGCTTGATGCCCGGGTCGGTGTACGCGAGGTTGAAGTCGTTCATGTAGCGCCCGAACTGCCACTGGAGCGATCCCTTCTTGCAGAGCCCGAAGAGGTTGGGCTGCTCGAAGCCGATGAAGCCGCCCACCCCCGTGCCCTGCCCCACCGAGGCGCCGAAGTTCACGGTGCCGGTGCGCTTCTCCTTCACGTGGAAGACGATGTCCACGTCGCCGTTCTCGTTCGCCGGCTTGGTGTCCGGCGGCGGGAGCGGGGCCTCGAAGAAGCCCAGGTTGCTGATGTTCTGGTAGCTGCGGATGAGCAGGTCGCGCTTGAACACGTCGCCCGGGATCACCCAGATCTGCTCGCGGATGCACGACTCGGTCGTGATCTCGTTGCCGGCGATCTCCACCCGGTTGACGATCGCGGGCTGCGCCTCGTCGATCTCCCAGCGGAGGTTCACCACCGGGGTGGAATCGGCGGCGACGGTGCGCTCGACGACCGGGTTCACGCGGGCGTAGATGTAGCCCTCGTTCGCGTAGGTCTCGCTCACCTTGCCGGTGGCCTCTTCCCACGCGGAGGCGTTGAAGATCTCGCCCCCCGACGGGTCGCGCCGGAAGATGTCGGTGAGGGTCTCGCGGATCCCCTTGGGGCGGTCGCCGAAGGGATAGAAGCTCGCCACCGCCTCGGAGTTGAAGAGCTTCGCCCCCTGCACCTCGAAGGCGCCCACGCGGTACTGCGGCCCCTCGTGCACCGTCAGGTCGAGCAGCGCCTTGCCCAGCGTGCGGTCGATGATGACGGTGTCGCGCTCCACGCGTGCGTCGATGAAGCCGCGGCTGGCGTAGAGCTTGGGGATGCGCTCGGAGAGGTCACCCACCCAGGTGTCCTCGTCGAACTCCCCCTTCTGCATGAAGAGGAAGCCCTCGGGCTTCGTCTCCATCGCGCCCACGATGTCGCCCGCGCTCACCTTCTGGTTGCCGTGCACCTGCACGCCGGAGACGGCGAGGCGGCGGCCCTCCTCCACGCGGAAGGTGAGCTTCACCCCGTCGGGGCCCGCGCTGCTGTCGGTGTGGACGCGCGCCAGGTAGTAGCCCGCCTTCTCGTACAGCGAGTCGATCTTCTGCACCGCGCGCGCGACGGCGGCGGGATCGAGGGGGCGCCCCACGAGGAGGTCGACCTGGTCGCGCACCGTGCCCGACGAGAGCCGCTCCACCCCGGTCACGTCCACCGAGGAGAGGAGCGACCGCTCCACCACGGTGAAGAGGAGCGTCGCGCCGGTGCCGGCCGTGCCGACGACGCAGCTGCTGCGCACGTCCGAGAACTGCCCGATCGCGTAGAGGTTCCGGATCGCCCGTTCCAGGTCGCGATAGCCCAGGGGCGAGCCCCCTACGGGGAGCCCCGCCTCGGAGCGGAGCGTCGCCGCGGAGACGCGGGTGTTGCCCTGGAAGGCGATGGAATCCGGGGTGGCGCAGCGCCCGGCGATCGTGCCCTCCTGCGCGGCGGCGGAGCCGGCCGCGGCGAGGAGGAGCGCCAGGGGGAGGAGGAAGCGATGCATCCCTTGAATATAACAAGAAGAGGCCGGCCAGGGTCGGGAGTGACCCTGGCCGGCCTTGCTACCCCGGAGGGGCTCAGGCGTTCGGCGTGCCGGTGCTCTCGGGGGTCAGGACCCGGAAGTCCAGCTTCGACCCATCGGCCGAGACCTCCACCTCGATCTCGTCCCCCTTCTGGAACTCGCCCAGGAGGATCTTCTCGGAGAGCGGGTCCTCGATGTAGCGCTGGATCGCCCGCTTCAGGGGGCGGGCCCCGTACTGCTCGTCGTAGCCGTGCTTCACCAGGAAGTCGGTCGCCGCATCAGACAGGGTCAGGGTGAGCTCCTCCTCCGCCAGCCGCTTCCGCACGTCCTTGAGGAGGATCCCCACGATCTGCGCGATGTGCTCCCGCCCGAGGGGGTGGAAGACGATCGTGTCGTCCAGCCGGTTCAGGAACTCCGGGTTGAACACCCGCTGGAGCTCCTCCTTCACCTTCTCCGCCATCCGCTCGAAGGAGGCCTGGGTGTCGCCGCTCGCGAAGCCGAGCTGCTTCCCCTTCATCAGGTCGCGCGCGCCGACGTTCGAGGTCATGATCACGACCGTGTTCTTGAAGTCGATGACCCGCCCGTAGTTGTCGGTGAGGTGCCCCTCGTCCAGCACCTGGAGGAGGATGTTGAAGACGTCCGGGTGCGCCTTCTCGATCTCGTCGAGGAGGATCACCGAGTACGGCTTCCGCCGGACCGCCTTGGTGAGCGTGCCGGAGTCCTCGTAGCCCACGTAGCCCGGGGGGGCGCCGATGAGCCGCGACACGGAGAACTTCTCCATGTACTCGGACATGTCCACGCGCACGAGCGCCTGCTCGTCGGCGAAGAGGAAGCGGGCGAGCGCGCGGGCGAGCTCGGTCTTCCCCACCCCGGTGGGGCCGCTGAAGATGAACGAGCCGATCGGCCGGCGCGGGTCCTTGAGCCCCGCCCGCGAACGGCGGATCGAGCGCGAGATCGCCTTGATCGCGTCGTCCTGGCCGATCACCGACTGGTGCAGCTCGTCCTCCATGCGCAGCAGGCGCGTGGTCTCCGCCTCCTGGAGGCGCGTGACCGGGATCCCGGTCCAGCGGCTCACGATGAAGGCGATCTCCTCCTCCCCCAGCACGGGGCGGAAGGACTGCCGGCGCTGCTCCCACTCCTCCTGCTTCGCCCGGATCTGCCCCTGGAGGTCACGCTCGGTGTCCCGGAGGGCCGCCGCCCGCTCGAAGTTCTGGTCGCGGACCGCCGCCTCCTTCTCCCCGTTCACCTTCTCCAGCTGCGCCTTGAGGTCGGCCACCTCCGGCGGCGGCGCCTGCGCGGCCAGCCGCGCCCGGGCGCCCGCCTCGTCGATCACGTCGATCGCCTTGTCCGGCAGGAACCGGTCGGTGATGTAGCGCTCCGACTGCTTCGCCGCCGCCACCAGGGTGGTGTCGGGGATCGTGACCTTGTGGTGGTCCTCGTACTTCTTCCGGAGCCCCTGCAGGATCTGCACGGTCTCGTCGATCGAGGGCGGATCCACCACGACGGTCTGGAAGCGGCGCTCCAGCGCCCCGTCCTTCTCGATGTACTTCCGGTACTCGTTCAGCGTCGAGGCGCCCACGCACTGCAGCTCCCCGCGCGCCAGGGCCGGCTTCAGCATGTTGGAGGCGTCGATCGCCCCCTCCGCCGCGCCCGCGCCCACCAGCGTGTGGAGCTCGTCGATGAACAGGATGATGTTCTTGTTCTGGGCGATCTCGTTCATCACCGCCTTGAGCCGCTCCTCGAACTGGCCGCGGTACTTCGTCCCCGCGATCACCGCCGCCATGTCGAGCGACAGGACGCGGTTGTCACGCAGGTTCTCCGGGCACTCGCCGTTCGCGATGAGCTGCGCCAGCCCCTCCACGATCGCCGTCTTGCCCACCCCCGGCTCACCGATCAGCACCGGGTTGTTCTTCTTGCGGCGGGTCAGCACTTCCATCACCCGCTCGATCTCCTTGGCGCGCCCGATCGTGGGATCGAGCTGCCCCTCGGCGGCGAGCTGGGTGAGGTCGCGGCAGAAGTGGTCGAGCGCGGGGGTCTTGGACTTCTTCTCCCCCTTCGGCACCGCCGCCTGCGGGGTGCCGCCGGCGCCCGCGGCCTGCGCCGAGGGCGGGGTGTTCGGCATCTCGGTGCCGAGGATCCGCAGCGTCTCCGTGCGCGCCGCCTCGAGGTTCACCCCCGCGTCGGTCAGCACCTGCGCCGCGATCCCCTTCTCCTCCCGCAGGAGGCCCAGGAGGAGGTGCTCGGTGCCCACGTAGCTGTGATTCAGCTCGCGGGCCTCGCTCATCGCCAGCTCCAGCACCTTCTTGGCGCGCGAGGTATAGGGGAGGTCCGGGCCCGTGGTGGCCGCCGCCTTCCCCTTCTTCACGGTCTCCTCGATCTTCTGCTGGATCTCGTCCAGCTCCACGCTCAGGTTCTGGAGGACCGTCGCCGCGACGCCTTCACCCTCGCGGATCAGGCCGAGCAGGATGTGCTCCGTGCCCACGTACTCGTGGTGCAGCCGCGAGGCTTCCTCGCGAGCCATCTGGAGAACCTTCCGTACGCGCTCGGTGAAGTTGTATCCGTTCATGTTCCCCTCGGGTGTGGAACGTCCGCTTACCCGACCGACCCCGCTTCCCTGTCAAGCGCCATACGCACATAGCGTGCACGGGCCTGGTTGGTCTCGCTCTCCGTCAATGGGCGCCCCTCGCCGTGGGCAAGGTGGGCGGCCTGGGAGAAGATCAGGAGCTTGTTGAGGGTATATACACTGAGCCCACGGATCAGTTTCAGCCCGACGCCCAGGCGCACCCCGCTGAGGTAGTTCATCGCCTCATCGAAGGTCAGGCTCCGTGCGTACCGGAGCGTCCCGTAGGCGCGCCAGAGCTTGTCCTCGATAATATAGCCCGCATCGCGAAGCAATACCTGCCGGGCCCGCTCCTCGCTCTCGATCACGTGCCCCACCACGCGGAGCAGCAGCTCGAGCAGGTCCTCCTCCGAGCGGCCCAGCGTGGTCTGGTTCGAGATCTGGAAGAAGTTGCCCACCACCTCGCTCCCTTCCCCGTACAACCCGCGGTAGGTGAGCCCCATCTGCTGCAGCCCCGCGAGCACGCGCCCGATCTCCTTCGTGAGCACGAGCCCCGGCAGGTGGATCAGCACCGAGGCCCGCAGCCCCGTGCCCACGTTGGTGGGGCACGCCGTCAGGAAGCCGAACTCCTGGTGGAACGCATACGGCACACGCGCCCCCAGCTCCCGGTCCAGCTCATCGAGCGAGGCGAAGGCCTCCTGCAGCGCGAACCCCGACGCGAGCGACTGGAGCCGGAGGTGGTCCTCCTCGTTGACCATCACGCCCAGCGACTCGTTCAGGAACACCGCCGCCCCCGTCCGGAGGGGGTGCTGCGCGTCGAGCCCCGCCAGCTCCTTGCTCACCAGGTGCCGCTCGTGCAGGAGGGCCCGGTCCGCCGGGGGAAGCTCGTCCACCCGGTACAGCACGTTCCCCGACATCGCCGGCAGCGCCTGGAGCGCCTCCCGGAGCTGCGAGAGCACGCGCAGCCGCTCCCCGTCCCGGGCGCGCGGGGTGAAGGCGTAGCCCTCCACGTTCCGCGCGAGCCGGATCCGCGTGGAGAGGACGATGTCCGAGTGGGGGCCCGAGGCGTCGAGCCAGCGGACTCCGCCGTCGGGAAGGAGGGAGAGGTCGAGGCTCATTCCTGGGCCCGGATCCGGTCGCGCAGGTCGGCCGCCAGCTCGAACTGCTCGTTCTCGATCGCCCGGCGCAGCCGCTCCCGGAGGTCGCCGAGGGTGTTCGCCGGCGGCGCCGGCTTCGCCGGCTCCAGCGACTCCCCGCGCGGGGGACGGTAGCTCTGCCCGATGTGCCGCGAGCTCCCATGGACCCGCCGCAGGAGCTCCCGCATGCTCCCCTCGAAGGTCTGGTAGCACTTCGCGCATCCCCACCGCCCCGTCGCCCGGAATTCCTTCATGGTCATCCCGCAGAAGGGGCACCGCTGCGCGTCCACCGCCGGCGCGGCCAGCTGCTGCTGCACCGCCTGGAGGAACTCCCCCAGCGGGTGCTTCGGCGTGGCGACGGTCGTCTCCACCCCCAGCTCCCCCGCGCACTTCTCGCAGAGGTGGAGCTGCTTCACGCTGTTGTCCTCGATCTTCGTGACGTGGACGACCGCGTCCCGCTCCCGGCAGTTGTCGCACAGCATCTCAGGTCACCGTCTCGCGCACGTCCGTGTCGCTCAGCCGTCCGTCCTCCAGCAGGAGGACGCGGTCGGCGCGGCTGGCCAGCGACCGGTTGTGGGTCACCACGACCATGGCGATCTCCAGGTCTCGCGCAAGGGCGACGAACAGGTCGTGGAGCTTCTCGCTGTTCGCGTGGTCCAGGTTGCCGGACGGCTCGTCGGCCAGGAGCACCGCCGGATCGGCGGACAGCGCGCGGGCCACGGCGGTGCGCTGCTGCTCCCCGCCGGAAAGCTCCGAGGGGCGGTGGTGCATGCGCGGGGCGAGGCCCACCCGCTCCAGCAGCTCCGTCGCGCGGGCCCGCTGGCGCTTCGGCTCCCATCCGGCGATCCGCAGGGGCATCATCACGTTCTCCAGGGCACTGAACTCCCGGAGGAGGTGATGGAACTGGAAGACGAAGCCCACGGCCCGGTTGCGCAGGGCCGACAGCTCCTCGTCGGAAAGCCCCTCGACCGCGTGGCCGTCGATGCGCACGTGTCCGCGGGTCGGGCGGTCGAGGGCGCCGAGGAGGTGGAGGAGGGTGCTCTTCCCCGCGCCGCTCGAGCCCACGATGGCCACCATCTCCCCGCGTGCCACCTGGAGGTTCACGCCATCCAGCACGGTGAGGAGCCCACCGTCGCCCCCCACGTAGGTCTTGGTCAGGTCGATCGCCTCGAGGATGCTCATTCGTGCCGGATTGCCTCCACCGGGAACAGCCGGGCGGCCTGGCGGGCCGGGTAGATCGTGGCGAGCGCCGCGATCACCAGGCTCGCGACCACCACCAGCCCCACGTCCGGCGCCGTCGTCGCCACCGGCAGGTGGTCGATGAAGTAGACCGAGGGGTCGAGCGCGATCAGGTGATAGTGGTCGATCGCATACGCCGCGCCCAGCCCGAGCACCGCGCCCAGCAACGTCCCGACGACGCCGATCACCACCCCCTGCGCGAGGAAGATGCGGCGGATCGACGCCGCCGGCATCCCCATCGTGCGCAGGATCCCGATCTCGCGGGTCTTGTCGGTCACGACCATCGTGAGCGTGCTGACGATGTTGAATGCCGCCACCACCACGATGAGCAGGAGGATGAACGACATCCCCATCTTCTCGAGCTGGAGCGCCTTGAACAGCGAGGAGTTCTGCGACTGCCAGTCCTCGGTGCGGTACGGGAAGCCCAGCTTCTCGTTCAGCGCCGAGGCCACCTGCGGGGCGGTCCAGCGGTCCGTGGTGCGCACCTCGAGCCCCGTGACCGCGGTGTCGAGCGACGCGAGCTGCTGCGCGACGCCGACGTCCATCAGCACGTAGGAGTTGTCGTACTCGTACATCCCGGACTCGAAGACGCCGGTCACGGGGAAGCGCTCGACGCGGGGGATGATCGCCCCGGCGGCGGCGTTGAACTTCGCGCCGCTCAGCGGGATGAGGGTGACGGAGTCGGCGCCGGCGAGCACGCCCAGCCGCTGCGCGAGGCGGGAGCCGAGCACCACGCCGCGCCGGTCACCTTCGGGCGTGCGGAAGGTGAAGTCCCCCCCGATCGCGTACTGCCGGATCGAGGTGACCTCCTTCAGTCCCTTCCGCGACGGCTCGATCCCGAGGACGAAGGCCCCCTCGGCGTAATCGTGCCCCGCGTTGATCCCCGCCTGCGTGAGCACGAAGGGGGACACCGCCACGACTCCCGGCTCCTTCGCCACCCGCTGCATCGTCGCGCGCCACCCCGGCATCTTCAGGTCGTCGCCGAAGGTGAGGACGCGCACGTCGGGACTGGCGATGAGGATCTTTTCCCGCAGGTCGCGCTGGAGCCCCGTCATCACCCCCATGATCACGATGAGGGCGCTCACGCCCACGATCACCCCGCCGATCGCGATGACGCTGATCAGCGAGAGCAGGCGCGACCCGCGCCGGGAGCGCAGGTACCGCCACGCGATCGAGAGCTCGAGCCGGGTCATTCGGGGCGCATCGTGGGAAAGAGGATGGCGTCGCGGATGCTCGCCGTGTCGGTGAGGAACATGAACAGGCGATCGATCCCGATCCCGACCCCGCCCATGGGAGGCATGCCGTATTCCATCGCGCGCAGGTAGTCCTCGTCCACCCCGGAGGCCTCCTCGTCGCCGGCGGCGCGCAGGCTGGCCTGTGCCTCGAACCGGCGCCGCTGGTCGATCGGGTCGTTGAGCTCGCTGAAGGCGTTCGCCAGCTCCCGCCCCCGGGCAAAGAGCTCGAAGCGCTCGGTGAGCTGAGGGTTCCCCCGCTTGGGCTTGGCGAGGGGGGAGAGCTCCACGGGGTAGTCGAGCACGAAGGTGGGCTCCACCAGGGTGCGCTCCACGTGCGCCTGGAAGAGCTCGTCCAGCACCTTGGGACGGCTCAGGCGGTCCACCCCTTCCACCCCCGCCTGCCGGGCGAGGCCGCGGAGGGTGGCGTCGTCCGCGGAAAGGGCGTCGATCCCGAGCGCGGCGTTCAGCGCCGGGATCCACTCGATGCGACGGAAGGGCGGGGTGAAGGCGGGCACGGTGGCCGCGAAGGCCGGCTGCGACGCCACCGAGGCCGCCGCGGCCACCACGAGGGCCTCCACGAGGTCCATCATGTCGCCGTAGTCGGCGAACGCCTCGTAGAACTCCAGCATGGTGAACTCGGGGTTGTGCGTGCGGTCGATCCCCTCGTTCCGGAAGTCGTGCCCGATCTCGTACACCTTGTCGAAGCCACCGACGATGAGGCGCTTGAGGTACAGCTCGTCCGCGATGCGCAGGAAGAGCGGCATGTCGAGCGCGTTGTGGTGCGTGGTGAAGGGCCGGGCGGCGGCGCCGCCGTACAGCGGCTGCAGCACCGGGGTCTCCACCTCGAGGTACCCCCGCCCGTCGAGGAAGCTCCGGATGGCGGTGATCATGCGCGAGCGCGCCACGAACAGGGCGCGCACCTCGGCGTGCACCGCGAGGTCGGCGTAGCGCTGGCGGTAGCGCTGCTCGGGATCGCTGAACCCCGAATGGCGCACCACCTGGCCGTCGACCGTTTCCTCCTTGCCGTACGGGAGGGGGCGCAGCGATTTCGCGAGCAGCTCCACCCGGTCCACCTTCACCGTCACCTCGCCCGTGCGCGTGCGGAAGAGCGTGCCGTCCACGCCCACCACGTCGGAGATGTCGAGCAGGTCGAGCAGGCCGAAGGCCTCCTCGCCGAGGTGGTCCTTCCGGAAGTAGAGCTGGATGCGGCCGCTCATGTCCGCGAGGTGCGCGAACGCGGTCTTGCCATGCGGCCGGAGGGCGACGAGCCGGCCGGCGACCTTCACCGCGGGGCCCTCCTCGGCGCCCTCGGGGAGCAGCGCCACGGCGTCGGCCGCCTGGTGCGACCGCTCGAAGCGATAGGCGAAGGGGGCCACGCCGCGCGCGACCAGGGCGTCGACCTTCTCGCGACGCGCCTTCTGGACGAAGTTCAGCTCCTCGCTCACGCGACGGCGCTCCCGGCGCTCTGCTTCAGGAACGCCTCGATGAAGGGGTCGATGTCGCCGTCCATGACGCGCTGCACGTCGGGCAGCTTGAGTTCCGTGCGGTGGTCGTTGACCATGGTGTAGGGCTGGAAGACGTAGCTGCGGATCTGGCTCCCGAAGCTCACGTCGGCCTTGTTCGCCTCGATCTCCGCCTTCTTGGCGAGCTGCTTGTCCAGCTCGATCTGGTACAGCTTGTTCTTCAGCATCTTCATCGCGTGCTCGCGGTTCTTGTGCTGCGAGCGCTGCGCCTGCGAGGCCGCCACCACCCCGGTGGGCACGTGGGTCAGGCGCACCGCGGAGCTGGTCTTGTTGACGTGCTGCCCTCCCGCCCCCGACGCGCGGAAGACGTCCATCTTGATGTCCTCGTCGCGGATCTCGATGTTGATGTCCTCGTCGATGGCGGGGACGACGTGCAGCGAGGCGAAGCTGGTGTGGCGGCGCGCCTGCGAGTCGAAGGGGGAGATGCGCACGAGGCGGTGCACCCCGGACTCCGCCTTGAGGAAGCCGTAGGCGTACTCGCCCTTGATCTCGAGCACGGCGCCCTTGATCCCCGCCTCCTCACCCTCGCTGAGGTCGAGGATCTCGACGTCGAAGCCCTTCCGCTGGGCCCAGCGCTCATACATGCGCATGAGCATCTGGGCCCAGTCCTGTGCCTCGGTGCCACCGGCACCGGCCGAGATCTCCACCTGGGCGTCGCGGTGATCGTCGGGGCCGGAGAGGAGGGCCCGCATGCGGAGCTGCTCCGCCATCGGCTCCATCTCGGCGACGAGCGCATCCAGCTCCCCCTCGAGGTCGGGATCGGGATCGAGCTGGAGGAGCTCGTCGAGCTCCGTGGCGCTGGTGATGCGCGCGGCGAGGGCGCCGAACGGGTCGAGCGTCGCCTTGAGCGCCTTCACCTGCTGCACCACCTCACGCGCGCCTGCCTGGTCGTTCCAGAAGCCCGCGTCGGCCATGCGGGTCTCCAGCTCGGCTAGCGTCTCCCGCTTGTGGTCGACGTCAAAGGAACCTCCTCAGTTCGGCGAGGGTCTCGCCGAACTGCCTGAGCTGCGCCGTGCGCTCACTCTCCGCCATGCCACTCTCCGTGTAAGACACGAGCCGTCCCACCGGGAGGGTGGACGGCTCGGCGTTCGCGTTCACTCAGGAAAGATAGTGGCAGCGGACCGTCGGCTCCAGCCGCGTCGCGCGATTCAGAAGAGCTGGCGCCCCCCGGCGAGGATCTCGTTCAAGGCGTCGCGGAAGTGCGGCGTGGACTCGGCGAACTCCCGGCCCACCTGGTCGGCGTACTCCTGCTGGCTCTTCTGGATCTCCTCCGCGAAGATCTCGGGGAGGTTGCCGTCGCGGAGTCCCGCCTTCTGGCGGTCGGGAAAGTAGGTGACGATGTCGGAGACCAGCGCGCGGGCGAGCCGCTTGGCCCGGGCGTTGGGGTCCGCGTTCAGGAAGGGGTTGAGCGGGCGGCGCGGGGCGCCCGCCGCGGCGGGCACGGTCGCGGCGGGCGCGGGAGTCGCCAGGGAGGGCGCCGGTGCCGCGGGAGCGGGG
>DASWVQ010000168.1:0-4080 GCA_036401195.1 Gemmatimonadaceae bacterium
GCTTCGATGCGCCGGCCAGACGGGGTCATGAACCCACTGAAACCCCTGAAAGAATGATCGCTCCTCGGCGCGCGGAGTTCCGTGCTGCCGAGGAGCGATCTGCCCGTACCCTGTTTCAGCTCTTTCATGACCCCGTCCGGCCGGCGGGACGGGCCCACCCCGTCCGGCCGGCGGGACGGGCCCCAGGGGCCTCGCCTAGGCCTTCCTCCGCCGCGCCACAAGGTAGAGGGGCACGAGCAGGAAGAGCCCGAAGGCGATCGAGGCGAGGAGGTTGCTCTCCGCCATCGGCCCGAGCGCGTGCTCCAGGCTGATCGCGTCGCCCTTGCCCGCGCCCACCACCGCGGCGAGGATCACGCCCATGATCGCCCCGCCGGCGATGAGTCCCGACGAGAAGAGCACGCCGGGCCCCGAATCCTCGTCCTCGGCGCCCGCGCCGCCGCGCCGTTCCACGAGCCAGCGGATCATCCCGCCGAAGAAGATCGTGGCCGAGGTGGAGAGGGGGAGGTACACCCCCACCGCCACCGCCAGCGAGTTCACCCCCATCAACTCGATCGTGATGGCGATGAAGGCCCCGATGAGGATCAGCCCCCAGGGGAGCTTCTGCGAGAGGATCCCGTCCACCACCAGCGCCATGATCTGCGACTTGGGGGAATCGAGCTTGTCGATCTCCTTCCCATCCCAGTTCTTCACCTCGCGCCCGCCGATGCCGGGGTCGATGACGTACCTGATCACCCCCTGCTGGTCCACGAGGTAGCGGCCGGCCACGGCGACGCCGGTCTGCTCGTACAGCCGCCCGACGCGATAGGTCTGGCCGTCGGGTCCCTTCGTGGGCGCCTCCTCGATCGCGTTCACCTGCACCCCGGGATAGCTCTTCGGGACGATCGTGGTGCGCGCCTCGTTCAGGAAGTGGATCGTCCCCCCGATCAGCATCGCCGACGTCGTCACCCCGAAGAGGAGGCCGATCTGCTGCCGCGCCGGCGTGGCGCCCACCAGGTAGCCGGTCTTCAGGTCCTGCGAGGTCGCGCCGGCCACCGCCGCCGCCACGCACACCACCCCGCCGATGGAGAGCGCGAGCACGCGGTGCTCGATGTGCGTCCACCCGATCGCGAGGAAGATGAGCGAGGTGAGGAGCACGGTGGCGATCGTCATCCCCGAGATCGGGTTCGACGACGCGCCGATCTGTCCCGTGATGCGGCTCGACACCGTGACGAACAGGAAGGCGAAGAAGAGGATCAGGATCGCCCCCACCACGTTCACGTGGATCTGCGGCACCACCACCAGCGCCGCGAGCAGCACCAGCGAGCCGATGGAGACGATCGACATCGGCAGGTCGCGCTGGGTGCGCGGGCGGTCGCCGGCGTCGGTGAGCTTCACGTCCTTCACCCCGCGGGTGAGCGCGGCCCAGATGGTGGGGAGGGAGCGCGCCAGCGAGATCAGCCCCGCCGCGGTCACCGCGCCGGCCCCGATGTAGAACACGTAGTTGGAGCGCACCTCCCCCGGGCTCATCTCCGCGATGAGCTTCGTCGCGGGGAACATCGGCGTGGTGAGCCCGGCGCCGAACAGCTTCACCGCGGGGATGAGCACGAAGTACGAGAGGATGCCCCCCGCGACCATGTAGCCGGCGATGAGGGGCCCGATGATGTAGCCCACCCCGGTGAGCTCGGGGCTCACCTCGGCCTGCATCTCGCCGAAGAGCTGGCGCCGCCCGCCCACCACCTTCTCGATGATCCGGCTGGGCACCTCGGCCCACAGGTGCAGCCCCGCGTTGAGGAACTTGTACAGCGCGCCGAGCCCGAAGCCCATGAACACCAGCTTCGCCTGCGAGCCACGCTCCTCACCCACGATCAGCACGTTCGCCGCCGCCGTCCCTTCGGGATAGCGGAGGGTGTGATGCTCCTTCACGATCAGCGACTGGCGCAGCGGGATCATGAGCAGCACCCCCAGCAGCCCGCCGATGAGCCCCACCACCGTCACGGTGGTCCAGGGGAGCTCGTAGCCGAGCAGCAGGAGGGCGGGAAGGGTGAACACCACCCCGGCGGCGATCGATTCCCCCGCCGAGCCGGTGGTCTGCACCATGTTGTTCTGGAGGATCGTGGCCTGCCCCCCGAAATTCTTCGAGATCCACCGGAAGATCGTGATGGAGAGGACCGAGATGGGGATCGAGGCGCTGACCGTGAGCCCCACCTTCAGCGCCAGGTACACGCTCGAGGCGGAGAAGACCAACCCGAGCACGCAACCGAGGACGATGGCCCCCACGGTCAGCTCGGCGGGGGACTCGGAGTCGGGGATGTAGGGCTGGTGGCCGACGTCGTCGGACCTGACTGGAGCAGCCATGGCGGCGTTCGCGGTGTCGAAGGGAGGGAAACTGCCCCGCCGGCCGCGCCGTATGGCGCGGGGAGCGGAGCGGGCGAGGCGGCGCCAATATGCCCCCCCGCGCCCGGCGTGCGCCAGCCGGAATAGCTTTCCCAGGTCACCCCAACGGAACCAGCCGATGATCCGAACTCCCAGAGTCGCCACGACGCTCGCCCTCCTGGCGATCCCCGCCCTCGCCGGGGCCCAGCCCGCGGGCGCCGCCGCCGCGGCCCGCTCCGCGCCGATCGCGAACGTGGGCTACACGGTGCGCTTCGACCGCGCGTCCGCCGCGCGACGCCTGATCCACGTGGAGATGCGCTTCGACGCGGGCGGCGCCGCCCCCGTGCTGCTCTCCCTCCCCGCGTGGACGCCGGGGGCGTACGAGATCTCGAACTTCGCGAAGTGGGTGATCGGCTTCAGCGCCGAGCGCGGGGGGAAGGCGCTCGACTGGGACAAGCTCGACGCCGACACCTGGCGCATCCGCGGGGCCGGGCCGGGGCCGATCGTGGTGCGCTTCGACTACCGCGCCGACTCGCTCGACAACGCCATGGCGTGGACGAAGCCCGACTTCGCCCTCTTCAACGGGACGAACCTCTTCCTGTATCCCGAGGGACGCCCCCTGGATTACGCGGCCACCGTGGCGGTGGAGACGGATCCGGCGTGGCGCGTGGTGACCGGGATGCACGCCACGGGGCCGAACCGCTTCAGCGCCCCGACCTACCACGACCTGGTGGACATGCCCTTCTTCGTGGGGACGTTCGACGTGGACAGCCAGGAGGTGTCGGGGAAGTGGACGCGGCTCGCGACGTATCCCGCGGGGAGCCTCGCGGGGGGCGCGCGGGCCACCGTGTGGAGCCAGCTCCAGAAAGTGATCCCCCCGGAGGTGGCGGTGTTCGGTGAGGCGCCGTGGGAGCACTACACGGTGATGCAGATCGCCGACCCGTCGTACGGGGGGGCGAGTGGGCTCGAGCACCAGAACTCGCACGTGGACGTGATCACCCCCGCGGCGATCGGGAGCGAGTTCATGCCCTCGCTGTACGCCCACGAGATCTTCCACGCCTTCAACGTCAAGCGGCTGCGCCCCGCGTCGCTCTGGCCGTACGTGTACGACCGCCCGCAGCCCACCACGCTCCTCTGGGTGAGCGAGGGGATCACCGACTACTACGCCGACCTGGCGATGGTGCGCGGGAAGGTCGTGAACCCCGACGGCTTCTACATGCTCACCGCGGGGAAGATCGGGGAGGTGCAGTCGGCCCCGCCGGTGGCGCTGGAGGACGCGTCGCTCAGCACCTGGATCCACCCCGTGGACGGCACCGGCTACATCTACTATCCCAAGGGCTCGCTCGCCGGGTTCATGCTCGACGTGATGATCCGCGATGCCAGCGACAACCGCCGCGGGCTCGACGACGTGATGCGCGCGCTGTACGACGCGACCTACAAGCGCGGGCGCGGGTTCACCGAAGCGGAATGGTGGGCCGCCGTGTCGCGCGCCGCGAACGGGAAGTCCTTCGACGACTTCCGGCGTCGCTACATCGATGGGCGCGAGCCCTTCCCCTGGAACGCGGTGCTCCCGCTGGCGGGACTTCGCGGGGAGGTGAACCGGGTGCCGCGCATCGGCGTGTCGAGCCTGCAGGACAGCACCGGCGCCGTCCGGGTGAGCGAGCTCACGCCGGGTGGGGCCGCCGAGGCGGCGGGGGTGCAGGTGGGCGACGTGCTCGTCTCGGTGGG
>DASWVQ010000169.1:0-8002 GCA_036401195.1 Gemmatimonadaceae bacterium
TCGGAGCGCCCGGCGTGGGCGTGGAGCCTGGTGCTGTCGTCACGCTGCCGGGCGCAGCCGCGATCGGTGCGACGTCTCCTCCCGACTCGGCGCGCCATGGTGCGCCACCGCGCCGTGTCGCGCGGTCGCCACTGTCGGCGAGGCGCAGCGTGGTGTCGGCGAGCGCCGGGGGCGCCGCCGGCCGCGCCGCGCCGGCGAGAAGGTCGCCGGGACGGGGCGCGGCACTGTCGGCCGAGGGTGATGCCGCACGCGGTGCGTCGTTGCCGCAGCCGAGGACGAGGCATGCGGCGCAGGCCAGGGCGAGTCTCATGACAACGGCGAAATCGGGCAGGAAACGGTCCACGATGTGCACCACCACGTCCGGCACATCATCTGCACGTGGCCGGGTGCCTTCATCGGAGGATGGTATATGGAGCGGGACGCGAACGACAACCTGGGGAACATCGGTGGCAGCATGGGCGCCGGTGAGAACGGTACCACCGGCGGCGCCGGCACCACCGGAGGGAGCGGCTTCGGCACCAGCGGCGACATGAGCGGCTCGACGGGCTACGGCTCGAGCGGCATGGGCGCGAGCGCCGCGGGCTCCACCGGCACGGGTGGGAGCGCCAGCGGGATGGGGCCGGAGGGGAACGTGACCGACCGCGCGCGCGAGCTCGCGGGCACGGCGCAGGAGCGCCTCGCCGACATGGGTGGCACGCTGCGCGAGCAGGCGGGGACGGCGAAGAATCGCCTCGCCGACGCGCTCGAGGCCGGTGCGCGGAAGCTCGGCGCGAACGACGGACAGCTCGCCGGCGCCGCGGGGACGGGGAGCGTGGCGATGGATGCCGGTCTCACCAACCGCGTGGCGGGTGGGATGAAGACCTCAGCCGACTGGCTGCGCGACGCGGACATCGACGGCATGCGGGAAGGGATCGAGAACCAGGTGCGGACCAATCCCGGGCGCACGCTGCTGATCGCCGCCGGCCTGGGCTACCTGATCGGCAAGGCGTTCCGCCGCTGAGCGGGAGGAGCCGATGGCGGCACATCCGATGAACGACGGCCGGCGCGGCATCGGCGCCCTCCTCCGCGACCTCGCGGAGGGGGGCACTGCCCTCGTTCGACAGGAACTGCGACTCGCGCAGGTGGAGATGGGCGAGGCCGCGGCCGCGATCGGGAAGGGAACGGGGCTCGTGGCATCGGGCGCGGTGCTCGCCGGCCTCGGCTTCCTCGCCCTCCTCACCGGCCTCATCCTGCTGATCGGTGACCAGTGGCTGCCGCGCGACCTGTACTGGGTCGCCGCGCTGCTGGTCGTGGTGATCACGGGCGGCCTCGCCGCCTGGTTCGCGAAGCGGGGGCTCGGCCTCCTTTCGCCCAAACAGCTTGCCCCCGACCAGACGGTCGAGACACTCAAGGAGGACAAGGAATGGCTGAGACAACGGCTGACGTCCGTCGGGACATCGAGTTGACGCGCGAGCGCATGTCGAGCACCCTCGACCAGCTCGAGCAGCGGCTGAACCTGACGCAGGTGGTGCGGGACAACCCGTGGCCGGCGCTGGGGGCGGCGGTCGCCGCGGGGATCATCCTCAGCGGGTCGCGCGCGGACGTGAAGGCCACCACGGCCACGCTGGCGGCGACGCGCGGGGCGCAGGACAAGCTCGGGCCCGCGCTCGACGACATCGTCACCAACCTGGTGAACGGCGTGTCGGCCGCGTTCCAGCAGAAGATCGAGAGCTGGGTGGACGAGGTGAAGGTCGCGATCGGCGCGCCCACGGGGCAGGGGGGAGGTGCCGGGCAGCGCGCGACCTACGCCGACCTGTCGGCCGGGAGCGCCGGGACGGGGCAGGGCCAGGACCTCAGCGGGCCCACGCCGACGGGGACCACGGGGCCCTCGAGCGTGCACGCGAGCACGCCGCGCGCCGACTGAGGGAAGCGAGCCGAGCCCGGCGCGCGGACACGCGCGCGGGCCTCGCGGGGGAGTGGGCGCATGGCGCTCACTCCCCCGTTTCGCATCCGGCATAACCTGTGCGTTGGATCACAGTGTGGGTCTCCATCGGTGGAGCCCGCCCATGTCCCCATCGTGTCGTACCTGGAGGAAATGCAGATGCAGCGCTTCGTGGATGTCGCCCGCTCGTTCGCGGCCGAAGAGGATGGTCTCGCGGTGACCGAGTACGGCCTGCTGCTCGCGCTCGTCGCGGTGGCGCTCGTTGCTGTGGTGAAGACGTTCGGCTCGACGATCAAGACCTGGTTCGGCAAGGCGACGACGGACGTCACGACGGCTGCCCCGCAGTAGGATGACGGCGCTCCTCCAGCTCGGCCGCCGGTTCGGGGCCGACGAGCGAGGCCTGGCGGTCACCGAGTACGGCGTGCTGCTGGCGCTGGTCGCCGTCGCCCTCGTGGCGATCCTCAAGGCGTTCGGCACGCAGATCAAGACCTGGTTCGGGAAGGCCACGACCGACGTCACCACGGCGACCCCGTAGCGTCGTCGCACGCATCACGAAGGACGAAGGAGCTGCACATGCTGCGCGGACTGCCCGGCGGAGTGATTGCCGGCGTCGCGTTCACCACGCTGCTGCTGGTGATCGCCCGCTGGGACGTGCGCGCGCGCCGGATCCCCAACGGGCTGGTGCTGGCGCTGGCGGCGACGGGGCTGCTGGCGGCGGCCACCGTGCTGCGTCGCGAGGTGGGCCTCGGGCCCGCGCTCGGGGGGATGGCGACCGGCTTCGCGATCTGGCTGCCGCTCTGGCTGCTGCGCGTGATCGGGGCGGGGGACGTGAAGCTGGCCGCGGCGATCGGGGCCTGGGTCGGGTGGCCGGGGATCCTGCAGGCCACGGTCCTCGGGGTGCTTGCCGGCGGGGTGCTCGCGGTGGGGATGCTGGCGCGGCGAGGCGCGATGGGTCGCCTGGCCACCGACGTGGCGCTCTGGTTCGGCGCGTGGCGGATCGGCGGCGCCTCCGCGGCGGTGGCGGCACGGCCCACGCCGGCGTCGCACCGGCGTGAAGTGCTCCCCTACGGCGTGGCCCTCGCCACCGGCGCGCTGCTGGTGGCCTGGCTTCCCGCCCCGTGGCTGCAATGGCTCGCGTGGTGACCGCCGCCCCCCGCCGCGCCGCCGGCAATGCTGGCGCCGCGCGCGCCCTTCGCAGCCTGCGGCAGGGCGAACGGGGGAGCGTGATCGTGGAGTTCGCGCTGGTCGCGCCCCTCCTCCTGCTGCTGACCTTCGGCGCGATCGACGTGAGCCGTGCCTACTACACGGTGAACCAGCTCGCGACCGCCGCCCGCGAGGGCGCGCGTGCGGCCTCGGCCATGGTGGACCCGGCGGCCGGCGTGGCGGACGTGCGCGCCATCGTGCGCGACGCAGCGCCCTCGCTGGGCGGCGTGGCGCTCAGCGACGACCGGATCGAGGTGGTGCTCGACCAGGCCGCGAAGCGCGTCACCGTGCGGATCCGCGACTACCCGTTCCGATTCATCACCCCACTCGCCGCGGTGGTCGGCAAGCGCGAGCTCGCGCTGACGCGCGCCGCCACTTTCCGCTGGGAGTACGCGCCGTCCTGATGCGTTTCCGCTCAATCCTCTATGCCGCGGTCCTGGTCGCGCTGCTGGCGACGGTGGGGGCATATCGCGCCCTCCAGGCCACGCGCGCCAGCGATCGTCCCACCACGCGACCGGTGCTCGTGGCCACGCGCGAGATCCCCGAGGGATCGGTGATCGACGAGGCCGCGCTCTCGCTGGTCTCGTGGCCCGCCGCGGCGCTGCCCGGCGTGGCGTACGCGAACATGGACTCCGTCGTGGGCCGGGTGACGCGGGTGCGGGTCCTCGCCGGGGACCCGATCGTGCCTGCGCGCCTCGCCCCCACGGGGAGCGCGCCCGGGCTCGAGGTGCGCATCTCCCCGGGGCGGCGGGCGATGGCGGTGCGCATCAACGACATCGCGGGGATCAGTGGCTTCCTCCAGCCGGACAGCCGCGTGGACGTGCTCGTGAGCATGCGCGCCGCCGTGCCGGGGAGCCCGGACCGCCAGGTGGCGAAGCTGTTCATGGAGAACGTGCGCGTCCTCTCCGTGGGGACGCGCGTGGAACGGGGCGAGAAGGGGGAGCCGATCGACGCCACCACCGCGACCCTCGAGGTGACGCCCGAGGAAGCCGAGCGCCTGGCGGTGGCGATGAACCAGGGAAGCATCCAGCTGGTGCTGCGCGCGTACGGCGATCCCACCACGGTGCGCACCCCCGGGGCGAGCTCGCAGGACGTGCTGGCGCAGCTGCGCAACGCGAGCACGGTGCCGGTGCCCGCGCCGGCGGTGCCGCGCACGGAGCGACGCGTGGCCCCGCCTGCGCGGCGCGCTCCCGCCCCCGTGGTGCGTGCGGTGCCCGCCCCGGCGCGCGATTCCGAGGTGGTGCGCGTCTACCGCGGGAGCGGGGAGCCCGACCTGAAGAAGTTCGCCCCGCCGCCGGGTGGAGGGCGTCCGTGACGCCCCCCGTCCGCACGCTGCTGGTCCTCGCGCTCCTCGCGGCCGCCGGGCGCGGCGCCGCCGCGCAGGAGTCCCCGGTCACCCGGGTGGACCTCTCCACCGGCCGGTCGTATCCCATCTCGACCGCCTCGGCGATCACGCGCGTGTCCGTGGCCGACACCGGCGTCGCCGACGTGGTGGTGGTCAGCCCGCGCGAGATGGTGATCAACGGACGCCGCAGCGGGGAGGTCGACGCGATCGTGTGGCTCGCGTCGGGGACGCGGGAGCACTACCGCGTGCAGGTACGCTCCCCCGCCGACCGCATGCAGATCGTGCTCTACGTGAAGTTCGCCGAGGTGCGCCGGGACCTGCTCACCCAGCTCGGCGCGTCGATCTTCTACCTCGGCCCCAATGTCACCGTCGGCACCGGGGTCGGCGCCGCGAACAGCAACATCGTCAGCGATCCCGCCACCGGGCGGCCGCGCGGCTTCCGCACCACCGATGCCGGGGAGTTCATCTCCGTCCTCACCGACTGGGGCACCGACCGGCTGCTCACCATGATCCAGGCGGAGCAGACGCGCGGCACCGCCCGGCTGCTGGCGGAGCCCAACCTGATGGCGGGGAATCGCGACACCGCGTCGTTCCTCGCCGGCGGGGAGCTGCCGATCCCGATCGTGCAGGGGGCGGGGCTCGCGAATGGCGGGCAGTCGGTGACGATCATGTACCGCGAATTCGGCGTGCGGCTCAAGTTCGTGGGGGAGATCATCAGCGACAGCCTGCTGCGCCTGGCCGTCGCCCCCGAGGTCTCCAGCCTCGACTACACGAACGCGGTCGTGCTCCAGGGATTCCGCATCCCGGCGCTGCGCACGCGGCGCATGCAGAGCACCCTCGACGTGCGCCGCAACCAGGCGCTGGTGATCTCGGGGATGTTCAACAACGAGATGGAGAAGGTGAAGACCGGCGTCCCGCTGCTCATGGACGTGCCGATCCTCGGGCAGCTCTTCTCGAGCACGCGCTTCCAGCGGAACGAGACGGAGCTGCTGATCGTGGTGAAGCCGGTCATCATCGACCCCATGCGGCCGCGCGCGCAGGACGTGGTGCGCACGCCGGCGGACACGATCGTCCCCGCGATGGACGCCCTGAAGCGGCCGGGGGACCCCGCGGCCCGCCCCGCCCTCCCCGCGCCCCGCACGCCGTGACGCAGGCCCCGCGCATCGCCCTGGTGGTGGGGAGCGCCGCGGAACCGGCATCGACGGCGACGGTGCTGGCCCGCTTCGGCTTCGACGCCCCGCAGGTGGTGCCCACGCTCGAGGCGGCGCTCGCGCAGCTCGAGAGCCGGCGCATCGACCTGCTGATGCTCCCCCTCGCGGAGCTGGATGCCGCGGGGCTCGCGGCGCTCGAGCGCACCCTGCAGGGAAGCCGCGTGACCTTCGTGATCGGGACGGCCGCCAACGCCGACCCGCAGCTCATCGTGCGCGGGCTCCGCGCGGGAATCCACGAGTTCCTCACGGCCCCCGTGGACCCCACCGAGCTCGCGGCCGCCGTGGACCGGTTCACCCGGCGCGTGGCGTCGGAAGTCACCCGCGGGCAGGTGATCGCCGTCCACTCCAGCAAGGGGGGGCTCGGGAACACCAGCATCGCGGTGAACCTCGCCTTCTCCCTGGCCCGGAACCACCCCTCCGCGCGCGTCGCGCTCGGCGACCTCGTGGTCGCGAGCGGCGACGTGCGCGTGTTCCTCAACGTGGATCCCGCCTACCACCTCGCCGACCTGGCCGAGAAGCTCGACCGGGCCGACGCGGAGCTCCTCTATTCCCTGCTCACGCCGGTGGAGGGCGGGGTGTGGGTGCTGCCCAGCCCGGACAACCCCGAGCTCGACGACCAGCTCGACGGGACCACGATCGGGTCCGCGATCGAGGCGCTGCGGACGCACTTCGCCTTCACGGTGCTCGACTGCGAGCACCACCTCAGCGAGCGCGCCCTCGCGGCGATGGACGCCGCCGACCGGATCGTGCTGGTGACGCAGCTGAACGTGGCGGCGCTCAAGAGCACGCAGCGCACCCTGGCCGTGTGCCGCCGGCTCGGCTACGACGCGTCCAAGCTCTGCGTGGTGGTCAACCGCCACCAGCGCGACGACGTGCTCTCGCTCAAGGACGCGGCCAAGGTGCTGACGACCGAGGTGGCCGCCACGCTGCCCAACCACTACGCGCTGGCGTTCGACTCGATCACCCACGGCGTGCCGCTCACGCGGCTCGCCCCGCAGTCGGAGCTCACCGCGGCGTTCGACCGGCTGGCGGTGAAGCTCGGCGGGGCGCCGAGCCGCCGCGCCGGGTCGCAACCGGTGATCGCCGCGGCGCCGTCACCCCTGGGCCGGATCTTCGGCCGGATGCGGAGGGCCTGATGTCGCTTCGCGAACGCCTGCGCCGGCTCCAGCCGGCGATCGATGTGCCCCCGGAGGCCGCCGACGCCCCCGCGGTCACCCCCGAGGTGACGACGGCACCCCGCCCGAGCCCCTATCCCCTGCCGGTCCCGGCGGCCGCCGAGCCGGAGGGGCGCGGGGGGAGCATGTACATCAGCGAGGAGGAGCCCGGGCTGAGCGCGGTGGACCAGCTCAAGCTGGACCTCCACCGGCGGCTCATCGACCGGCTCAACCTCGAGGCGCTCGAGCGCATCACCGACGAGCGCGAGCTCACCGCGCAGATCCGCGAGGCCGTGACCACCTTCCTGCGGGAGGAGAGCACGCCCCTGGCGCAGTCGGAGCGCGAGGAGATCGTGGAACAGATCGTCTACGAGATCACGGGACTGGGGCCGCTCGAGCCCTTCTTCCGCGACCCGACGATCACCGACATCCTGGTGAACAGCGCGCGGCACATCTACGTGGAGAAGGGGGGGCGGCTGCAGCGGGTGAACGCCGCCTTCCGCAACGATGCGCACGTGCTCACGGTGATCGACCGCATCGTGAGCCGCGTGGGGCGGCGGGTGGACGAGTCCTCGCCGATGGTGGACGCCCGCCTCCCCGACGGCTCGCGCGTGAACGCGATCATCCCGCCACTGGCGCTCGACGGCCCGGTGTTGTCGATCCGGCGCTTCGGGGCGGAGCTGGCGATGGACCAGCTCATCGCGCGCGGGGCAATCACCCGCCGCATGGCGACGCTGCTCGCGGCGTGCGTCCACGCGCGCCTCAACGTGCTCATCTCCGGCGGCACCGGCTCCGGGAAGACGACGCTCCTCAACGCGCTCAGCTCCTTCATCCCAGCGCAGGAGCGCGTGATCACCATCGAGGACGCCGCCGAGCTGCAGCTCCAGCAGGAGCACGTGGTGCGCCTGGAGACGCGCCCGCCGAACGTGGAGGGGCGGGGCGAGGTGATCGCGCGCGACCTGGTGCGCAACGCCCTCCGCATGCGCCCCAACCGGATCATCATCGGCGAGGTGCGCGGCGCGGAGGCGGTGGACATGCTGCAGGCGATGAACACCGGCCACGAAGGCTCGATGGCCACCATTCACGCCAACACCCCGCGCGATGCCCTCTCGCGCCTGGAGAACATGGTGCTGCTCGCGGGGAGCACCCTCCCCATGCGCGCCCTCCG
>DASWVQ010000170.1:0-4729 GCA_036401195.1 Gemmatimonadaceae bacterium
CGCGATGAGCAGCTCCTCGTCCGTCGGCACTACCCACACCTCCACGCGGGAATCCGGCGTCGAGATCTTCCCCTCTTTCCCCCCCACCGTCGCCCGGTTCTTCGCGTCGTCGAGCCGGATCCCCATCCAGTCCAGCCCCTCGCACGCCATCGTCCGGATCGCCGCCGCGTTCTCGCCGATGCCGCCGGCGAAGAGGATCGCGTCGGCGCCGTTCATCGCCGCCAGGTAGCCGCCGATGTACTTGCGCACCCGGTAGCAGAACAGCTCGATCGCCAGCCACGCGCGCCGGTCGTCGTGCTCCTCGGCCTCGGCGAGCAGCTCGCGCATGTCGTTCGTGAGCCCCGAGATGCCGAGGAGCCCCGACTGCTTGTTGAGCAGGTTCTCCACCTCGGCGAGCGAAAGCCCCTCCTTGCTCGCCACGTAGTCGAGGATCGCCGGGTCCAGGTCGCCCGAGCGCGTGCCCATCACCAGCCCTTCGAGGGGGGTGAACCCCATCGAGGTGTCGATCGAGTCGCCGCGCTCCACGGCGCACACCGAGCAGCCGTTGCCCAGGTGCAGGGCGATGACCTTCGTGTCCTCGCGACTGCGCCCCGTGAGTTGCCGGTAGCGGTGCGTGATCCAGCGGTACGACGACCCGTGGAAGCCGTACCGTCGCACGCGATGCCGGCGATAGAGCTGGTAGGGGAGGGCGTACAGGTAGGCGCGCTCCGGCAGCGTGGTATGGTACGCGGTGTCGAACACCGCCACCTGGGGCACGCCGGCGCCGAGCACCGCGCGCGCCGCCGCGATCCCCTTGAGGTGATGCGGGTTGTGCAGCGGCGCCAGGTCGATCATGTCCTCGAGCCCGCGCAGCACGTCGTCGTCGATGCGCACCGAGCGCCGGAACTTCTCCCCGCCGTGCACGATGCGGTGCCCCACCGCGTCGATGTCGGCCACCCGCGCGATCCCGGTGCGCGCCTCGGGGGTCACGATCCACTTCAGGAGGAACTCCACCGCCTCCTTGTGGTCGCGCAACGGCGCGCTGCCGCGCACCGGGGTGCCGTCGGTCCCGTAGAAGGTGTACACCGACTCGGCGCCGATGCGCTCGAGCACCCCGCGCGCGAGGCGCTCATCGGCGTTGGCCGCCATGCGCTCGGCGTCGGTGCGCGCGAGCTGGAACTTGAGCGTCGACGAGCCGACGTTCAGGACGAGGACGTGCATGCGCCGCGGCTCAGCGGGCGACGACGACGCCGCAGGCGATCCGCGCCCCCGCGTTCCCCGCCGGGTCGGTGCGGTAGTCGTCGGCGGCCGCGTGCACCACGAACGCCGCGCCGTCGGCGTCGATGAGGGGCGTGGTGCCGGCGCGGATCGACGCCCCCGAAAGGAGGACGTTCACCAGCACGTTCCCCTGCGCGTTCGCCGTCAGGTTGGGGAGGTCCCCCTGGTGCTTGCCATTCGGGTTGTCGGCGCCGTGCTGCCGGCCGGCGGGGTTCCAGTGCCCCCCCGCGGTGGTGAAGGGAGGCTCGCACCGCCCGGCCGTGTGCACGTGGAAGCCGTGCACGCCGGCCGGCACGTTCACCAGCGACCCGGTGATGCGGATCCCCATCGTCTCCTGCGCCAGCGAGAGGGTGCCGAGCACGTTCCCCTGCGCGTCGCGCACCACGGCCTCCGCCTCGGCGGGGGTCGCCGCGCCCGTGCCCACCTGCACCGCGCGCGGGGCGCACGAGGTGGCGGGGATCAGGGCGAGGAGGGGAAGGAGAAGGACGGACCGGCACATGAGGACCTCCCTGTCAGCGGGCATGGGCGCCTGCGGCATGCAGGCGCGTGAAGGCGGTGCGAGCGCGCTCGAGGGCATCCCCGGGCGTGTCGCCGATCGCGGCGAGGTGACCCATCTTGCGCCCCGCGCGGGGCGCTCCCTTGCCGTACAGGTGCAGCCGGACCCCCGGCACCTCGAGGGCGTGGTGCCACCGCGGCGTCCCCTCGAGCCAGAGGTCGCCGAAGAGGTTCACGATCGCGCCGGGGCGCAGCATCCGCGCGTCGCCCAGGGGCAGGTCGCACACGGCGCGCACCAGCTGCTCGAACTGGCTGGTGAGGCAGGCCACCTCGGTGGTGTGATACGAGTTGTGCGGGCGCGGCGCGAGCTCGTTCACCAGCAGCTCCCCGTCGCGCGTGAGGAACATCTCCACGCAGAGCAGCCCCTCCAGGTGGATCGCCTCGGCGATCTCCGCGGCGAGGGTCGTGGCGCGGTGCGCCACGTCGGGGGGGAGCGGCCCGGGGAGCATCGACCAGGCGAGCACCTGGTTCTCGTGGTGGTTGAGCGCGGGCGGGTACACCGCCACCGACCCCGAGGGGTTGCGCGCCACCATCACCGAGAGCTCGACCTCGAGCGCCAGCCCGCGCTCCGCCACGGAGGGGCGGCCGGCGAGCGCCACCCATGCCTCCTCGACCTGCGCGGGATCGTCGAGCCGCACCTGCCCGCGACCGTCGAAGCCGCCGTGGTTCGCCTTCACGAAGAGCGGCGTGCCCTGGGCGACGCCCAGCTCCGCCGCGACCGCGAGCAGCTCGTCGAGCGAGGCCACCTCGCGATACACGCCGATGGGGAACCCCTGCGACTTGAGCCACCCCTTCTGCCGGCTGCGGTCGCGCACGATCTCGAGCACGTGCGGGCCCGGCCGCACCGGGGCGATCGCCTCCGCGGCCGCGAGCGCGGCGGGGCCGATCTGCTCGATCTCGTAGGTGATCACCGAGCAGCCGCGCGCCATCTCCGCGGCGGCGACCGCGTCGTCGAACCGCCCGGGGATCACCACGTCGGAGACGGCACGCGCGGCGCATTCGGCGCTCGGGTCCATCGTGCGCACGCCATACTCGAGGGTGCGCGCCGCCATGGCCGTCATCCGGCCCAGCTGCCCGCCCCCGAGGAACCCGATCGTGGCGCCGGGAAGGATGGGCGCCATGCCTCAGACCTCGGCGGTGAGGTCGGTGTCGCTCAGGACCGCGTGCGTGCGCGCGCTGCGCCAGGCGCGCACGCGGTCGCGCACCTCGGGGTGCTTCAGCGACACGATCGACGCCGCCAGCAGCGCCGCGTTCACCGCCCCTGGCTCGCCGATCGCCAGCGTCCCCACCGGCACGCCCTGCGGCATCTGCACGATGGAGAGGAGCGCGTCCAGCCCGTTGAGCATCGTCGCGGGCACGGGGACGCCGAGCACCGGCACCAGCGTCTTGGCCGCGACCATCCCCGGCAGGTGCGCGGCGCCCCCCGCGGCGGCGATGATCACTTCCAGCCCGCGGGATTCCGCGCCGTCCGCGTACTCGAACATCCAGTCGGGGGTGCGGTGCGCCGACACCACGCGCACCTCGTGCGGGATGTCGAGCTCACGCAGCAGCTCGACGGCGGGCCGCATGACCTTCAGGTCGCTGCGGCTCCCCATGATCACGCCGATCCAGGGAGCGTTGGACGAAGGGGAGGAGGACATGCCGGAATATACTACCGCCCCCAACGCACCCCCACGTACGCGGCGCGCGCCGCGACCGGCATCCCCGACGCGTCCAGGTAGGTGGTGTTCCCCATGTTCGTCACATCCAGCGTGACCGCGCCCCGCCGCAGCCGCCAGGCGAGCCGCGCGTTGGCCATGGTCCATCCCCGCTCCCTCGCGCGGCGGGCCTCCCGCACGTCGACGGTGGCGGTGAGGGCCTGCCCGAAGCCGCGCGTGAGGGTGCCTCCCACCACGCGCGTGAGGGGGCGCAGCGCGTACTTCCCCTCGAGTCCCGCCGCGCCGTCGCTCCGGAAGCGGAGGGCCGACGCGTGCACCCCCACCTCGGTCCCGAGGATGCGCGGCAGCGTGGCCGATCCCTCGACCCCGAGGTAGCGGCCGCTCCCCACGTTCGCGGCGCGCCAGGGCTGCGTGGCGCCCGCGCCGGCGGGGCGCGTCCAGTCGATGAGGTCATCCGCCTGCCGCGCGAAGGCGGCGACGTCGATGCTCCCCCACCGCGGCAGCGCGCGCAGCCCGAGCTCCCCCGCCCAGAAGCGCTCCGCGCCGAGCGCGGGGTTGCCGGTGTTCGCGGGGTCGGTGTAGTAGCGATCGGTCCACGAGGGGGCGCGGTAGCCGCGCGCCATCGACGCGCGCAGCCAGTGCCGGTCGCCCAGGGCGAAGGCGGCGCCGAGCTGCGGGGAGAGGAAGGCGCCGAAGGTGGAGGTCCAGTCGGCGCGTGCGCCGGCGCTCAGGCTCGCGCCGTCGCGCGATCCCCAGCTCCCCTCCGTGAAGAGCGCGGCGCGCTGCTCGCGCCGGTCGCCCAGTCGCGCGCTCGCGAGCTGCGCGTCGAACAGTTCGCCCCCGAGGGCGAGCGCGGCGTCGCCACGCAGCCGGCGTCGCAGCGTCCCCTCGAGGGTGGACTGCCAGTTCTCGTGGCGGTTGCGATAGTACGCCGGCTCGGCACGACGCAGGATGAAGTCGTCGGTGTGCCGGCGCAGGCTCGCCACCGCGCTCCCGGTCCACGCCGAGCCGGTGGCGGACTCCCAGCGGAGTGCGCCCTGCGCCGTGCGCGTGCGCTCGTACGATGGAGCGGGCGCGTAGAACTGCGCCGCGCCGAAATCGCGCAGCGCCACCCCGGCCTCCATGGCGACGCGCCCGCCCCGCCCGCCGCGCGCAGGATGGTCCGCGGCCACGCGGAACTGCGACACGCGGTAGTCGGTGCCCGCGCGATGCCCGCCGGAGCGCTCCCCCTCGGCCCACGCGCGCAGGCTCCCCGCGCC
>DASWVQ010000171.1:0-8584 GCA_036401195.1 Gemmatimonadaceae bacterium
CGCAAAGGGGGGAGCCCTGAAATCAACAGTCGCCGGGGCGCGTGGGGAACGGGCCGCGGCAGGCGAGGCTCGATGTATTCTGACCGATCGTACAAGGAGAGGGTAACTGGCAGGCACGGCAGCAGATACGCATTTCCGGCGAGCTCGGCGCGTATACCGCGCCGACGGCAAGAAGTTCCAAGGGGCGAAACCTGACCGAACGGACAGACACCCGCCTGTGCCGACTTCGGGCAACACCGTGGGCAGTTCGGAGCTGTCAGCTCTCAGCCCTCAGGCGCTTCGTCCGGACCGCTGACGCTGAGGGCATCAGGCTCCCCACGGTGTTGACGGTGCCGGCTGGCGCGGGTTCCCGCTGCGACACAGCGCACCGCGCGACACCTATTCGGCCCAACGCGCCCAGTGGGTACATTTGACCCTTCCCGCAAACTGGAGCCTGGTGGGCGTGCCGAAAGGACCCGTGGTGCTGGTCGTGCTCGACGGATGGGGGTACCGGAAGGAGAAGGAGGGGAACGCCATCGCCATGTCGCACGTCCCCACCTGGGACCGGCTGGTGGCCAGGGCGCCCATGACCCTCCTCGACGCCTCCGGCCTCGCGGTGGGTCTCCCCGAGGGCCAGATGGGGAACAGCGAGGTGGGGCACCTCAACCTCGGCGCCGGCCGCGTGGTGATGCAGGACCTCGTCCGCATCAACCAGGCGATCCGCGACCGCTCCTTCTTCGAAGTTCCCCCCTTCCTCGAGGCCTGCCGGCGGGTGAAGGCCAACGGCGGCACCCTCCACCTGATGGGGCTCATCGGCACGGGGGGGGTCCACGCCATCGACCAGCACCTCTTCGCCCTCCTCGAGCTGGCCGCCCGCGAGGGGGTGCCGCGCGTCGCCATCCATGCCCTGATGGACGGGCGCGACACGATGCCGTCCTCGGGCCTCGGCTACATGCAGGAGGTGCTGGCGCAGGCGAAGAAGGCGAACGCCGTCGTCGCCAGCCTGGGGGGCCGGTACTTCGGGATGGATCGCGACCGTCGGTGGCAGCGCACGGAGCTTTGGTACCGCGCCGCGGTGGATGGCGTGGGCCCGAAGGGGACCGACCCCCTCTCGGTGATCCGCACCGCCTACGACCGGAACGAGACCGACGAGTTCATCCCCCCCGTGGTGCTGGTGGGGGACGACGGGCAGCCGCTCGCGCCCATGCGCGACGGCGACGCGCTGGTCTGCTTCAACTACCGCTCCGACCGGATGCGGCAGATCGTGCGCGCCCTGACCCAACCCGGCTTCGACGGCTTCGACGTCGCGAAGCGCCCGGCGCTCTACGTGGTGACGATGACGCAGTACGACCAGACCTTCGACGTGCCGGTCGCCTTCCCCGCCCAGTCGATGGCGAACATCGTCGCCGAGGTGGTCTCGCGCGCGGGGATGACCCAGTTCCGCACCGCGGAAACCGAGAAGTACGCGCACGTGACCTATTTCTTCAACGGCGGGTACGAGCCTCCCTGGCCGGGGGAGGAGCGGAAGCTCATCCCGAGCCAGCAGGTGGCGACGTACGACCTCGCCCCCGAGATGAGCGCCGCCGGGGTGACCGACGCGCTCTGCGGGGCGATCGCGGCGCGCGAGCACGACTTCATCCTCTGCAACTACGCCAACGGCGACATGGTGGGACACACCGGGTCGATCCCCGCGACGATCGCCGCCTGCGAGGTGGTGGATCGCAGCCTGGCGCGCGTCATCGCCGCGGCGGAGCAGGCGGGGGCGCGGCTGCTCGTCACCGCGGACCACGGCAACTGCGAGATGATGATCGACCCCGCCACCGGCGGCCCGCACACCGCCCACACGACCAACCCGGTCCCCTTCGTCGTCGTCGATCCCGCCGGCGACCGTCCCCTGCGCGCCGGTGGCGCGCTGTGCGACGTGGGACCGACCATCCTCCAGATGCTCGGCCTCGAGCGTCCCCCCGAAATGACCGGAACCGACCTTTGCGCCATCGAGGTGGCCAGGTGATGCGCCGCCCCTCCCTCTTCCTGCTCGTCGCGGCCTCGCTGGCCGCCCCCCTCGCCGGCGCGCGCGCGCAGGTGGGCTACACCCCCGAGGCGAGCCCCTTCCGCGACCTCGAGTACAAGCACGAGGTGACCGCCCTGGGGGGCTGGTACAAGGCGCAGAAGGACCGCGTCGGGATCGCCCCCCAGTCGGGCCCCCTCGTGGGCGCCCGCTACGCGCTGCACCTGAGCGGCCCGGTCTACCTCGCGGGGGAGCTGTCGACGGTCTTCTCGACCCGCGACGTGATCGACCCCACGAAGCCGCCTGCCTCGCGGAAGGTCACCGAGGAGAGCACGCAGCTCTACCTGGCCGACGTCGCCCTCGCCTTCGCCCTCACGGGGCATCGGAGCTGGCACGACCTCACCCCGGAGATGAGCCTGGGGGGCGGGGTGGTCGCCTCCGGACGCCGCGGGGTGGACGTGGGGGGCTACGAGTTCGGCGCGCCCCTTGCACTCTCGCTCGGTACCGGCGTCCGCTGGGTGCCGGGGGGCGGGAAGCGGTGGCTCGTGCGTGGCGACTTCAAGGGCCGCATGTACAAGGTCACCTATCCCCCCAAGTACTTCCAGGCGGCGAGCGATGGCTCGACGGTCCTGAAGGCGGGAACCGATCGTTCGGGATGGACCTTCAACCCGGCCTTCACGCTGGGCGTGTCGCTCCTCTTCGGTCGCTGATCCCCTCCCCTTCCGGGGCCGTCGCGCCACCCGCCGGGTCCTTCACCCGCACAGGTGCCCGATGGCGCGCGACTTCGAGAACATCCACAACATCGACGAACTGAGCGACGACGAGCTGCGCGGGCTGGTGCGCGAGCACCTGCACGCGCACAACGGCCTCGACGTCGACGACTTCAGCGTCCGGGTGGACGACGGCACCGTGGTGCTGATGGGCCGCGTCGGCACCGACGGCGAGCGTCGCATCGCCGAGCACGTGGTGACCGACGTGCTCGGGATCGTGAGCGTGCGCAACGAGATCGTGGTGGACCCGCTCCGCCGCGCCGAGAGCCCCATGGACATCGAGGACCATCTGGCCGAAGAGGACCGGACGGAGGGGCTCCTGCTCGGCGATCGCCCGCGCCAGACGGCCGACAGCGCGCCCGACCAGGAGGAGCTCGAGGAAGAGGAGCGGATCGGTTCGACCGACGTGGGCGACGTGATCGCCAACGGGGTGCCCTGGATCCCGCCGGAGAGCCCGACGCAGGAAGGGTTCGACGGGACGGGTATCGAGGGAACGGAGCGGACGGGGGAAGATCACTGAGGGGGAAGGGCAACTGACGGCCGCCGGCTCTCGGCTCTCGGCCCTCGCCCCTCGGCACGAAATCGGATGCGGCGTGAGCGCCCTGCGGGCGCCACGCCGATTTCCTTGTCTGGGCAGGTGCAACCTCGATGCGGTTCGCGCGCTAAAGGGCGGCGCCGCCGCCCAGGCGCGCTTCAAATCCCGGAGCCGAGAGCCGAGGGCCGAGAGCCGAGCGCCGGCGGCCGTCAGTTGCCCTTCCCACCCCGCGACATAGCTTTTCGCGATGCCCCTCACCCTCACCCGCCGCGTCCGCTTTTCCGCCGCCCATCGCTACCTGAGGCCCGACTGGTCGGCGGAACGGAACGCCGAGGTTTTCGGCGCCTGCGCCCGCCCCAGCTTCCACGGCCACAGCTACTTCTGCGACGTGACCGTGGCCGGGACGCTCGACGAGGAGACGGGGATGATCTGCGACCTGGGCGCGCTCGACCGCGCCCTCGATCGCGAGGTGCGCGACCGCTTCGACATGCGCAACATCAACCTCGACGTCCCCGAGTTCGCGGACGGACGTCGTATCCCCACCGGCGAGGAGCTCGCGCGATTCATCGCCGAGCGCGTGCAGCAGGCGCTTGGCGGGGCGGCCACCGTCGTGGAAGTGATGGTGGCCGAGGACGAGACGCTCCGCGCCACCTGGACGCTCAACTGACTGGCGCCCGGCGAATTCTGCCGTGCGCCCGCGAGGCGGGCCTCTGAACCCCGGCGATTCCTGCCGGTCGCGGCCCGAGCGGCACCATGTGGTGAGCATTCACGGCGCAGTTCGCTCGTGACGCGACGCGGGATTCCGCGTCATTCGGGGGAACACGCCCCCGCCGATGCCGACACTCCTCAAATCGCAGCACGACGTCCGCTCCGTGCGACGGACGCTCGTGGACCAGCTCCTCCCGGTGACCGCGCTCCACGCGGAGCTGGAGCAGGGGTGCGAGCTGGCTCTCGACGTGCCGGGGGCGCGCGCGCGACTCAAGGCGGGACAGTCGGCCTTCGATCCGTTCGTCGTGTTCACCGGGGCGAAGGACCTGCCGCGCGCGGTGCAGCGCATGACGTCCGCGCTCGAGCATGCAGGGCTGTGCGGCAGCGACGCCCTCGCCAGGGTGCGCGGGGTCGAGCCCGACGTGGTGCGGCTGGGTCGCGCATGGATCGGCGGGGAGCCGCTGCCCTCCGATGAAGCGCGACGGCTCGCGCGTCGCGCGGTTGCGCTGGTGGGGAACGCGGTGCTGCGCCGGGCGTCGCGCGAGGTGTGCGGCGCGACGACGCTGCGCATCAGCGACCGCGCCGCCTGTCCCTGCTGCGGCGGGCCCGCCGAGTTCTCGGTGAGCGGCGGGCAGGTGCGCCGCCTCGTCTGCTCCCGCTGCGACACGGTGTGGCGCACCACGCGCCGCGGCTGCCTGGGGTGCGGCGCCGAGGGGGACCCGGCGGTGGCCCGCATCCCCTCCGCCTCGCTGGGCTACGACCTGACGATCTGCCATCACTGCGGCCGCTACCTGAAGGAGCGCACGGTGCGCTCCGCCCCGGCCCTCCTGGTGGAGCGCATCATGACCGCGGAGCTGGACGCCGCGGCGCAGGAGCGCGGCCTCCGCATGTAGGAGCGTTGCGGAACGGCGCCGGCGGGTGAGATTCCCCGCATGCGCACCTTCCGCCAATCCCTCCCGGCGCTGGCCCTCGCCCTCTCGGCCTGCGCCCGCCCCGGCATCGCCCCGGCGCCCGTGCCGGCCTCCGAGCGCGCCGCGCTCACCGCCTTCGTCGACTCGCTCGCCGGCGACGCCCGCTTCCGCAACGCACACTGGGGGATCCTCGTCGTGGATCCCGCGCGCGGCGACACCCTCTACTCGCGCAACGCGGGCAAGCTGTTCATGCCCGCCTCGAACCAGAAGCTGCTCACGGGGAGCACCGCCCTCGCGCAGCTCGGCCCCGATTACCGCTGGCGCACGATCTTCCGCGCGCGCGGCCGCGGGGTGGTGGATGGGGCCCTGCTCGGCGACCTGCTGGTGGAGGGACGCGGCGACCCCTCGATCAGCGACCACATGCTGAAGGACGCGATGATCCCGCTGCGCGCGATCGCCGATTCGCTCGCCGCGCGCGGGATCCGGCGCATCACCGGGCGCATCGTCCCCTGGGGCGACGCCTTTCCCGATTCCTCGCTCGGCTGGGGATGGGCGTGGGACGACCTGAACGAGCCCTACTCCGCCGGGATCGAGGAGCTGTACTTCAACGAGGGATTCACCCGCGTGATGGTGCGCGCGGGAGCGGTGGGGGAGGCGCCCACGGCGGTCACCGCGCCGGTGGCGGGGTTCCCCGGGGTGATCGTCGAGGCGCGCACCGTGGCGCGCCCCGCGGCGGCGGACAGCGCCCGCCCCGATCGCGCACGCACGCGGCTCACCGCCGGCCGCAGCTGGCCGGTGGCGGGGATGCCGGGGGCGATCGTCGTCCGCGGCACCATCCTGCAGGGGGACAGCAGCGAGATCGAGATCACCTGGCCCGACCAGCACGACGCCTACGTCGCGGCGCTCACCGCGGCCCTCGCGGAGCGCGGGATCGCGGTGGAGATGGGACCCACCGATCGCTCGATGCGCGTGGATTCCCTGTTCACGACCTCGTCGCCGACGCTGCGCGAGGTGATGCCGATCCTCCAGAAGCCCTCGCAGAACCAGGTCGCGGAGATCTTCCTCAAGACGCTGGGCTTGGAGAAGACGGGGGTGGGGAGCGCCGACAGCGGGCGCCGTGTCGTCGAGCGGCAGCTCGTGGCGTGGGGAGCCGACACCGCGGGCTTCGCGGTGCGCGACGGGAGCGGGCTCTCGCGGCACGACTACGTGACCCCCGAGACGATCATCCACGTGCTCGACGCGATGCGGAAGAGCCCGGACTTCCGCGTGTTCTACGACGCCCTTCCCATCGCGGGCGTGGACGGCACGATCCGCTCGCGCATGCGCAACACGCCGGCGCAGGGGAACGTGCACGCAAAGACCGGCTTCGTGGACAAGGCGCGCTCCCTCTCCGGCTACGTCACCACCGCCGACGGCCGCCTCCTCCTCTTCAGCATGCTGGCGAACAACTGGACGGTGCCGGTACGCGACGTGGAGCGGGTGCAGGACGCGGTGGCGGTGCGCCTGGCCACGCTCGGCGCGAAGTGAGCCTCGGCCCCCTGGAGGCGAGCGCGCGCATCCTCGAGGGGGTGCGCGCGCTCGAGGCGGTGGAGGTTCCCCTCGCCGATGCCGCGGGTCGGGCGCTCGCGTCGGCGGTGCACGCGCGGGTGACCCTCCCCCCGTGGGACAATGCGGGGATGGACGGCTACGCGGTGCATGCCGGCGACGTGCGCGGCGCACGCCACGACGCGCCGTGTCGCCTGCGCCTGGTGGCCACGGTGGCCGCGGGGGATGCGCCCCCCGGGCCGCTGGGCCGCGGCGAGGCGATGCGCATCATGACCGGCGCCCCGCTGCCTCGCGGCGCCGACTCGGTGGTGCGCGTGGAAGACAGCGACGCGGCGGCCGAGGGCGAGGTGCTGCTCTTTCACGACCGCGACGCGGGGCGCAACGTGCGCCCGCGCGGCGAGGACGTGGCCGAGGGCGCGGTGGCGCTCGACGCCGGCGCGGTGCTGGGCCCCGCGCAGCTCGCCTTCCTGGCCTCGGTGGGGGCGGCGCGGGTGCCGGTGCATCGCGCGCCGCGCGTGGCGGTGCTCTCCACCGGGAGCGAGCTGGTGTCGCTCACGGAATTCGACCGGGTGGGCGCGGGGGGCCACATCGTGGACTCCAACAACTGGTCGCTCGGCGGGGCGGCGCGGGGGTGCGGGGCGGAGGTGATCGCGATGGGCGTCGTCGCCGACGACGCCGCGGCGATCGCCGCGCGGCTCCGCGAGGCCGCCGCCCACGCCGACCTGGTGATCACCTCGGGCGGGGTCTCGATGGGGGCGTTCGACCATCTCCGGGGGGCGCTCGTGGAGGCCGGCGGGTCGCTCGACTTCTTCCGCGCGACCATCCGCCCGGGCGGGCCCCTGTCGTACGGGCACATCGGGGCGTCGCGGTGGCTCGGGCTCCCCGGGAATCCGGTGTCGGCGCTGGTGACCTTCGAGCTGTTCGCCCGCCCCCTCATCCTCCGGCTGGCCGGTCACCGCCGGCTCTTCCGGCGCCCGGTGCCGGTGATCGCCGGCGAGGCGATCGCCATCGGCGCGCCCCTCACGCACTTCCTCCGCGCGCGGCTCACGGTGGGGAGTTCCGGGATGCTGCACGCCACGCTCACCGGGCCGCAGGGATCCGGGCTGCTCCACTCCATGGCGCAGGCCGACGCGTTGCTCGTGGTGCCCCCGGAGCGGCCACGCATCGCGGCAGGGGAGCAGCTTCACGCGCTGGTGCTTGGCGACGCGCCCATGCTCGCGGAGATGGCGCTGTGAGCGGTCCCGACATCGCCCCGCTGGCGGCGAAGCTCGAGCGCCGCTTCCGCACCCTGACCACCGAGTTCGAGGTGGCGGGGCGGCGCATCACCCTCATGCACCCGGCGAGCGCGGAGGAGCTGATCAGCGAGGACGATTTCGCGGTGGACGAGCGGCTCCCCTACTGGGCCGAGGTGTGGCCGTCGGCGATCGTCATGGCGCGCCTGGTGGGGCGCCTGCCGGGGGAGGGGCGCTCGCTGCTGGAACTGGGGTGCGGGGCGGGGCTGGTGGCCACCGCGGCGGCGCAGGCGGGGTTCGCCGTGACCGCCACCGACTACTACGAGGACGCGACCCGCTTCGCGCAGGTGAACGCCTCGGCCAACGCCGGCGTCACGATCGCGGCGCGGATGGTGGACTGGCGCGACCTCCCCGCCGACCTGGGGCGCTTCGACGTGGTCGTCGCCTCGGACGTGCTGTACGAGCGCCCCTACGGCGAGCTGGTGGCCCAGGTGATCGCCGCGACGCTCGCCCCCGAGGGGACGGCGTGGCTCACCGATCCGGGGCGGGTGGGACGCGAGGGCTTCGTCGCCTCGTGCGGGGCGCTCGGGCTGGCGGTGGAGACGGTGGACCGGGAGGAGTTCGAGTATCCGGGGGCGGTGCGGAAGCAGAAGATCGACGTGTTCCGGATCAGGAGGGGAGGGAAGACGGCCTGACTCGGCCGGGGGCGGCCAACGTCAACCGACGGCTGCCGGCTCTCGGCTCTCGGCTCTCGGCCCTCGGCACGAATGCGGAAGCGAGCGGCGCGCGAGGTCGCGCGCGCTCGATCTTCCTTATCCGGCGAACTTCAACCTCGATGCGGTCTGCGCGCTAAAGGGCGGCAAAGCCGCCCAGGCGCGCTTCCGATTCCGGAGCCG
>DASWVQ010000172.1:0-6999 GCA_036401195.1 Gemmatimonadaceae bacterium
CGCGCGTCGCGATGAGCGGCGGCCGCGGGAACGGGGGCGGCGCGCCGGTGGTGCGCGGCACGGGGCGGCACCCCGCGGCGCGCGAGTCGCTCGCCACGCTGATCGTGGAGCGGCTCGCCGACGCGGTGATGATCGTCGACGCCGCCGGGATCGTGCAGTTCGCCAACCCCGCCGCCGAGCGCCTCTTCGGTCGTGACGCCCCCCACGTCGCCCCCCTGCTGGGCAGCGCCTTCGGCTTTCCCATCCTCCTCGACGAGATCGCGGAGGTGGAGCTCGTGCCCCCGCGTCCGGAAGGGGCAGGGGAGCCGCTCCTGGTGGAGCTGCGCGCCGCGGAGATCCCCTGGGAGGGCGCGCCGGCGCACGTGCTCTCCCTGCGCGACGTGACGGAGCGCCGGCGCATGGAGCAGCGCATCGCCGAGCTGGAACGGCTCCGCTCCGACGCGGAGGCGTCGAACCGCGCCAAGGCCGACTTCCTCGCCATGATGAGCCACGAGCTGCGCACCCCCCTCAACGCGATCATGGGGTACGCGCAGCTCCTGCACCTGGGGATCGTGGCCCCGCTCGCGGAGGAGCAGCGCGCGCAGGTGCAGCGCATCAGCAACAGCGCGCGACACCTCCTCTCGCTGGTGAACGACATCCTCGACCTCACCAAGATCGAGGCGGGGCGCCTCACGGTCACGGCGGGGGTGGGCACCCTCGGCGACGCGCTCAACGCCGCGCTCGAGCTGGTGCGTCCCGCGGCCGCGGCGCGCGAGGTGGCCCTCGACGTGAATTGCGGCGACCCGGACCAGCGCTTCCGCGGCGACGAGTCGCGGGTGCGGCAGGTGCTGGTGAACCTCCTCCAGAACGCGGTGAAGTTCACCCCCGCCGGCGGGACGATCACCGCCTCGTGCGGGGTCGCGCGCGTCGCCCCCACCGAGGCGCGCCTCCCACGCGTGGGCCCCTACGCGTACTTCCGCGTGGACGACACGGGCATCGGCATCCCGCCCGCGCGGCTGGCGGCGATCTTCGACCCCTTCGTGCGGGTGGAGTCGGGGCACACGCGCCGCACCGACGGCTCGGGGCTCGGGCTCTCCATCAGCCGTCGCCTCGCGCGGCTGATGGACGGGGACATCACCGTGGCGAGCGAGGAGGAGCGCGGCTCCTCGTTCACCCTCTGGCTCCCCTGCGTGGATGCCGCCTCCCCCGACGGACGCCCCTGCGAGGCGGTCGCGGCGGAGGTGCCGCCCGCCCCCGGAACCGCCACGCGCGCCGGGCCGAGCACGCCCGGCACTGGTGGGCGGGCCGTGCCGGCCGACGCTGCGCGCGAGCGGCTTCCCGATCCCACCACCCTCGACGCCGGCGTGGCCGACGTGGGCCAGGTGCTGCTGCGGGAATCGGGGAGCATCGTGGCGAGCCTGGTGCTGCGGCTTCGCCACGAGGAGCAGGGCTCGCACCTGCTGTCGGTCCAGTACCCCGACCTCGCCAACCACTTCGTGAGCTTCATCGCCGTGCTCGCGGAGACGCTCATGACCCGGTCGGAGCATGGCGCGCTCCAGGTGAAGCTGGTGGAGGAGGGGCTGGAGATGCTGCGGGCCCTCGCCGACCGGCACGGGACGCAGCGGGCGCGCCTCGGCTTCCACGAGGGGGCGGTGGAGCGCGAGTGGGAGATGCTCCAGGAGGAGATGGACCGCGTGCTCGCCGAGCACACCACGCAACTCCAGCCGCGCGCGGTGAGCGAGGCCCTGGTGCTGGTGCGGCGCAACGTGCTGCACGCGCAGATGCGGAGCCGCCGGTCGTTCCGGCAGGCGGCCCGCCTCCAGTCAGCGCCGGAGCCCTGAGAGCGAGACCCAGCGCTCCAGGAGCTGCGCGAGGGTGCGACGCTCCGCCTCCTCGAGGCGCAGGAAGCCGTCGCGCAGCCGCTCCCCCACGCTCGGCGGCGCGTGATCGAGGAAGGCCATCCCCTCGGGGGCGAGGGTCACCTCCATGCGCCGGCGATCCCCGTCGGACTCGCTGCGGTGCACCAGCCCGCGGGCGACGAGGCGCTTCACCAGCACCGAGATGGTGCTCTGGTCGGAGGCGGTCCGCCCGGTGAGCTCCCCCAGGGAGACGGCGGGACGCTCGCGCAGGTGCTCGAGGATCTCGAGCTGGGCCCCGCTCATCCCATGCTGCCGCTCCAGCGATTTCGAGAAGACGTGAAAGGCGCGGAACATCGTCCGCACGCACGCGAGCGCGCGATCGGCGGTGGTGGGCTGTCCGCCGGCACCCGGTTCTTCCTGCGTCGAATCGAAAGTCTGCGTCGCCATGTATTCGGGAAGTCGGCCCGGCGGGGCCCCCACGGGCCTCGCCTCACCCCCCGTAAATGCAGGAGGTGTTCCACCCCGTTCCGGCCGGTCGCCCGCGGGCAGACAGCTGTTTTCTCAGCCCGCCGGGGAATCGAGGGCGGCGCGAAGGGCCCCCGCCAGCTGGTCCACGCTGAAGGGCTTCTCGAGGTAGGGAAGTCCCGCGTCCCCGAGCCCGCGGCGCAGGATCTCGTCGTCGGTGTACCCCGACATGAGGAGCACGCGCGTCCCCGGCCACCGTGCGGTGAGCCGGTCGGCCACGGCGCGGCCGCTCATGCCGGGCATGACCATGTCGGTGAGCACCAGCTCCACGCGCGTCCCCTGCGCGTCGAGGGAATCGGCGAGGCGCATCGCCTCCTCCCCGCCGGAGGCGGCGACCACCGCGTACCCGAGGGCGCCGAGCATCCGGGTGGCCACGTGGCGCACCGCGTCGTCGTCTTCCACCAGCAGCACGCGCTCCGTGCCCCGCGGCGGCGTGCGCGGGGTCGCGTCCTCGGCGGCCTCGGGGCCCGCTCCCGCCTCGGCGTCGCCCCGGGTGCGCGGAAGGAGCAGCGTGAAGCGACTCCCTTCCCCGGGGGCGCTGTCCGCGTACACGTAGCCACCGCTCTGCTTCACGATCCCGTACACCATCGCCAGCCCGAGCCCCGTGCCCCGGCCCACGCTGCGCGTGGTGAAGAAGGGCTCGAAGATGTTGGGGAGGATCGCGGGGTCCATCCCCACCCCGTCGTCCTCCACCTCGAGCATCATGTACTCACCCGGCACGAGCCCCGGGCGACGCGGGTCGCGCCCGGCGGTGACCCGCACGTTGCCGGTGCGCACCGAGAGGGAACCCCCGTCGGGCATCGCGTCGCGCGCGTTGACGGCGAGGTTCATCAGGACCTGCTCGAGCTGCCCCGCGTCGGCCTCCACCGCCCAGAGCGACGGGTCGAGGTGGGTGCGCAGCGCGATGTCCTCGCCGATGAGGCGGCGGAGCATCCCCACCATGCCTTCCACGAGGGCGTTCACGTCGAGCCGGCGCGCCACGAGCACCTGCTGGCGGCTGAACGCCAGGAGCTGCCGGGTGAGCGCCGCGGCGCGGTTGGCGGCGCGCTGCACCTCCGCCAGGTCGGTGGCGGGCCCTGAACGCGGCTCCAGCTCCCCGAGCGCCATCTGCGTGTAGCTGGTGATGACGGTGAGCAGGTTGTTGAAGTCGTGCGCGATCCCGCCAGCGAGCCGCCCCACCGCCTCCATCTTCAGCGCCTGCCGGAGCTGCGCCTCGAGGTCGCGCTGGCCGGTGAGGTCCTTGGCGATGCCGAACACCCCCACGACCGCGCCCTGCACGAAGATCGGGACGAGGGTGATCGCCGCCGGCACGCGCCGGCCGTCGCGGTGCCGGAGGGAGATCTCGTAGCGGCGCGCCTCGCCGTGCACCGCCCGGCCGAAATTCGCGATCGCCACCGGCAGGTCGTCCGGCCAGATCAGCGGCTGGAACTCCCTGCCCGCCAGTTCCTCCGGCTGCCAGCCGATCACGCCGTGGGCGGCGGGGTTGAGCTGCTGGAAGCGCCCGTCCGTCCCCACGAGGAACACGGCGTCGGGGTTGTTCTCGAAGAGCGACTGGAAGTGCTGCTCGCGCTCGTGCAGGCGGCGCGCGGCGTCGTGCAGCTCCGTCACGTCCATCACCAGCCCGTCGGAGACGACGCTGCCGTCGGCGAGGCGCTCGGCGCGCGCCGCCACCTGGATGAAGCGCTCCTCGCCACCCCGGCGGAAGACCCGACCCTCCCAGCGCAGGGGGGCGAGGGTTTCCGCGGCGTCGCGGGCGAGGGCGAGGAATCCCGGGCGGTCGTGCGGGTGGATCAGGTCGAGCAGCGCCCCGGGATCGGCGATCGCCTCCTCGGGGGCGACGCCGAACACCGTGCGCGAGCCCTCGCTCACGAAGGTGTAGCCCCCGCTCCCGTCGGGGCGGTAGACCCAGCGGTAGACGAGCCCCGGGACGTTGGCCGCCACGTGCGCGTAGCGCGCCTCGCTCTCGTCCACCTGCCGCTCGGCCACCCGGCGGCGGGTGATGTCGGTGTACATGCACACCGCCCCGGCGAAGTCGCCCGACTCGTCGATGATCGAGCTCGCCGATTCGAGGGTGGCGAGGAAGCGGCCGTCGGCGGCGCGCAGCTCCAGCTCCGTGACCTCGGCGATCCCCCGCTGGCGGCGGGCGAAGCGGGTGCGCGCCGCGAAGGCGGCGGCGGGCTCCATGAACTCAAAGAGCTGGCGGCCGCGGAGGGCGGCGGCGGCGAGGCCGAGCATCTCCCCCAGGCGCGCGTTCGCGTAGGTGATCCGCCCCTCGCGATCGATGGTGCAGATCCCCTCGTGCGCGGTCTCCACGACCAGCCGGTAGCGCTCCTCGCTGGCGCGCAGCAGCGCGCCCCCCCGATGGGGGCGGGCGATGTGCCGCGCCCCTCGCGCCGGTCGGAGCGCGGGGGGGATCCGCACGGCGGGAGTGGGGAACGCGCGAACGGGCCGGACGATTCGCCCGTCCGGCCCTCGAGGGGCGACGTGCTGGGGCATGCCTCCAGTATCGTCAGCCCGGGGTGGTTCGTGCAGGGTCCCGGCGCCGGCGACGGCGCGCCGGTCCCGGTCCCCTTACCGCGGGGTCAGCCGTACCCCGGGCAGGTGCACCGTCCGCCTGGCGGACCGGGCAATGGCCGGCCAGAGGTCGTCGTGCCAGCTGCGGAAGAGCGCCCATCCCACGACGACGACGTCGAACACCGCCGCGGCGAGGAGCAGGAGGATCGGCAGCATCAGGCCGCCGAGCAGGAGCACCACCATCACGCCAATCGCGTCACCCATCATGTCGCCCTCCCGCCGGCCGTCGGGGAACTGCTGCCGGCTGCGTGCTCCACGTTGCCGGATGGCCTGACGGGGAACAGGGGCGGATTCCCTGATTCCCTGACAGGCTTTTCAGGGTGGGTGGTCACACCACCCGATCCGGAACGTCAACGGCCTGTACCGACGACGAAGCAGGTCGAGCAGGTCGAGCAGATCCGTCACCCCCAACGGCTCAACCGACATGAAGGGAATGAAAGGAATGAAGCCCATGGTCCCGGGCGCGCGTGGAACTCCGTGCGCACAGGGACGATGTGCTTCATGTCAATCATTTGCTTCATGGTAGTTCAGGATGTTGCAGGGGAGTTGCTGGTTGATCTGCTCCACCTGCTCGACCTGCTCGATCGTCAGTACAGGCCGTTGACGTTTCCGATCGACCCGCTTGATCCGCTTCGTCCTCAGGACCGGCCGTTGAAGCGAGCCTCACCCCTCGGCCGCGACGGTCGCGGGCGCGTAGCCGAGGGACCGGGCGGTCGCGGCGGCGATCGCGTCGAGGGCGCGGCTGCTGGGTGCGTCGGGGCGCTGGACGATGCCGGGGGTGCCGGCGTCGCCCTCGGTGACGATCGCGGGGTCGAAGGGAATCGCGCCGAGGAAGGGGACGGCGAGCGACGCGGCGACGGCGGCCCCCGCGCCCTCGCCGAAGGCGCCCGTCATGTTCTCGACCACCCCGAGCACCGGGACCTCGAGGGTGCGGAACATCGCCACCGCCTTCTCCGCCTCGGCCGCGGCGACGCGCGCGGGCTGGGTGACCACCACGGCGCCGGAGAGCTGCACCGACTGGGCGAGGCTCAGCGGGATGTCGCCGGTGCCCGGGGGGAGGTCCACCACCAGCACGTCGAGGGTGGGCCAGGCGACGCCGCGCGCGAACTGCTTCACCGCCTTCGACACCATCGGCCCGCGCCAGATCGCGGGGGAGCCCTCGCCGAGGAAGAAGCCGAAGCTCACGAAGGGGAGCCCGTGCGCCTCGACGGGAAGGATGAACTTCTCCGGCGACATGCGCGCCTGCGCCGCGCCGTCGGCGATGCCGAGCAGGATGGGGAGGCTCGGCCCGTAGATGTCCGCGTCGAGCAGCCCCACGCGCAGCCCCTCGCGCGCGAGGGCGAGCGCGAGGCCCACGGCCACGGTGCTCTTGCCCACCCCGCCCTTGCCGGCGCCGACGGCGATGACGTGACGCACCGCGGCGAGGCGGACCTGGTCGGCCCATGGGTCAGGGGTGCTGCGCGCGCGCGGGGGCGGCGCGTGGCGCGGCTCCCCGATGGCGACGGTGACTTCCGCGGCACCGAGGGCGAGGACCCGTTCGCTCACCGCCACCTGGAGCTGCTCGGGGACGCTCGCGTCGGCGGTGCGCAGGGCGAGGCGGACCTGCACGACCCCGCCGCAGGCGCTCACCTGGTCGACGATGCCGAGCGAGACGATGTCGCGTGGCAGGCCGGGGTAGCGCACCTCGGCCAGGGCTGCGCGGACCTGCTCGGCGGTGACGTCGGCGGAAGGGGAGGTGGGGTCGACGGGAGCGGACGCGTGGGAGGCGGTCATCGGCCGTTTCGGGGTTGGGGGTTCCCGAAACGTCGCGAGGGATGCGCGGGGGCAGGGTGACGGTTGTCGCAGGGGAGCGCCGGGCGGTAGTTCAGCCGGCGACCGCCGGCGCGGGGCGGCCGTCGTCGAGCGCGGCCCGCACGGCCTGCACGAGCACCTCCGGAGAGAAGGGCTTCTGGAGGAATCGCGTGTCCTCGGCGACGATGCCGCGGCGCATGACCTCGTCGTCGGTGTAGCCGGACATGTACAGCACGCGCGTGCCGGGGCGCGACGCGGTGATGCGCTCCGC
>DASWVQ010000173.1:0-17438 GCA_036401195.1 Gemmatimonadaceae bacterium
TGGGGGATCGCCGTCGTGCCATGACGTCATCCTGAGCGAAGCGAAGGATCTGGCCTGGGTGCGCAGGCGCCAGATCCTTCGCCTCGCTCAGGATGGCTGCCCGGCACGCGCCGGAAGTGACCCGGGTGCCCCGGCGCCAGGTCCTTCGCTTCGCTCAGGACGACTGCCCGGCAAACGAAAAGGCCCGGGAGCGTGACGCCCCCGGGCCCTTCGCCTGCAACGCGCGAACGGTTACGCGTCGCGGTCGAGGCACCCCTTGGAGTTCGGGTTGCTCGCCTCGGCCTGCGTCACGGGGAAGTTCACGTCCGTGCCGTAGGTGCCGCCCTTGTAGTAGTTCCCGCTGGGGAACACCGTGTTCTGCGGCCGGCCGTACTGCCGCACCATCCGGCGCATGTCGCCGAGCCGGTAGCCGCGGCCGTACTGCCAGAAGGCCTTCTCGCGGAAGAACAGCGCGGCGCGGTCCGCGGCGTTCCCCGGATCGGTGAGCGGGGCGAGCCCGGCGGGCGTCGTCGCGGCACCCACCACCGGCGGCGTGGCGCGCAGCGCGTTCAGGATCGTGAGCCACGACCCGTCGTTCGCCTGGAGCCCCGCCTCGGCCTCGATGAGCCGCGCGTCGAGCCCGGAGAGCAGCGCGATCGGGTTGTCGCGCGCCGGCCAGAGCTGCTGCGTGAACAGCGCCGTCACGCCGTCGAAGGCGTTGCGCGCGGGCTTGGTGTTCGGCACGCGCGGGTCCTTCGCGCTCACGAAGGGGAGCGAGTTCGCCTGGGTCCCCTGCACGGCGGCCGGGGGGAGGTCCACGCTGTCGCCCATCGTGTAGCGGAACTGGCTGTTGTTCAGCGACCAGATCCCGTTGTCACCCGTGGTGGGCGAGAAGGTCTCCAGGAACTGGTAGCTCGTGGGGATCCCCGCGACCATCGCCCTGGCCTCGGGGAAGCGCTTGAGCCACACGAGGGCGCGGGCGCTGGCGATCTTCGCCGCCGGGGCGACCTTCGTCCCGATGGTGTCGGTGCCCACGGTCTTGAGCGCCGAGTCCAGCGACGCGAGCGCCATCTCGGCCATCTCGGCGGTGGTCTTCGGGGTGCCCGGGACCACGTTCGCGCTGGTGCCGTCGCTCACGATCACGCCGTTGCACCACCCCTCCGCGAGCCAGAGCTCCGAGAGGCCGCGCAGCAGGTACATCTGCGCGATCTTGGAGTTCTGGAGCGCCACGTCGGCGGTGCCCGCCGGCGCCGGGAAGCGCCGGAGGAGGCTGATCGCGACCTGCGCCTGCGTGCGCAGGCGGGCGAGGTTCCGGTAGGTGTAATCGACGTTGACGTTGTCGACCCGGATCGCCCGCTGGTCGATCTCGTTGGTCTGGGAGAAGGTGTTCCCCGAGCGCCACTCGTCGGCGAGCAGCCCGCTGAGGAGGAAGTAGCCCTCCCCGCTGTTCACGTCGGGGTTCATGGTGGCGGTCGAGAGGCGGCCGATGGCGCCGAGGCGGGTCGCCTCGGCCCCGAGGTAGCTCTCGGTGTTCCCCGGACTGACGATGTCCGGGTCCTCGGCCCGCAGGAGGCGATCGGTGGAGCACCCGACGAGGCCGAGGGCCGCCGTGGCGGCCACCAGCGCGATCGCGCGACGGCCCATGGGGATGATTCGCATGGAATTCATGGTCGCGTTCCTCAGAAGCCGACGTTGACGCGGAAGGTGACGACCCGCGGCGTGGGCGACGTCTGGAACTCGTTGGCGATGTTGCTGTTCCCGTAGTTCATCTCGGGGTCGACCCCGGAGTAGTTCTTCTTCAGGAAGCCGAGGTTGCGGACGGCCAGGCTGAAGGTGGCGGAGCGCGCCTTCAGGTACTTCGCGGCGAAGGCCTCCTCGGGGGTGAAGCTGAGGGAGAGCTCGCGGAAGCGGATGAAGGAGCCATCCTCGATGTAGCCGGCGTAGGTCTGGCGCTGCGCCCTGTTCGGGTCGGTGGCGGTCAGCTCGCGCATGGCCACGGCCCGGGCCTGCTCCCAGAGGGGCGCGGTCTTGTCGTTCACCGCGCGGCAGTTCCCCTGGAGGCAACGGAACTCCTCGGTGACGTTCTCGATCTTGTAGCCGCCCTTGTAGTCGATGAGGGCCTGGAGGCGGACCTTGCGGTCGAGGAAGTCGAGGCCGTTGGTGAGCGCCAGCTCGTAGCGCGGGACCGCGTACCCCTGGAAGGAGGCGGCGGTGTCCACCTGGATCTCGCCCTTCGTGATCACGCCGTTGTTGTCGGCGTCGGCGTAGGTGTAGCCCTTCTCCCAGTAGCCCAGGATCGGGTAGCCCGCCGTGTTGCGGTAGGTGGTCGCGACCTGCGGCGCCACCGATCCCATGCTCACGATCTTGTTCGTGTTCAGGGAGCCGTTGAGGCTCACGTCCCAGCCCAGGCGGTCGCCGTGCACCGGCACCGCGGTGACCAGTCCTTCCCACCCCACGTTCTTCACCGAGGCGATGTTCACGCGGCGGATGCGGTTGCCCACGCCGGCCGACGGGATGAGGATCTCGGAGAGGAGCGCGTCCTTCGTGAGCTTGTTGTAGTAGCCCACGTCGAAGGTGAGGCGGCTGCTGAAGAGGCGGGCCTCGAAGCCTCCCTCGTACTCGGTCGCGCGCTCTGGCTTGAGGTTCGCGTTGCCCGGGGCGCCGGTGAAGAGCGCGGGCTGGTCGATGCGGTCGGCGTTGATCGAGCCGGCGGCGAAGGTCTGGAGCGCGTCGTTCGGGCCGGGCTGCACGCCGGAGGCGCCGTAGGCGCTGCGCAGGCGGAACTGGTTCAGCCAGCCCAGCGCCGGGAAGAACGGTTCCTCGGAGATCACCCAGGAGACCGAGGCCTTCGGGTAGTAGACGCGCTGGAAGTTCGTGCCGAAGGCGCTGTTCTGGTCGGTGCGGACCGCGCCGGTGAGGAAGAGGCGGTCGCGGATGGCGACGGCCTCCTCGACGAAGGCGCCGAGGGTCTTGGAGAGCCCCGTGGCCTCACCCGAGGCGGGGATGGCGGCAGCCGACACCGTGGTCGCCCCCACCGGGAGCTGCTGCCCGCCGGCGAAGTTCTGCAGCGTCTGGCTGTTGACGTACTGCGTCCCGAGGGTGGTCTTGGAGTTCAGCCACGCGAACGGGTTGAAGGTGCCGGTCACGCCCACGTCCGCGGAGTAGTTATAGAAGCGGACGGTGTTGTTGTTGGCGAAGCCGAGGAGGCGCGTGGTGTTCCCGATGCAGTCGGCGCGGCGGCAGAGCGACTGGTCGACCGAGCCGGTGTAGTCCACGCCGAAGTTGCCGCGCGCGGAGAGCCACGACAGGGGGCGGTAGTTGAGGTTGGCGCCGGTGATGACGCGGGTCGCCCCGGTGTGGTACTGGATCCTGTACACCTCGCCCGGGGTCATCGCCCGGTAGCCGTACAGCGGCGTGGTGCCGCTGAAGGAGCGCGACCGCGCACCGGCCATGGTGGTGTCCTTGAAGCCCAGGCCGCGGTAGGCGTGCGAGAAGACGCCGAAGGTGTTGTTGTCCGACTGCGGGAGCCGCTGGTCGGTCTGCACGAACGCCATCGTCACCCCCAGGTCGAGCTGGCTGCTCGGCGCGCCGTTCACGTTGAGGCGCACCGAGGTGCGCTGCAGCGCGTTCGGGTGGCGCATGTCGGGGCGGATCGCCTCGTTGTTCGCCTTCATGCGCGCCTCGTCGAACTCGGGGAGCTTGAAGGCATCCGCCTGCTCCTCGAAGTCGATCGACGCGTAGTAGCGCAGCGCCTCCGGGCCCCCGCTCACCGAGAGGCCGTACGACTGGCGGTGGCCGATGCCGAAGGGGGTGGTCTCGGGGTCGTTGAACAGGTTGAAGCTGGTCAGGCTGTCCTGCACGCAGGCGCCGGACACGATCGAGGTGACCGAGCAGTTGGGCTGCGAGCTGCCGGCCCCGCGGCGTCCCCAGAGGGAGTAGGCGGTCGGGAAGTCGTTCACCTTCTGGTCGATGGTGCCGAACTCCGCGCGCGCGCTCCAGCGCTGCGCGCCGGCCCGGCCCTTCTTGGTGGTGATGACGATCACGCCGTTCGCCGCGTCGGTCCCGTAGAGGGTCGCGGCGGAGGGGCCCTTCACGACCTCGATGTTCTCGATGTCGTCAGGGTTGATGTCGTTCACCCGGCTGACGATCGAGCCCCCGGTGCTGAGGGTGGTCGCGCCGCCGGAGGCGGAGGTCATCCGGATCCCGTCGATCACGTAGATCGGGTCGCTCGAGAGCGAGATCGAGCTGATGCCACGGATGCGGATGCGCGAGGCGGTGCCCGTCATGTTGCTGGGGAGCACCTGGACCCCGGGGGCCTGCGCCGTGAGCAGGTCGCTCACGTTGCTGATCGGCTGGGTCTTCGTGCGCTCCTCGGCGTTGATCTGCGGGATGGAGTTCCCGAGCTCGACGCGACGGGTCTCGCCCGTGGCCGTGACCACCATCGGCGCGAGGCTGATGGCCACGGGCTGGATGGCGAAGTCCACGGTGACCGACTGGCCGGCGACGATGGCGACGGGCTTCTTCTGCTCGCCATACCCGATGCGGAGGACGCGCACTTCGGCCTGGCCGGCGGGCACGTTCCGGAGGGTGTACCGGCCATCGGCCGTGGTGGGGGCCCCGATCGTGGTGCCCACGATGAGCACGCGGGCATCGGCGATGGGAGTCCCGGTGCCTGCGTCGGTGACGCGGCCGGTGACCGTCCCCTGCGCCCTGGCCATCGTCGGCAGGACCGCAAGGAAGATGGGGACGAGCACGCCGGCGACCCGCCGGCGCATCCGTGTGGTTTCCATAGGGTAAAGACTTCCTGGTGGGTGGTTCGACGCGCCCGGGGACACCGCGTTCGGTGCCGGGGGCTCCCGGCGGTCCTGCCGGGCTCGCCACAGCTGAGGGGTTCGGCCTGCGTACCTTCGCGGCCGGGACTGTGGCAGGATCAGATTAGTTCGTTAAACAAACGTAGGGGATCAGGTTTTCCCCTACGGCTCGACAGGCTAAGTCCTGATCCCACAACGAGAAACGCCCCCCGGAGCCAGTTGGCTCCGGGGGGCGTCCCCTGTTGCGACTGCTACCGCGCGGCCCTTACGACTGGCCGCAGCCCGCGAAGTACGTGGGCGCAGCGGTGGGCTTGGTGTCCCACCACACGCGGGTCGTGAAGGCGTCAGCGCCCTGACGGGCGATGGCGGCGTCGAGCTGCTCCTTGTTCACCGACACTTCCGTGGGCGAGTACTGGAAGCGGCGGATGACGGTGTTCTGGAGCGCGTTCGGGCCCGGCTTCAGCGACGCCGGGACACAGGTGCGGCGCCACAGCGCCCACGCGTTCCCACCGTCGGAGTAGAGGGCCACCCAGCGCTCGTAGGCGATCTGCGTGAGGCCGGCCGCACCCGCCTGGAGCGTGCCCGCGGGGCTCGCCAGGTAGGTGTCGATCGCGGCCGACGAGACGCCCCACTGCTCCATCGAGGCGCGGATGCCGTCGCGGTAGAAGCCCTGCGCCTGCGCCGGCGTGAGGCCGCCGAGGCTGCGGGCGGCCGCTTCGGCCTTGATGAACGAGACCTCGGCGTAGGTCAGGAGGAACGACGGGAAGGCCTTGCCGCCCCCCCCGAAGGTCCCGTACGCCGTGGCGCCCGGGTAGAACACCGCGCCCGGACGTGAGGTGGTGTTGAAGAACGCCGAGGCCCCCGCGTGCGTCAGCGCATTCTGCAGCCCGGCATACTTCGACGGGTCGGCCACGGTCGGCATGGCGAAGACCGGCACGCGCGGGTCGTTGTTCGCCAGCATCGGGTCGAGGAGCGTCCTGGACACGCGGTGGTCATCGCGCGTCTGGAAGTTCACCGCCCACGGGTTGTCATACACGCCGTCGCCCGGCCACTTGAAGGTGGCGTTGTCGGCGTTGGAGGTCATGAGCCCCCCCGGCGCCGCGAAGGCCGCCTTGAGCTGGGCATCCGCCAGCGCGGGATCCACGTTCACCACGCGGAGCGCCAGGCGCGCGCGCAGGGAGTTGGAGAACTTCGCCCACTTCGACGGGCTGCCGCCGTAGATGGGGTCCGCGCCGCCGAGCGTGTTCTGCGCCGAGGCGAGCATGGTGGACGTCTCGCCGAGGGTCTTGAAGAAGTCGGCGTAGATCGCCTGCTGCGGGTCGTACTTCGGCGTGATGGTCGCGCCGACGGAATCGCCGGCGAGGGCCTCGAAGTACGGGACGTCGCCCCAGGTGTCGGTGAGGTACGAGTACTCCCACGTCCGCATGACCAGCGCGGGCCCGGTGGTACCGGGCTCGTTCGCGGCCTTGCCCTTCGCGATCACCTTGCGAAGGTCGGCCAGCTCGCCGGTGTAGGCACCGTCGAAGGTCGCGCGGGTGTCCGCCGCGCCGAGGCGCTTGTAGGCGTCCTCGTCGGGATACTGGACCTCGGCGAGGTGCTGCGCCACGAATTCCGTGGAGCGCAGGTCGTAGGTGGTCCCGAGCCAGCGGGAGACGCCGAGGCGGACGGCGCTCGTGAAGAGCGACGACGCCGGGACGTCTTCCGGGTTGTTCGGGTTCTTGTTGATCTCGGTGAGCTTGTCGTTGTTGCAGGCGGCGGAGCCCGCCACCAGCAAGCCAAGGCCAAGCGTGAGCAGCTTCTTCTGGTTCATCTAGTTGGTCTCCGGCGTCTTACGGCGTGATGCGGACGCTGACGCCGATGGTCCGCGGATTGGGCAGGGCGGCGAATTCCGCTCCCTGGAAGTTGCCCGTCTGGTAGGCGAACTCCGGGTCGATGAGCGGTACATCCGTCCAGGTGATAAGGTTCCGTCCCGTGATCGCGAGGCTGACGGCCTGCGCGCCGAGCCGGGCCGTCATGCTCGACGGGAGGTCGTAGCCGAAGCGGAGCTCGCGGAGCTTCACCCAGCTGCCGTCGTAGATGAACGGCTCCTTCACCGGGTAGATGTTCTGGAAGTACTCCTCCGACGTCACCGTGGTCGTGTTCGGCGTGCCGTTCACGCAGACGTAGGTGCCGTTGGCGGCGCTGTGCGAACCGGCGCCGCAGCTCTGGCGGCTGATCCCCTTCACGGTGTAGCCGGGGTTGTCGACGTCGACCTCGCGGCCCACGAGGGAGTGCTTGGACACGCCCGCGTAGTCGCTCCACATGTTGGTGACCGAGAAGATGTCGCCGCCACGATGGATGTCGAAGAGCACGTTGAGCGAGTAGTTCTTGAAGGAGAACTGGTTGCTCACGCCGCCCACCCAGTCGGGCTGGATGTTGCCCAGCACCTTGAGGGGCCCGCGCATCGTGACGCCGCCGTTCACCATGAGCTGGTTGGTGGCGGAGTCGCGCAGCCAGGCGTAGCCGAAGATCGAGCCATAGGGCTGGCCCTCACGCGCCTCGATGTTCGTGGTCCAGGTGCTGCCGAGCACGATGGTCTTGATGCCCTCGGTGAGGGTCACGACCTTCGACGCATTCTTGGAGAAGTTGAAGGTGGAGCTCCAGCGGAGCCCGCCCTGCATGTCGACCGGCACGACGGTCAGGAGCGCCTCGACGCCCTTGTTGTCCACGCGACCGGCGTTGATGACCTTCGAGGTGAAGCCCGTCGTCGGCGAGATCGTGATCGGGAAGATCTGGTCGCGCGTCGACTTCGCGTAGTAGCTCGCGTCGAGCGACAGGCGGCCGTTGAAGAACGAGGCCTCGATGCCGGCTTCCGCCGACGTCGTCTTCTCGGGCTTCAGCGTCGAGTTGGCGATCGCGTCGGCGAGCGAGAACTGCGGCAGCCCCGCGAACTTGTTCGCGTTGCCGATGAAGGTGGTGGCGAGCTGGTACGGGTCGGCGTCGGAGCCCACCTGCGCCAGCGAGCCGCGGACCTTCAGGTAGCTCATCCAGCTGTTCTTCAGCCCGGGGAGCGCGTCGGTCACCACGACCGAGGTGTTCACCGAGGGGTAGAAGTACGAGTTGTTGCCCATCGGCAGGGTGGACGACCAGTCATTGCGGGCCGTGCCTTCCACCGTCCACCAGTTGTTGATGGTGAACGCCGCCGAGCCGTACACCGAGTTCACCGCGCGGCGCGAGAACGACTGGCCGTTGGTCGGGCTGATCGCGGCGTTGGAGACGTTGTAGATCCCCGGCGAGGAGATGCCCGCCGTGGCGACCGAGCTCGCGTTGATCTGCTCGCGGCGGAGGTTGCCGCCGACCGTCGCCATGAGGCGCACCGGCCCCATGAGGTCGTGCTCGCCCGTCACCAGCAGCTCGGTGTTGTTCTCGTTGCGGTACTCGTCGTAGAAGCGGAACGCTCCCTGGAACGACGGGTCGGCGTAGTTCAGCTCCCCGTGCGCCCAGCGCTGGTCGGCATTGAACCGGTAGAGGTCCGACGACGTGCGCAGGAGGGCGTTCATCCAGGGCAGCGGCTTGTAGGTCACCGAGGCCTGGGCGATGGTGCGGTCGCGAGCATCCGTGAACGGATTCTCGTACATGCGCCACCACGGGTTGTTGTGGTAGTTGTAGTTCCAGTTGAACTCGCGGTCGGCCGGGCCCCCGTTGGTGGCACCGCCCGCCTTGTAGTTCTTCAGCGCGTTGATGTCGACCTGGCGGCCGAACCAGATGAACTGCTCGAGGATGCCGACGTTGTAGCCGACGCCCGGGCGGTTCTGCGCGGAGTTGCGGATGTACTGGACCGTGGCGTTCGTGCTCCACTGGTCGTTGAGCTTCAGCGCGCCCGAGAGGAGCCCCGACACCTTCTTGAAGGAGTTGTTCGGGATGAGCCCCTCGACGTTGTCCGCGCCGAGCGAGAGGCGGGCGTTCGCCTTGTCCGTGCCGCCGGTGACCGCGAGGGTCGTGGAGGCGGTGTGGCCCGTCTGGAAGAAGTCCTTCAGGTTGTCCGGGTGCGCGACCCAGGGCTGCTGCGGACCGGTGAACTGGTCGATCAGCCGCCCGTCGAGCTTCGGCCCCCAGCTCTGGTCGGCGCCGTCGTTCGTGCCCGACCCCTGGCCGTCGACGAACTTGAACTCGCCGCCCGCGCCCTGGCCGTACTGGTTCTGGAAGTCCGGCAGGATGGAGGGACGCTCCCAGGTGTAGAAGGAGTTGAGCTCCGTGCGGATCTTCCCCTCGGTGGCGCGGCCCTTCTTGGTCGTGATCACGATCACGCCGTTCGAGGCGCGCGAGCCGTACAGCGCCGCGGCGTTCGGCCCCTTGAGGACGGTCATCGTCTCGATGTCGTCCGGGTTCAGGTCCGAGATCGCCGAGCCGTAGTCGTAGCCGCCCGACGCGTTCGCGCGCAGGGTCGACCCGCCAACGGCCTGGTTCGAGACCGGCATCCCGTCCACCACGAACAGCGGCTGGTTGTTGCCGCTGATCGAGTTCTGGCCGCGGATGATGATGTTGCTGGAGCCGCCCTGCGTGCCGGCGCTGGTGATCTGCACGCCCGACACCTTGCCCGCGACCTGGTCGATGATGTTCTGCGCCCGGGTCTGCGTGAGCTGCTCGGCGGTCACCTGCTGCTGCGCCGTGCCGAGGGTGCTCTTCTCACGCTGCACGCCCAGGGCGGTCACGACGACCCCCTCGAGCTGCGTGGCGGTGGGGGAGAGCGTGAAGTCCTGGCTGACCTGCGCGCCGGACAGGGTCACGACCGCGCTCTTGGGCGTGTAGCCCAGGCGGCGCGCGGACACGGTGACCTGCTGGCCCGCGGCCCGATTGGCCGGGACGGTGAAGCGATAGCGGCCTTCTGCGTCAGTCAGCGCGCCGACGCCGAGCGTCGCAATGCGCACGCTCACGTCAGGCAGCGGCGCATTGGCCTCGGAGACGACGCGCCCGGTCACGACCGTCCCCTGCTGCGCCGACGCCACGGCGGGCGTCAGGGCAAGGGAAAGGATCGCGAGGGTGCGGCGGAAGAGACTCGTCATGTCCGTTAAGTACCTGTGGTTGGGTGACGGGGAACTGCCATGCCCCAGGGAACCGGCTGCCGTGGGGGCATGCACGGGATGGGGCGCACTCAGGGTGAGGGGGAGCACCTCCTGACGACAAATGGCGAAAACCCCCTCAGGGCAGGGGGGCGTATACCCGGACAACTCGTGCATCCAAGAATTCGTTACATCTTGATGGCCCCGCACAGAAATTGTTCGGGCCGCCATACGTCGTCGCGAGGCGGCGGGGGGCCTTCCGGGAAGCTCACAACCCTAACCCCTTGCAGCGCAAAGGGCCAGCGGGGTGAATGGGGGCCGATTTAGTTCGGCCACGAGACGAATGGCGGACGGAAGCGCGGGAGAAGGGCGAGCGCAAGGGCGGGCGGGTACCGGCGGCGCCCGTCGGGGGTTTCCCGGCAGGGAGTAACGACAACCGCCATCAACGCGAAGGACGCAAAGGAGCGAAGGTCGCCATGGCCACTACAGCCGCTGGCGACCTTCGCTCCTTTGTGTCCTTCGCGTCAAATGCTTTTGTCCGTTGCAGTTGCGCGGGCGTTGCGGCGGTGTTGCCGCCGTTCGCCGTCACTTGGCCCAGACGACGATCGAGCCGCACGGCTGCATCAGGTCCCGGAACTGCGCCGGGGTGTTCGCCGGCGACACGTACACCTCGATCCCGGCCACGTCCGAGGGGGCGATCAGCTCGTCGAGCTCCACCCGCGGCGCCCGCACCCCGTCCAGGTAGATCATGGGCTCGCAGCCGCGGAAGCGCACCACGTTCCCCATCCGGCGCGAGGGCTGGAGGCTCACCCCGGGGATCCCGCGCAGCAACTCGCTCAAGCGCCACACCCCCGAGCGCTCGATCTCCGACTCCTCGTAGAACTGGCCGTAGCGCTTCGCCTTCGTCTTCCGGTCGTAGAAGCCATCCAGCTTCCCGGCATACGCGTCGGACTGGGCGATCACGTGGATCTCCTCCATTCCCAGGGGCATCGCCGCGAGCACGATGCGCGGGGGCTCGCCGGCGGGGGCGGTGGCGTCCACGAACAGGACGCGCGGCTGGAATCCCATCCGGCGGACCGAGATGCGGTACGAGCCCGCCCCGGTGGCGCCGAAGCTGAAGCGGCCGCTGGAGTCGGTGCGGGTCGCCGTCTCGCGGTCGCCGCGCTCCCAGAAGACCTCTGCCCGGGGCACCCCGTGCTGCGCGTCGTCCACGACGATCCCCTGGAGGTGCACGACGGGGACGACCCGCGGCTGCCCGGCCACCTGCACCGCCGCCGCCTTCCCTCCCCCACTTCCCCCCTGCTGGGCACGGGCGACCGCCGGGGCCCCGAAGGCTGCGAGGGCGCCGAGCGCCAGGAGCCTGACCGTCCGAGCGAACATCGAGACCTCCACGGGTGATGCGCCATCCTTGCCCCGGGGGCGGCGGCTGTCAAGCGCGACGGCCGCGGGCCGGCCCACCATCCCCCTAGGAGATGGACGGTGCCTGGGGCCCTGTCATTCCCGGGAGCTCCCCGAGGAGGGGTCCTTCGAGCAGCCCCGGATCGAGCGGCAGCTCCTCGAGCCCCCCCGACATGAGGGAGAGGGTGAGCTGGCTGACGGGGACGAACCCCTGCCGGTGGTGCTTCGTGGCGCCATGCTCGTTGAGCCCCCGGAGGTGGGCGGGGGTGGCATACCCCACGTTCCGCTCCCAGTCGTAGCGGGGGTGGCGCAGTCCGAGCGCCTTCATGACCCGGTCGCGGGTGACCTTGGCGACGATCGAGGCGCAGGCCACCGGGTAGCAGGCGTGGTCGCCGCCGACGATGGCGCGATGGGGGATGCCGAGGGTGCGGATCGGCTTCCCATCGAGGACCACGTGGTCGGGGGTGACCGCGAGGCGGCCGATCGCCCGCTTCATGGCCAGGACGGTGGCGTGATAGATGTTGAGGCGCTCGATCTCTCGGACGCTGGCGGCGCCGATGCCGACGGCGAGGGCCTTCTGGCGGATCTGGAGGGCGAGGCGCTCGCGCTCGGCGGGGGCGACGCGCTTGCTGTCGTCGACGCCAGCAAGCCGCCGTCCATCGGGCATGATCACGGCACAAGCGACGACGGGGCCCGCGAGGGGGCCCCGTCCGACTTCATCGATGCCGGCGATGAGGGAACCACCGGAGGCGCGCAGTTCCTGCTCGAGCGCGCTCCAGCGTCGCCAGCGCGACACCGGAGTGGCTCCGGCTAGCGCGCGGCGCCGGTCGTGGCCGGCGCGGCGACCTTGACCTTCTTTTCCTTGATGCGGGTCGCCTTGCCGGTGAGGTGGCGCAGGTAGTAGAGCTTGGCGCGGCGGACGCGGCCGCGGCGGACGACCTGCAGGTCGGCGATCATTGGCGAGTGGGCCGGGAAGATGCGCTCGACGCCGACGCCGTTGGAGACCTTGCGCACCGTGAAGGTGGCGCTGACGCCGGAACCGCGGCGGGCGATCACGACCCCCTCGAAGGCCTGGACGCGCTCCTTGTCACCCTCGCGGACGCGGACGTTGACACGGACGGTGTCCCCGGCGCGGAAGGGCGGGATGTCGGTACGGAGCCACTCGGTCTGGGTTTCGATGAAGGGATGCATAAACACGCTCGGGGCCGGGGCCCGGATCAAGAAACGGTCGAAATCGGTCGTAGACTGCGGAACCTATAGCCGGAAGGGGCGGGAGGCAAGGGGGCTGGACCGGAAAGCCTTTGGGGGCAAGCACTTCGCGCCCGGGCGGCCACGGCGGGGATCGGTGCGCCGGCCAGACGGGTGGGGATGAGGGGGTACGATCTGAAACGGCTGACCACCCCTCATGCATTCAGGCCTCCATGCCCACCCGGAGCACGGAGGCCTGAATGCATGCGGAGTGGTCAGCACGTACAGTTGGTACCCCCTCATCCCACCCCGTCTGGCCGGCGCGACGGAGCCCGTGTCAGAGCCCGGCCTTGTACAGGAGCCGGTTCGGCGTGCCGCTCACGTTCCCGCTGATCACCGACGCGGTGGCGTTGGAGGTGAGCCAGGAGCGGATCGTCGAGTACGAGGCGTTGCCGTAGGTCGCCTTGTACAGCGCCGCCACCCCGGTCACGTGGGGCGTGGCCATCGAGGTGCCGCTGATGGTGTTCGTCCCCGAGTTGATCCAGGTCGAGGTGATCGACGACCCCGGGGCGTAGAGGTCCACGCAGCTCCCGTAGTTGGAGTAGCTGGCGCGCGCGTCGGTGGACGTGGACGCGGCGACGGTGGTGGTGTTGGCGGCGCTCGCCGGCGACACGTTGCAGGCGTTCTGGCTCTCGTTCCCCGCCGCCACGGCGACGAACACGCCGGACGACGCGAGGCTGTTCACCGCGCTGTTGAGCGAGGAGGAGTATCCGCCCCCCAGCGACATGTTCGCCACGGCGGGATTGGCGTGGTTCACCCGCAGCCAGTCGAGGGCGGCGATGATCCCGCTGGTGGAGCCGGAGCCGGAGCAGTTGAGCACGCGCACCGCGCGCAGCCTCACCGCCTTGGCCACGCCGTAGGTGGCGGCGCCCACGGTGCCGGCGACGTGCGTGCCGTGGCCATTGCAGTCCTGGCCGTTGCGGCCGTCGCCCACCGCGTCGTACACCGCGGCGGCGCGCCCGCCGAACTGCGCGTGGCTGGTCTGGATCCCGGTGTCGATGATGTACGCGTACACGGACGCCGCGGTCGTCGTGTAGGTGTACGTCCCGCTCAGGGGGCGGTTGCGCTGGTCGATGCGGTCGATCCCCCACGTCGCGCCGCCCTGGGTGGTGGTGGCGCGATAGACCTGGTCGGGCTCCACGTAGGCCACGTCGGGATCGGCGCGCAGCTCGGCCACTTCGGCGTCCGAGAGGTCGGCGGCGAAACCTTTGATGGCGTTCTTGTAGACGTGCTTCGCGGCCTTCTTCGCGGCCTTCTCGAGCTTCTTCGCCGTCTTGGCGTCGACGTCGGCATCGGCCACCGCGTCGTTGTAGACGACGATGTAGGAGCCGGGGATCACGTCGCCATCGGGCTGCTGGGCGCGCACGAGCGCCTCGGCGGGATCGATGGCGGGGGTGCCGCGGGTGGGCTGCGTCGGCTCCGAGCAGGCGGCGGCGACGAGCAGGATGAGGCAGGCGGCGGCGGTGGTGCTGGTCGTGCGATGCAACTGCTTCATTGGAAGACTCCGGATGCGGAGTGGACCGTGAAGCTCGCCAAGCGGCGTCGCAGGGACGAGCGAAAGGCCCACGGAGGAGCGGACGCTCCCCCATGGGCCCCGATGCCGTGGCTCAGTAGTTCGTGAAGAGCAGGTGGTTGTTGGCGGTCTTGGAGCTGGTCACGATCCCCTTGGTGGTGGCCGCGTAGAGCGCGTCGCGCACCTGCTGCGGGGTGGCCGAGGGGTTGCCGGCCAGGTAGAGCGCCGCCACGCCGACGACGTGCGGCGTCGCCATCGAGGTGCCGCTGATCGTGTTCGTGGCCACGTCGCTGGTGTACCAGGACGACTTGATCTGGTAGCCCGGGGCGAACCAGTCGACGCAGTTGCCGTAGTTCGACCAGGAGGTCTTCACGTCGGACTGGGTGGTGGCGCCGATGGTCATCGCCTCGGCGACGCGCGAGGGCGAGTAGTTGCAGGCGTCCTGCGCGCGGCCGCCCTGGTTGCCGTTGCCGGCGGCGATGCCGGTGGCGACGCCCGAGGCGATCATGCGCTTCGCGGCATCGTCCACCGAGGTGCTGGCGCCGCCGCCGAGGGACATGTTGGCCACGGCCGGGCTGCGGTGGTTCTGCGCGACCCAGTCCATGCCGGCGATGACGCCCGACCAGGAGCCGGAGCCGGAGCAGTCGAGGACGCGCACGGCGACGAGGTTCACGCCCTTGGCGACGCCGTAGTTCGCGCCGCCCACGGTGCCGGCGACGTGCGTGCCGTGACCGTTGCAGTCATCGGCCGAGCCGCCGTCGACGGCGTCGTAGCCGCTGGTGGCGCGCCCGCCGAACTCGCTGTGCGAGAAGCGGATGCCCGTGTCGATGATGTAGGCGTAGACGTTCGATGCGGTCGCGGTGTACGAGTAGGTGCTCGAGAGGGGGAGGGCCCGCTGGTCGATGCGGTCGATGCCCCAGGTGGCGCCGCTCTGCGTGGTGCTCGCGTAGGCGATCCCGTCCTGCTCCACGCGGGCGACGCGGGCGTCGCGCAGCAGCCCGGCGCGCGCGGCGTCGGAGATGGAGCCGGCGAAGCCGTTGAGCACCGAAGTGTAGACGAAGTCGGGGGCGACGCCATGCTCGCGCGCCACGGCCGCCGGGCTCGCCCCGTCACGCAGGGTGACGATGAAGCGGCCGGGGATCACGTCCCCGTTGCCGGCCACGTAGGCGGGGGCGGCCGCCCCGTCGGGGGCGACGGCGGCCTGCGTGATCGTGTCCTCGCCGGCGCAGGCGGCGAGGGAGAGGGCGGCGATGGCGAGCGGGAAGAGCTTCTTCATCCAGCGGTTCTCCTGATCCAGGAGTGGGGGGGTAACCCCGGGGGCCAGCGTCGGCGGGCCGGGGGGTCGGGCGACGTTCCACGTACGACGGCACGTGCTGCTGCGCCGGAGCGGCGCAGAAGGGATCCCGGCGGCATCGCCGGACGTCGAGCTCGGTTTTGCTGGATTCGCACGATCGGGCGGCGGCTCTTCCCCGGCGCGCCCGTGCCCCGCGTCGCATCGGCCGCTCGCGGGGTCGCCTATCTTACCACCTGTTTTCGGGCGCGCAAGAGGAATTTGTGACGGGTCGGGCCGGATTCGGGTTGGGCTAAACTCCCGTGATGACGGGCGGGACGGTTCGCTGTCATCCGTAGTTCGCCGTCATCCCGAGGAGCGCAAGCGACGAGGGACCTCGCGTCCCGATAGAGGGGCCTCTCTATCGGGACGCGAGGTCCCTCGTCGGCCGCTTCGCGGCCTCGCTCGGGATGACGGCGGAAATCCTACCCCTGCTCCTCCACGAACCTCGGCGCGAGCGCCTTGCGCTGGGCCTCCTCGCGCGCCGCCTGCTCCCGCTCCCGCGCCTCGCGCTCGGCGGTGAGCCGCACGCCCTCCGTTTCACGCCACTTCGCGACGTTCGCGTGGTGGCCGGAGAGGAGGATGTCGGGCACCACGTGCCCGCGATACTCCGGGGGGCGGGTGTAGCTGGGCGCGCTCACCCCGCCATGCCACCAGGAGTCGGTGAAGGCGCTCTCCAGGTCGCTCATCGCCCCGGGGAGGAGGCGGGCGATCGCGTCGATCATCACCAGCGCCGCGGGCTCTCCCCCGCTCAGCACGAAGTCGCCGATCGAGAGCTCCTCGGTGGCGAGGTGCTCGGCGACGCGCTGGTCCACGTCCTTGTAATGGCCGCAGAGGAAGGTGACTTCCTCGCCGAGGGCGAGGCGCATCGCGTCGGCCTGGGTGAAGCGGCGGCCGCGCGCGGAGCAGAGGACGATGGGCGCCTTCGCCTCGAGGGCGTCGCAGGCCTCGAAGAAGGGCTGCGGCTTCATCACCATCCCCGGGCCGCCGCCGTAGGCGTAGTCGTCGACCGTCTGGTGGCGGTCGTGCGTGAAGTCGCGCAGCTGCACCACGCGGTAGCTCACCTTCCCCGCGGCGGCCGCGCGGGCGGGGATGCTGAGCGCCAAGGGCGCGGCGAAGAACTCGGGGAAGAGGGTGACGACGTTGATGCGCAGCATGCGAGGTGGTCCTTCGCTCAGTCGAGGAGCCCGACCGGGGGGGTGATGGTGATCACGCGGGCGTCGCCGTCCACGCTGGCCACCACCTCCTCGATGTATGGCACCATCACCATCCCCTCACGATCGCTGCGCCGCAGCTCGATAACGATCCCCTGTGGCAGTTCGTAGAATTCCTCCACCGTGCCCACCTCGGCGCCGTCCTCGAGGACCACGCGCATCCCGATCAGCTCGTGCAGGTAGAGCTGGTCCTCGTCGGGCGGGGTGAGCTCGTCGCGGCGGGCGAACAGGTAGCGGTCGCGCCAGAGCTCCGCCGCGTTGCGGTCGGGGATCTGGTCGAGGAGCACGATCATCCCCCCCTTGAAGGGGGTGGCGTACTGCACCTCGTGCGCGGCGGGGGCGGCGGGGAGGTCGCCCTTCGTGTCGCCCACCAGGAGCCGGCGGCCCTTGCTGAACACGTCGCGCGGGTCGTCGGTGAGCGACTCCACCACGAGCTCCCCGCGGATCCCATGGGCGCGGCGCACCCGGCCGACGATCAGGTATTCGGATTCCTTGTTCTCACTCATCGCGCGGCAATCTAGCGGGCCATCGTTGGGCGGGCTTCACTGCGCCGGAAACTGCCGGGTTGGGAAACTACTGAAACGATGAAACCCCTGATCGTTCCCACGAGCGGGGAGCGCCGTGCGCCACCCGGAGCGATCAGTCCTTTCCATTTTTCAGTTTTTTCCCAACCCGGCAGTTTCCGGCGCAACGAGCCCCGGAATGCAGAAGGCCCGGCCCCGGAAATCCGGAGCCGGGCGTCTGCTCGTCGCGGGGGGGGCCGTTACTCGGCAGCCGCTTCGGAGACCGGCACCGCGGCGGCGTTGAGCTTCGCGGCGAGGCGCGCCTCGTGGCGGGCCTTGAGCACCCCGGCCTTGCGGAGCAGGGAGCGCACGGTGTCGCTCGGCTGCGCGCCGTTGTCGAGCC
>DASWVQ010000174.1:0-3289 GCA_036401195.1 Gemmatimonadaceae bacterium
TCCGGGTGCTTCCGCGCCAGCTCCATCGCCTCCTGCGCCTTGAGCCGCGTGTACTCCAGGCTCGAGCCCGGCGGCGTCTCGATGGCGATCGTGAGCTCGGAGCGGTCCTCCTCGGGGAAGAAGCCCACCCCCACCGCGCGCCACGCGGGGATCACCCGCGGCACGAGCCCCGGCAGCAGGAAGAAGAGCGCCGCGCCCGCGAGCGCCCCCCCGATCCGCACCGGGCGCGCCAGCCCCGGCTTCGTCATCGCCACCACCAGCACCACCATCCCGATCGTCGCGAGGAACAACCCGGTCAGCCCCTTCCCCGGCAGCAGGAAGGCGGCGAAGAAGGTGCCCGTGGTGAGGAAGGCCATCGCCCACCGGTGGTCGAGCGCCCACGCCACCACGCCGCGATAGTTGTTCGCCTGCCGGTTGAACCAGGCGTTGAAGCGGTCGAGCACCTTGGTGATCCACGCCTTCTTCTCCTCCGGCACGTGCGGATCCGGCCAGTACGCCGAGAGCATCGGGTCCAGCGAGAACGACACGAACAGCGACACCAGCACCGAGCAGGCGATCGTCAGGGCGAAGGGCTTGAACCACTGCCCGCCCACGCCGGGCATGAAGCCGATGGGCACGAACACCGCGAGGATGGAGAAGGTCGTCGCCGCCACCGCGAGGCCGATCTCGTCGGTCCCCTCGCGCGCGGCGGTGTAGTGATCCTTCCCCATCTCCACGTGCCGCACGATGTTCTCGCGCACCACGATCGCGTCGTCGATCAATATCCCGATCGCCAGCGACAGGCCGAGCAGCGACATCGTCTCCAGCTTGAACCCCATCACCCACACGGCGATGAAGCTGGCCAGCACCGACACCGGCAGCGCGAGGCCGGTGATCACCGTGGAGCGCCACGAGTTCAGGAAGAGGAACACCACCAGCACGGTGAGGATCGCCCCCTCCAGCAGCGCCTCCTGCACGTTGCGCACGGCGTGCTCCACCCGCGTCCCCGCGTCCTTCACCACGTCGATCTTCGTCCCCTGCGGCAGCGTCTTCTGGATCTCGGCCACCCGGTCGAGGATCTTCGACGCCACGTCGGTCGTGCTGTACCCCTGCGACTTCTTGATGTCGATGCCGACCGCCTCCTGCCCGTTGAACAGGCCGAGGGTGCGCGGCTCCTCCGTGCCATCGAGCACGTCGGCCACCTGCCCCAGGCGGATGAGCTGCCCGTTGCGCTCCGTGATCACCAGCTGCGCGAAGTCCTGCGGCGACTCGAGCCGCCCCTTGAGGCGGATCGAGCGCTCCTCCAGCTCACCCGTCACCCGCCCCACCGGCGCGGCGAGGTTCTGGAGCTGCAGCGCCTGCACCACCTGCGCCACGCTCACCCCCGCCGACTGGAGCGCCTGCGGCCGCAGCTGCACGGTCAGCTCGCGCTCCACCTTGCCGAACACCTGCACCTCGGCCACCCCGGGGATCGAGCGCAGCTCGCGCGTGATCCCGGGGTCGGCGAGCCGCGTGAGCTCGGGCGACGCGAGCACGCTCGACGAGAGCGCCAGCGACACGATCGGGCGGTCAGTGTCCGACAGCTTCTTGATCGCCGGCTCCTTCAGCTCCGTCGGCAGGTCGGCGCGGATCGCCGAGATGCCGTCGCGGATCTCCTGCGTCGCCTCGTTCAGGTCCTTGCCGAAGTTGAACTCGATGATGATCAGGCCGAACCCGTCGTAGGCCTTCCCGTTCACGTGCTTCACGCCGCTGATCGCGGCGATCTGCTCCTCCACGGGATCGAGGATCTCCTTCTCCACCCCCTGCGGCGAGGCGCCGGGATAGATCAGCCCCACCGACACGAACGGGGGCGCCACGTCGGGGAACTCGTCGGTCTTGAGGTTGAGCAGCGCCACCACGCCGAAGGCCACCAGCGCCAGCATCGCGACGATGGTGACGAGGGGCCGCCTGATCGCGAAATCCGAGATGAACATGGGCGATCCTCCTCAGCGCTTCGGCTGGTCGGCCACGCCGCCCACCCGCACCGGGGTTCCCGGCGAGATCGCGCGCGCCGCACCGAGGAGAACGGTGTCGCCCACCGTGATCGCCGGGGCGCTGATCTCCACCGTCTCGGTGGCCTGGTCCTGCACCCCCACGGTCACCGGCACCGCCTCGGCCTTCCCTCCCTTCACGCGCACCACGATGGGGCGCACGCCGCGCTCGTCGATCGCCGACGCGGGCACCACCAGCCCGGTCTTCTGCTCGCTGGCGACGCGGCCCTCCGCGAAGAGCCCACCCACCAGCGTCGCCCCGGCGTTGGGGATGCTGGCGATGATCCCCACCTGCCGCGTCACCGGGTCGGCGGTGGGCGACACGCGCGTGATGCGCCCGGTGAAGCGGCGCGCGCCGTAGCCCGACACCGAGAACTCGACCGGCATTCCCAGCCGTACCGCCCCCACCGCCTCGGCGGGGACCGACGCCTCGAGCCGCATGGTCGCGGGGTTCACCACGCCGAACATCGCCGTGCCGGGCGACACCACGTCGCCGGCGCTCACCTGCTTCTGGCTCACCACCCCGCTGAAGGGCGCGCGCACCTCGGTGTAGCGGAGCTGCTTCTCCGCGCCGGCGAGCTGCGCGCGCGCCGCCGCCAGCTGCGCGTTGGCCGCGCTGGCCTGCGTGCGCACCTGCTCGAGCGCGCGGTCCGCCAGCGCCCCCGCGCTCACGAGCGCCTGCGTGCGCTCCACCTCGCGCGACGCGAGCTGCGCGTTCGCCTGCGCCGTGGTCACCGCGCTGCGCGCGCTGATCGCCTGGTCGCGGATCGCGCGGTCGTCGAGCCGCGCGAGGAGGGCCCCACGCTGCACCGGCTGCCCCGCGTCGACGTACACCTGGAGCACCGCCCCCGGCACCTCGGCGCGCACCAGCGCCTCCTGCTCCGCCTTGAGCGCGCCCGAGAGGATCGGGCCGCTGCGGATCGTTTCCTGCCGCACCACGCCGATCGCCTCCGGGCCCACGGTCATGACCTGTGGGCCGGCGGGGGCCGCCTCTTCCTTCCTGCCGCAGCCCGAGATGAGCACCGCCGCGCCGAGGGCGGCGAGGGCGAACGTCTGTCGCATGTCGTGATCGAAGCGCGGCAGCCCGCGCCCTCCCTGTGTCTGGTCGTGGGGTCGAGTGATCGTGAAGGGCCGCATCACGGCTGCCCTCCATTGCCCTGCTGGCCGGCGGCCGCGCCACCCGGCGCACCCGAGGTGCCGCCCCCGGCGCCGCCGCCATTCTGTGCCTGCCGCTGCGAGCCGAAGGCGCCCTGCTGCCCGCCGGTGGCGCCCCCGGTGCC
>DASWVQ010000175.1:0-24754 GCA_036401195.1 Gemmatimonadaceae bacterium
GGGGAGCAGTTCGAGGCGGGGGCCGGCGACATCCTGGTGATCAAGGCGGGGGAGGTGCACAGCTTCCGCGCGATCGGCAGCGAGCCGCTGGTGCAGCTCGACGTGCACCTGCACCGGGAGTTCATCCAGGAGAACCTCGAACCTGGTCCCGCCGAGTCGCCTCCCATCGCCGACCGCCCCCCGCATGCCGGCGCGACCACCGGATAGCCATCGCACGGCGCGGCTGCTCCTGGAGCGGTGGTCGCCCGCGCACGCGGAGTCGCTGCAGCCGCTGTTGGAGGCCAACGTGGAGCGGCTGAAGCCCTGGATCCCGTGGCGCGTGGCGGAGCCGGCGGCGCTGCCGGCGCTGCGCGAACGCCTCGCCGCCTTCTCGCGCGCCTTCGACGACGGGCGCGAATGGCGCTACGCGGTGCGCCACGCCACGACGCTGGCGTTGCTCGGGGAAGTGGACCTCTTCCCGCGCGACGCGCAGGCACGCGTCGCCCTCGCCGACGGGGACCGAGTGGAGATCGGCTACTGGCTGCGCGCCGACGCGTGGGGGCAGGGCTACGCCACCGAGGCGGCGGCGGCGGCGCTGGCGCTGGGACTCGCGCTCCCGGGGATCTCGCGCGCGGAGATCCGGTGCGACGCGGCGAATGCCCCGAGCGCGGCCGTCCCGCGGCGCCTGGGGTTCCGCCTCGCGCGGGTGATCGCCGACGAGGCGACGGTCCCGGGCGACGGCCCCGTGCAGCTCGAGGTGTGGGAATGGGACGGGTCAGGGGGGCGCGCATGCTGATCGCGTATCGCGAGGCGACGAGCCAGGACGCGCCGGCAATGGCGCGCGCACGCGCGAACGACGCCGCCGCCGGTCCGGCCGACCCGCGCATCGCGGCGTACCTCGACGGCCGGCACCATCCGCAGCAGGCGCTGGCCCCCCGCGTCGCCTACGTCGCCCTCGACGACACCGGCGTGGCGGGGTACATCGCCGGGCACCTCACCACGCGCTTCGGGTGCGACGGCGAGCTGCAGTACCTCTACGTCGCCAGGCACCTGCGCCGGCGTGGGGTGGCTGGGGAACTCCTGCGACAGCTGGCCCGGTGGTTCAGCACGCACCGCGCCCGTCGCGTCTGTGTCAACGTGGACGTGGACAGCCCCGCCGCCACCCCCTTCTACGAGTCGCACGGCGCGACCCCCCTCGACCGCTTCTGGTTCGCCTGGGACGACGTCGGGGCCGTCCTGCGAATGCCCTCCACGACGGAGCCTTGAGCCCATGGACTTCCAGCTCCCCCTCGCGCTCGCGGTGCTCGAGCGCACCCCCGCGACCTTCCGCGCCCTCCTCGGCGGGCTCCCCGAGGCGTGGACCACGCCCAACGAGGGGCCGGACACCTTCAGCGCCTTCGACGCTGTGATGGCGAAGCAGAACCGGGAGGCGGTCGGGCCCCGGCGCGCCTACCTTCCCGTGCTCGATCGCTGACCCTTCACCCGCGTCACGCGCCGATGCCCGGGATCACCGTCCGCCGCCTCGATGGCGACGCCGCGCGCGCCGCGGTGCCCGCGCTGTGCGCGGTGCTCATCGACTGCGTGGAGGGGGGCGCGTCGGTGAGCTTCATGCCCCCGATGACGCACGCCAAGGCGGCCGCCTTCTGGTCCGGCGTGGCCGACGGCGTCGCGCGCGGCGAGCGGGCGCTCCTCGTCGCCGAGGACGAGGCGGGAGGGGTGGTGGGGACGGTGCAGCTCGTGCTCGCCCTGCCCGAGAACCAGCCGCATCGCGCCGACGTGGCCAAGATGCTGGTCCACCGCCGCGCGCGGCGGCTCGGCGTGGCCGCGCGGCTCATGACGGCGGTGGAGCAGGTCGCGCGCGACGAGGGGCGTCGGGTGCTCGTGCTCGACACCGTGACCGGGAGCGACGCGGAACGCCTCTACACCCGCGCGGGATGGACGCGCGTGGGCGAGGTGCCCGAGTATGCCCTCATGCCCGACGGCCCTCCCTGCTCCACCACCTTCTTCTACAAGATGCTTCCCGCGCATCCGGTGACCCCATGACCACCGCCGGCCTGGTGGGGGGGCTCGGCCCCGAGTCCACGATCGATTACTACCGGCGGATCCTCGACGGGTGGCGGGCGGTGCACCCGGACAGTGCGCCGTCGATCGTCATCGACAGCCTCGACGTGCAACGCGCGTTGCGGCTCGTGGCCTCGGACCGCGAGGCGCTCACCGGTTACCTCGCGGACTCCATCGGGCGCCTCGCGCGCGCCGGTGCCGGCTTCGTGGCGATGACCGCCAACACGCCGCACATCGTGTTCGACGAACTCGCCCGCCGCGCCCCGGTGCCGCTGCTGAGCATCGTGGAGGTATGCGCCGACGACGCCGCCAGGCGCGACCTCCGGAACCTCCTCCTCCTCGGCACCCGCTTCACGATGGAGGCGCCGTTCTATCCCGAGGTGTTCGCGCGACGCGGGATGCGGGTGACCGTGCCCCCCGCGGCCGACCGGGGGTGGGTGCACGCCCGGTACGTCGGCGAGCTGCTCCTGGGCGCCTTCCGCGACGAGACGCGCGAGGGGATCGTCGCACTCGTGGAGCGCATGCGACTGGAGGAAGGGATCGACGCGGTGATCCTGGGGGGCACCGAGCTCCCCCTCCTCCTCCACGCTGCGGAGGTGGCGGGGCTCCCCGCGCTCGACACCACCGCGCTGCACGTGCAGGCCATCATCTCGCGGCTCGAGGGAGCCTGACGATGTACACGCCTCCCGCCTTCGCGGAATCCGATCCGCGGCGCCTCTTCGACTACATCGACGCGCACCCGCTGGCCACGCTCCTGAGCACCGCCCCGGACGGGGAGATCATGGCCACGCACCTCCCGCTGCTGCTCGACCGCGCGGCGGGGGTGCACGGCACGCTCGTGGGGCACCTCGCGCGGGCCAACGCGCGGCACCGGCAGCTCGCCGGGGGACGGCCGGCGCTCGTCATCTTCGCCGGCCCCGATGCGTACATCACGCCCTCGTGGTACCCGTCCAAGCAGGAGCATGCACGCGTCGTCCCCACCTGGAACTACGTGGCGGTCCATGCGCGCGTGGTGCCCCGGGTGATCGAGGATCCCGCCTGGCTGCGCGCGCACGTGGAGGCGCTCACCGGCCGCCACGAAGCGGCGCGCGACGTTCAGTGGAAAGTGAACGATGCGCCGGCGGACTACGTGGAGGCGCAGCTGCGCGGCATCGTGGGCGTCGAGCTCGCGATCACGGGGCTCGAGGGAAAGTGGAAGATGAGCCAGAACCGCTCCGACGCCGACATCACCGGCGTGGTGGAGGGGCTCGCGGCGTCGCCCGATCCCCGCGCGCACGACGTCGCGGCCCTCGTCGCGGCGAGCCGGCCGGCGCGCGGGTGAGGGGGGTGCGAGGCCGCCGCGCATGAGCGATCACTCGCGGGACGAGCCGGCGACCACGGGCTGCCTCAACTGCGGCGCACCGCTCGAGGGCCGCTACTGCGCGCAGTGCGGCCAGGAGGCGGTGGACCTGGCCGCGCCGAGCTGGGTGGTGATCCGCGAGGCGCTCGGCGAGGCGCTCGACGTGGATGGCCGGCTGCTGCGCACCGCCAGGGCGATGCTGCGCCCCGGCGCGCTCACCGCGGAGTATCGCCGCGGCCGCCGGTCGCCGTACGTCGGGCCGCTGAAGCTGTTCCTCGTGGCCGGCGCGGTGCTCTCGACGGTGTGGGTGGCGACGCGCGGGGTGGATGCGCGCTTCTACCACCTGGAGGCGTACCAGGGCGCGGCGGCATACATCGAGGCGGTGACGCGCGGGCTGCTGGCGGGGAGCGTGGCCGTGGCGGCGGGAAGCTGGATCCTCTCCGCCGCGCGCCGCCGCTTCGTGGACGAGGCGGTGTTTGCGCTGCACGCCCTCGGGGTGCTCGCGCTGTTCGCGAGTGTCGTCATCCTGTTCGCGACAGGCCTCAAGCTGGCGTGGGGCACCGTGGAGCGCGTCCCCGGCTGGCTCCCCTCCTTCCCCATCCTCCTCTTCGTGCCCGCCGCGGTGGCGGGGATCGGCTGGCTCGTGGCCGCGGTGCGCCGCGTGCAGGGCGTGTCCTGGTGGTGGGCCGCGGTGCAGGGGCTGATCCTCACCGCCCTCGCGGCGGCCTCGGTGAGCGTGGTGCTGTTCTCGTCGCTCGGGTAGCGCCCCGGGACGGCGGTGCCCGCAGGTGCAAATCGCTGGGCCGGAGATTAGCCTGATCGCATGGACATCCAGTTGATCAGGCACGCCACCCTCGTGCTCCGCGGTGGCGGCCGCACCGTGCTCGTGGACCCGATGCTCAGCCCCGCCGGGGCGATGGATCCGGTGGCCAACGCGGGGAACGACGACCGCATCCCGCTCACTCCCCTTCCCCTCGGCGACGCGGCGCTCCGCGCGCTCATCGCCACCCTCGACGGCGTGATCGTGACGCACCTGCACCGCGACCACTGGGACGCGGCCGCGCGCGAGCTCCTGCCGCCGGCGCTGCCGATCGCCTGCCAGCCGGCCGACGCCGAGTCGCTGCGGGCGAGCGGCTGCACGCGCGTGACGCCGGTGGACGGTGAGGCGGAGTGGCTCGGATGGCGGCTCGCGCGCACCGGGGGAGAGCACGGGCGCGGGGAGGTGGGGCGGAAGATGGGCCAGGTGTCGGGCTTCGTGATCGATGCCGCTGGGGAGCCACGCACCTGGATCGCGGGGGACACCGTGTGGTGCCCGGCGGCCGAGGCCGCGATCGCGTCGTACCGGCCGCGCGTCGCCGTTGTGAACGCGGGGGCGGCGCAGTTCCTCGAGGGCGGGCCGATCACGATGGACGTGGACGACGTGCGCGAAGTGCTCCGGGCGGCGCCCGGGGCGACGGTGGTCGCGGTGCACTTCGCGACGGTGAACCACTGCCGGCTCTCGCGCGGCGCGCTGCGCGGGGCGATCCCGGACAACGCCGGCGGCTCGCGGCTCGTAATCCCGGAGGATGGAGCGACGGTCTCCTTCGGCACGGGAGGGTAGGTGACAGCGGCACGATCATGCGCGCGGGCGATGCTGGCGCTCCTCGCCGCGAGCACCATCGCAAGGCCGGCGAGCGCCCAGGGCATCCCCGAGGCTCCCGCGGGCGCCCCGACCTCGCTCGTCGGCGACTGGCAGGGCACCTCAACCTGCCGGCCGGTGGGCAAGCCGGCCTGCCACGACGAGGTCGTCGTGTACCACTTCCGCCCAGACAGCGCCGCGCCCCCCGCGACCGCGGCGGTGGAGCGCCTCGAGTGGACGCTGAACAAGATCGTGGCGGGCGCGGAGGAGAACATGGGCGTGCTCCCGTGCACGTACGCGCGACGCACGGGCGAGGCGAGCTGTCCGATGCGGGGATGGCGCTGGCACTTCGTGGCGCGGGGCGACAGCCTCGTGGGGCGGCTCGAGAATCCGCGGGGGGTTGCCTGGCGCGACATCCGCGTGCGGCGGCGCTGACCGGCGGGCAGGCCCGGGCAGGCACGGGCAGGCACGGGCAGGCACGGGCAGGCCCGGGCAGGCACGGGCGGGCACGGGCCGGTGCCGCCTGCGCCTCGCGCGGCCGCTGGACAGCCCCGCCCCCCCGGGACAGGTTACGGGTTCACCAGTTTCACCGGAACTCGCCCCATTGCCATGAACCATCGCCTCACCGCGTTCGCCCTCCTCGTCGCCGGCGCCTGCGCTCCCGCGGTGCAGCAGCAGCCCGCGAGCGGGAGCGCCGCGATCGACGCCAATCGCCTCGCCGAGCACGTGCGCGTGCTCGCCTCCGACTCCTTCCTCGGCCGCGGCCCCGCCACGCCGGGGGAGACGAAGACGGTGGAGTACATCGCCGCGCAGTTCCGCGCCGCGGGGCTCGAGCCGGGCGGGCCGAACGGGAGCTGGTACCAGGAGGTGCCCCTCCTCCAGTCGATGATCGCGGGAACGCCCACCCTCACCCTCACGATGGGCGGGACCTCCCGCGCACTCACGCAGGGCGAGCAGATCGCCGTGCGGGCGAGCATGCAGAACACCGCCCGCGTGCGCATCGAGAACGCCCCCCTCGTCTTCCTCGGCTACGGCGTGAAGGCGCCCGAGCGCAACTGGGACGACTTCAAGGGGCAGGACCTGCGCGGCAAGGTCGGCGTGGTGCTGATCAACGATCCCGACTTCGAGAGCGGGCAGGGCGACTTCGGCGGCAAGGCGATGACCTACTACGGCCGCTGGACGTACAAGTACGAGGAAGCGGCGCGGCAGGGGCTCGCCGGCCTCCTCGTCGTGCACGAGACGGCTCCCGCGTCGTACGGCTGGGCGACGGTGAAGAACTCGAACATCAACACGATGTTCGACATCGTGCGCCAGGATCCGTCGTCGGTGCACCCGCCGCTCGAAGGGTGGATCCAGCGCGACCTGGCGGTGGAGCTCGCCCGCAGCGCGGGACTCGACTTCGAGGCGCTCAAGCGGCAGGCGCAGGGGCGCGACTTCCGCCCGGTGACGCTCGGGAACGCGACCTTCTCGGCGAACTACGCGGTGCAGCAGGAAGTGATCCGGTCGCGGAACGTGCTGGGGCGCCTCGCCGGCACCACGCACCCGAACGAGACGATCCTCTACGGGGCGCACTGGGACCACCTCGGGGTGGGCGCCCCCGATGCGCGCGGCGACAGCATCTACAACGGCGCGGTGGACAACGCGAGCGGCGTGGCCGCGATCATCGAGCTGGCCCGCGCCTTCGCGAGGGGCCCGCGGCCGCAGCGCTCGATCGTGTTCGCCGCGTGGACGGCGGAGGAGAAGGGGCTGCTCGGGTCCGAGTACTACGCGGCGAACCCCGTGTACCCCCTCGAGACCACGGTGGCGGGGTTCAACGTGGACGCGCTCTCCGCCGCGGGACCGTCGCGCGACGTGCTCGTGATCGGCTACGGCCAGAGTGAGCTCGAGGAGCCGCTCGAGCGGGTGATGCGCGAGGCAGGCCGCGTGGTGGCGCGCGACGCGCACCCGGAGGCGGGGTACTTCTTCCGCTCCGACCACTTCCCGATGGCGAAGCGCGGCGTCCCCATGCTCTACATCGAGAGTGGTGAGGACCTGGTGACGGGCGGTGTCGCCGCGGGGAAGGCGGCGAAGGACGCGTACGACGACAGGAAGTACCACCAGCCCGCCGACGAGTACGACCCCGCCACCTTCAACGTGCAGGGCATGGTGCAGGACATGACCGCCCTCTACCGGATGGGGATCGAGCTGGCGAACTCGCGGGCGTGGCCGAACTACCGGACGACGTCGGAGTTCCGCCCCATCCGCGACGCGTCGGCGGCGCGGCGGCAGCCCTGAGGCGACCACGTCGTCCTGTTGAGCCACGCGAAGGATCCGGCCCCGGCGCGTCCGGGGCGGATCTCTCGCTCGTCCATTCGCCATGCCGCCGATGATGCGCCAGGCCGCGGGCACGGTGGGATACGTCGCGCTGTTCGCCGTGCTGCTCCGGCTCGGCGCGGGCACCTGGCGCTGGCCAGCGGCATGGGTGCTGCTGGTCACGCTCCTGGTGATTCGCGGCGCGAGCGACGCGCGCCTCTGGCGCGTGCAGCGCCAGCTCATGGAGGAGCGCAAGGGGCTGCCCGTGCGACGCGGCCAGCCCGCCACCGATCGCGTGCTCATCGCGGCATTCATGGCCACCTACGCGGCGCTGGTCGCCCTCTGCGCTGCGGACGTGTGGCGACTGCACCTGCTGCCACCCCTCGCGCCCTGGCTCCGCGCGATCGGACTCGCGGCGTTCGTCGAGGGCTGGTGGATCGTCCACCGGGCCCTCGAGACCAACGCCTTCGCCGCCTCCGTCGTTCGCCACCAGGCCGACCGGGGGCAGGTGGTGGTGCGCGATGGCCCCTACGCGGTGGTGCGCCACCCCATGTACGCCGGCCTGGTCGCGGTGATGGTCGGCCTCGCCCTCTGGCTCGGGTCCGCGGCGGGCGCGATCTTCACCGCGATGCCCGTGGCCATCCTCGCGGCGCGCATCAGGGTGGAGGAACGGATGCTGCGCGCCGAGCTTCCGGGCTACGCCGACTATGCCGCGCAGGTGCGCTGGCGGCTGGTGCCGGGCCTCTGGTAGGGATCCCGGTCCGGCGTTCCGGGTACCGCACTCACCCCGACCCTCCCTTCATGGAACGCATTCCGCGACCGCAGTGGGTGCAGGCGGAGTACGAGCGCATCGGCCAGGAGCGCGAGGCCGCGTCGCGCGAGACGGAGCGCATGTACCAGTGGGAGCTGGTGCGCGTGTGCCTCGAGATGGTCGCCTGGACGGTGGCCGGGCTGTGCATCGCGGCGTGGGCCTTCCACGTGACCGACCGCGACACGGGGCTGGTGTTCCTGTGGGGCGGGTTCCTGGTGAACATCGGCGGGGTGCTGGTCGCGCTGGCCATGGCGTGGCAGCTCGGACGCGAGCGGGGGGACTGGTAGCGCATGGACGCAGCCGACGAGGAGGTCACCGCGGCACTCGCGATCTGGCGCCGCGCGCTGCGCTTCGCGTCGCTCACGGCGCTGGCGATCCTCGTGGCGGAGGCGGTGGCGGGGGAGCGCTCGGAGGTTCCGGTGCGGGCGCTCCTCCTGCTCGTGGTGGTGGTGGCGGTAGGCCGTGCCGTGGTCGGGTACGCGGCGGGGCGGCGGCGAAGAAACCACACGGGATGAACGGCAACGGCGTCCTCGGCCCTCAGTCCTCGGCCGTCAGTCCTCGGCCAGGAACCGGAAGCGCGCGCCTCGCGCGCCGCTCGCTTCTGCTTCCGGACCGACGACCGAGGACGGGGGTCCGAGGACCGACGACGCCGTTGCCGTTCCTGCGTCAGCGCGCCTTCGCCTTCTCCAGCAGGAGGTCCCGCTCCCGCGCATTCTGCGTGAGCGACGCCGCCCGCGCGAGCTCCGCCCGCCCCTCGTCGAGCCGCCCGAGCCGGAGGAGGAGGTCGCCGCGCACCGCCGGCAGGAGGTGATAGCGCTGGAGGGCGCGCTCCTCGCACAAGGCGTCGGCGATCGCGAGCCCTTCCCCCGGGCCGAAGGCCATCGCCACCGCCATCGCCCGGTTGAGCTCCACCACGGGGGAGGGCACCAGCGAGGCCAGCGCGTCGTAGAGGGCGGCGATCTTCACCCAGTCGGTCGCGGCGGCGGTGCGGGCGCGCGCATGGCAGGCCGCGATCGCGGCCTGCAGGGTGTACGGCCCCATCGCCCCGCCGAGCGACTGCGCGCGCGCGAGGGCGGCGAGGCCGCGCTGCACCAGCAGGTGGTCCCAGCGCGAGCGGTCCTGGTCGGGGAGGAGGATCGGCTCCCCCGTGGCGCTCACGCGCGCGCGGAGCCGCGACGCCTGGAGCTCCATCAGCGCCACCAGCCCATGCACCTCGGCCTCCGCCGGCTCCAGCTGCGCCAGGATCCGCCCGAAGCGGAGCGCCTCGTCGCAGAGCGCGGGGCGCACGAGCTCCTCCCCCGCCGTGGCGGAGTACCCCTCGTTGAAGACGAGGTAGATCACCTCGAGCACCGACACGAGCCGGGCCTGCCGCTCCGCACCGCGCGGCACCTCGAAGGGGACGCGCGCCTCGGCCAGGGTGCGCTTCGCGCGCACCAGCCGCTGCGCCATCGTGGGCTCCGGCACCAGGAAGGCGCGCGCGATCTCCGGGGTGGTGAGCCCGCCGAGGAGCCGGAGGGTGAGCGCGACCCGCGCCTCGGTGGAAAGCACGGGGTGACAGGTGATGAAGACCAGGCGCAGCCGGTCGTCGCCCACGTCGTCGTCGAGCGAGGCCTCGAGCGCGGCGAGCGCCTCGTCGCGGCGCGCGTCGAGCTCCGGCGCGAGCAGCTCGTGCTTCCGCTCGGCCATCGTGCGGTGGCGCAGCTGGTCCACGCCGCGCCGCTTCGCGGTGGCCATGAGCCAGGCACCCGGGTTGTCGGGCACCCCGGACGATGGCCACTGCTCGAGGGCGGCGACGAGGGCATCCTGCGCGAGGTCCTCCGCGAGCCCCACGTCGCCCACGCGCCGCGCGAGCGCCGCCACCAGCTTCGCGGACTCCATCCGCCAGACCGCGTCGATCACGCGGTGCACATCCGGCGCGGTCATGGCGCGGGATCGGGACGCGGCGTCAGCGGCCCGTCTTCTCGTTGATGGTCATGCCGAGGCGTTCCTCGCGCTCGCGCAGCTCGGGGGTCATCTCGGCGCCGAAGTCGTCCATGTCGAAGATCTGGCGGATCTCGAGATCGGAGTCGCTCTCCATGGGGTTGGGGCATCGCTTCGCCCACTCGATCGCCTCCTCCAGCGACTTCACCTGCCAGATCCAGAAGCCGGCCACCAGCTCCTTGGTCTCGGCGAAGGGGCCATCGATCACCGTGCGGTTCTTTCCGGAGAAGCGGACGCGGGCGCCACGCGAGCTGGGGTGCAGCCCGTCGCCCGCGAGGAGCACCCCGGCCTTGGCCAGCTCCTCGTTGTAGCGGGTCATCGCCTCCAGCAGCTCGGTGCTGGGCATCTGGCCGGCCTCGCTCTCGGGGCTCGCCTTCACCATGACCATGACGCGCATCGTCCTGCCTCCTTGGGTGGGGTGGTCCTGCGAGTCCGGAGGGCCGCCGCCGGTGGGGCCGGCGTTCCCCCGCTCACCAGTACGTCGAGCGAGGGGGCGGGAATTCGACATCCGGCGAAAGAATGCATCGCGGGCGGCGCGATGTACATTATGGCCGTGACCCGCCCCGGCCTTCCCCCCACAGGGCCAGCGGAGCCAGCGGCGACCCCGGCGCCGGCGGCTCCCGCGGCCGCCGTCACGGCGACGCCGAGCCTGGCGAGTGCCCGGGCGAGCACCGGCGTGGCCGACACGCCCGCGCGCCCCGCTCCCCCCGCCGCGCCGGAGCGCCGGCGCTTCGACCGTTCCATCGTGGAGGGGCCCCTCGCCCCCGCCGTGTGGCGCCTGGCCTGGCCCACCATGCTCACGAACATCTTCGGCGGGGTGCAGGCGATGGTGGACCACATCCTCGTGGGCCACTTCGTGGGGTTCACGGGGAACGCGGCGATCGGCGTCGCCAACCAGATCTGGATCGTGGTGATCGTCTTCCTGATGTCGGTGTTCACCGGGATGAGCGTGCTCGTGGCGCGCTTCGCGGGGGCGGGGGACGAGGAGAAGGCGGACCGCGTGGTGTACCAGGCGTTCCTCACCGCGGCCGGGCTCTCCCTGCTGGTACTGGCGCCGATCGGCTACCTGGCCGCACCCACGCTGTTGCGGCTGGTCAATGCGGCCCCCGAGGTGCGCGCCGAGGCGCTCCCCTACCTGCGGATCTCGATGGTGTTCAGCGCGGGGATGCTGGTGTTCTTCATGACGAGCGGCGCGCTGCGCTCGGCGGGCGACGCCCGGACCCCGATGGTGATGGGGGTGGTGCTGACGGTGCTGAACCTCGCCTTCAACCTGGTGCTCATCCCGGGCCTCGGGCCGGTGCCGCGGCTGGGGGTGACCGGCGCCGCGATCGGCTCGTCGCTGGCGTCGATGCTCTTCGCGGCGTACGCCGTGTGGAAGCTCGTGCGCGGGGGCTGGGTGGTGTCGTTCCCCCGCGGGCACGGCTACGCCCCCGACTGGGGGATCATCCGATCGCTGTTCCGCTTCGGGCTCCCCACCGGGATCCAGGGCATCGCGATGAACATCGGCGGGCTGCTGATGCTCGCCTACATCGGGTCGCTGGCGCAGAGCGCGGCGGCGCAGGCGGCGTACGCGGTGTCGTACGGGCAGCTCTTCTCCTTCGTGACGTGGACGTCGGTGGGGCTGCTGGGGGCGGCGGCGGCGGTGGCGGGGCAGAACCTGGGGGCGGGGAAGCCCGACCGCGCCACGGCGGCGGTGCACGTGGCCGCGCGCATCGCGGCGAGCGGCGCGGCGGCGTTCGGGCTCGCCTTCCTCTTCCTCCCGCGGCAGCTCCTGGGGATCTTCGGCATGCACGACCCGGTGGTTGCGGGGATCGGCGTGCAGCTGCTGCACGTGCTCAGCCTCTCCGGCCTGTTCATCGCCGTGGCCCTCACCTACACCGGCGGGCTGCAGGGCACGGGCGACACGAAGAGCCCCCTCTACATCTCGGTCATCTCCCAGGTGATCGTCCCCCTCGGCATCTGCACGCTCATCGAGGAGTTCGGCCACCTCGACCCACTCGACATCTGGCTCGCCATCCTCGCGGGGCACATCACGCGGTGCACGCTGTCGATGGTGCGCTTCCGGCAGGGGAAGTGGCGGCACATCGCAGTCGACATCGGACGATAGCCCGATTCGCCGTCATCGCGCCGGGCCGTTCGGGTAGGAAAACAGGAAAAGGGCGATACCAGCGAATCGCTCCGTGCGCATTCGATCTTCATCGCGCCGGCCAGACGGGGTGATGATGAGGGGGTACAAACTGTACCTGCTGATTGCTCCTCATCATTTCACCCTCCCGGCCCCGAGCATGGGATCGTGGATGCTCTGGGAGAGACGAGGCCTTTTCGTTCCTATCGTTGTTTTCTCACCCCAATTGTCCGGCGCCTCGGCCTTCGCTGCGTCGCGGAGCGATCAGGGGTTCCAGTTGGTACCCCCTCATCGTCACCTCGTCTGTCCGGCGCGACGGGATGACGGCGAAAAGCAAGAGGCGCCCCCAGCCATCGGCCGGGGGCGCCTCCTGCATCAGCGTCTCACTGCGTATTACTGCGCCAGCCGGTTCACTGCATCGATCAGCATCCGGACCTTCGCCGCATCGGACGAAGGGCCGACGTCGGCGCCGAGGGAGGTGGCGAGCTTCTGGAGCGCCTCGCGGCGCTCCGAGCCGTCCTCACGCTCGGCGCCCGCCAGGGCGCTGCGCACCGCAGCGATGCGGCTCGCGGAGAGCCCGTGCGACCGCTCGAGCTGGTCCACGAACGACCGCGCCAGGGCGAAGGTCGCCGGCCAGCTGTAGTGCGGCTGCCCCTGCGTGTTCAGGTAGTCGAGCTTCACCGTCTTCGCCGCGTCGATCTCGTTCTGCGACACGAAGCCGCTCGGCACCAGCTCGAGGATGTCGAGGCCGCGGGAGATCTCGGAGCTCACGATGGCGCCGTTGTACCAGTACACCGACCAGGTGCCGCCCGAGCCCATGCGGGTGGAGTCCACCGGGCCGCGGTCGAAGAAGGCGATCTCGCGCGGGTGCTTCGCGTCGGTCCAGTCGAACACCGAGATGCCCCCCTGGTACCACGACTGCACCATCACGTCGCGCCCGGGGATGGGGATGAGGTTCCCGTTGTGCGCCACGCAGTTCTCGAACTGCGTCTGCGGCGCCGGCATCTTGTAGTAGCTCTGGAACTGCATCTTCCCGTTCACGATCGCGAAGATCGCGTCGGCGCCCCACTCCTTCGGGTCGGTGGACCGGCACTTCGGCGCGCCGCCGCCCCCCCATTCGTCGGAGAAGAGGACCTTGGTGCCGTCGTTGTTGAAGGTGGCCGAGTGCCAGTACGAGAAGTTCGAGTCGGCCACCGCGTCGATGCGCACCGGCTGCGCCGGGTTGCGGATGTCGAGCAGCATGCCGTAGCCCTCGCAGGCGCCGCCGGCCAGCCCGATGCCGGGATAGACCGTGATGTCGTGGCACTGCGTGGGGCCGGGGCGCGGCCCGTTCCCCGAGGGCTCCTCACCGAACATCTTCGCCAGGATCCGGGGGAGCGCCTCGCGCAGCGCGGCGCTGTCCGACGCCGTGGCGGTGGTGTGCCCGTTCGCCTTCACCACGCTGTCGAGCATGGGGTTGGTGAAGCGGGGCGGGAGCACCCGCTCCACGCCGAACAGCTCCGCCACGAACAGCCCCTTCGCGCGCCCCTCGGCGGCCTCCTTCTTCGCCTGGGCGATGTCGATCGCCGTCTCGCCGTGGCGCGGCGGGGCGACGAGGTCATTGAAGATGCGCGGCGAGCTGACGATCGCCGCCTGCTCCGGGTGCGCGACGGGGACCTTGATCACCTCGATGCGGAAGAGCGCCGAGTTCGGGCCCTCGCGCTCGCAGCCGGGCAGCTCGTTCGGGGAGCGGATGCCGGAGGAGCCGGAGATGTAGACGTACACGTTCTCCGGGTCCTTCGGGTCGGCGAGCACCGTGTGCGTGTGCGACCCGCGGCACGTCTGCACGTTGCCCACGTTGCGCGGGTTGCGGATGTCGCTGATGTCGAAGATGCGCAGCCCGCGCAGCCGGTCGCGGCTCACGGTATCCTGCACCCCCTGCGTGCCGCAGTCGAGGCGCCCGCCCAGCCCCTCGCCCGAGACGAAGAGGAGGTTCTTGTACACCGACACGTCGCTCTGCGACGCCGGGCACACGTACGCGGTGGCGAGCACCGGCTTCGTGGGATCCGAGATGTCCCAGATCTGCCAGCCGTTGTAGTTGCCCTGGATCGCGTACTTGCCGGTGAAGGCCAGGTCCGAGTTCGTGACCCCCGCGAACTTCTCCGAGGGGGGCGTCTTGGACAGGACGCGCATGTTCCAGGTCGCCTCGCCGGCGTCGAACAGGCCGGCACGCAGCCCCACGCGCGGGTCGGGGTTCGGCGCCGCGGTGGACATGCTCACCGGGGCCGGGGCGGGCGTGGCGCTGCCGGTGCCGGCGGCGGGGGCGCAGCCGGCCGCGGCCAGCGCCGCCACGAGCGCCAGCGCGCGCGACGGGAGGGCGAAGCGTGGTTCGGGGGAAATCACTGCCATGACGGTTCCTCGGGCGAACGTGGGGAGGGGTTGGTTCGTCGAACGGCGGATCACTGCAACTGCCCGTCGATCAGCAGGGTCGCGAGCATCTTCTGCATGCGCTCGATCTCCGTGGTCTGGTCGACGTTCACGTCGGACGCGAGCTTGAAGACGGTGTCGTCCTGGGCCGCGCCATACGAGCCGAAGAGCTCCTTCACCATCGAGACCGCGCCCCGGTGGTGCTGGATCATGTAGGTGAGGAAGAGGCGGTCGAACGCCGACCCGCGCGCGGCGTCGAGCTCGCGCAGCTGCGCGTCGGTGAGCATGCCCGGCATGAGCATGTCGTGCTCCATGCCGTCCATCACCATCTTCATGGGGCCGGGGGTGGCCGCGGGCACCGGCTGCCCGCGGTCGCGCAGCCAGCGCTGCATGAGGGCGATGTCGTCCCTCTGCGCGTTGATGATGCGGGCGGCGAGGGTGCGCACCGAGGCGCTCGCCCCATGCGTGGGCGCCCACTCCGCCATGAGGATCGCCTGGGCGTGATGGTGGATCATCCCCGCCATGAAGTCCACGTCGGCCTTCGTGAAGCGACGCCGGGCGCTGTCGCCCCGGGCGCGCACGATCGCCTCGAGGGCGGCGTGCCCCGTGTCGGCGGTGGCGGAGGCGGGGGCCCCGGCGGGGGCGGGAGGCGGCGACGCCGTGGCCGCGGCGGGGGCACAGCCCCCCACGGCAACCATCACCAGCAGGGCGGACGTCGCGTGGCGTGACAGGAAGCGAAGTGCGGGCATTGCGGGGCCACTCCTGAAAAGACGGCAGCTCCCCGCCGTGGGGACGGGGAGCGCAACCGATACCGTGATATACCATATCCCCGCGGACCGGCAAGCTGTAGTATCCGCGGGATGAATGGCGTGACCGATTTCGAGGCGCTCCGCGCCCGGTACGACGGGGACCTGGCCGCCGAGGGGCGGGGGCGCCGCGCGGTGGTGGAGGCGCGGCTGGAGCAGGCGCTGGAGGCGATCGGCTGGCGGTCGGCGGGGGGAGAGCCCGCCGAGGTGGTGGCGTCGCATGCGCGGCACCTCCTCGCCGCCTGCATGAAGGGGCACCGCGACCCGCGCCGCTTGGCCCGCGAGCTGGCGGAGCTGCTGCGGAGCTCGGCAGCCGCGCTCGACGGGGGCGGGGCCTCCGCGTCGGCCTTCATCCCGGCAGCGGAAGACGTCCTGCGTCGCTATGCTCCACCATCAGCCGACCCGAGCGGAACATGATCGACGCGAGATACTTCAGGGACCAGCTGCCGGCCGACGTCGCCGCCGCCGGCGAGCAGGTGGTGGTGGAGGTGCGGATGGCGAGCGGGCACTCGCACCGGGTGCGCGCGGTGGTCTCGGCCACCGACGGCTTCGCCGTGCTCGAGCGCTACGAGGCGCACGGCGAGGAGCCCATGGGCCACGAGGCCTGGCGCCAGCAGGTGTTCGGGGGCGCGGCCGAGCGGGTGGAGCGGGTCGTCGTCGCCTACGAGCAGGTGTCCGACGTGGTGCTCATCCCCGGGCGCGCGGCGAGCCAGTCGCGGATCGGGTTCGGGGGGTAGATCGGCGTTCCTTGCGCCTCAAACTGCCGGGTTAGGAAACTACTGAAACTGGAAAAACTCTGATCCCTCCCAATGAGCTCGGGACTCCATGCGCTCCAGGAGAGATCAGAGTTTTCCTTGTTTCAGTAGTTTCCTAACCCGGCAGTTTGCGGCGCGATGGACGCCGCAGAAAGCAGCCGCCTACTTGAGCGTGACCGCCTTCAGGTCGATGACGTCGGTGGAGGCGCCGGCGGGGAGGTCGACCCAGAGCACCACGGTCCGGCCCCCGATCTCGCCATTCTGGATCGCCACGCTGCGCCCGCCGCCGGTGTAGGTGCGCAGGTCGCCGCTCGCCGTCTTCGCCGGCGTGCCGCCGTAGCGCTGCAGCGTCGCCTCGGCCATCGCGTCGCCGAACTCCGCCGCGTCCACCGAGGAATCCCACACCGTCACCCAGGCGATCCCCTCCCCCCGGGGGGTGCGCACGAGCATGTAGCGGTCGCCGTCCCACCCCTGCGCCGCCTGCATGGCGATGTTCTGGTCCTGCACGTGCTGGTAGACGAGGATGCGCGTGCCGAACTCCCCCATCTGGCTGTCGTATGCCTTCGTCGCCCCGCGCGGGGCGGGCAGGGTGACGATCGTCGGGTCGTCCTTCGGGGTGCCGAAGAAGGCCTTCGTCTCCAGGAGCTGCTCGGTCGAGGCGGGGAGGTTCTTCAGCACGTCCTGCCCCGGGCGCTCGGACTCGAAGCGACGCACGAACTCCGCGCCGCTCAGGTAGGGGAAGATCAGCGTTTCCTGGATCACCGTGGGGGCGGTCGCGAACACCGGCATGGAGCCCTGCGCGTCGCGGATCATCTCGCGCACCTTGTCCCAGCCCCCGGGGAGGCGCGCCGCGATGTTCGCGTCGCCCCCGAGCATCGCCGACATCTGCTCGTAGGTGGCCTGCCCCTCGACCACTGCCTGCACCGCGAGCTGGCGGTCGGGCTGGTCCTGGTTGGCCTTGTACAGCGAATCGAGGTCGATGTACTGGTCCTGGAGGGCGTGCACCAGCTCGTGCGACACGGTCACGCCGAGGAGGTCCTTCGGCGCGTCCTGCACCACGTAGAGGGTCTTGGTGGCGGGATCGTAGAAGCCGACGATCTGCTCGGTGTAGAGCGAGAGGAAGAGCTTCTTCAGGTCGAGGGTGTCGGGGATGAGCCCGAACAGCTTCAGGGCGCGCTCCTCGTTCGCGAGCTGCTGCGCCGGGTTCTCCTCGGCGAGCTTCTTCAGCAGGAACTCGCGCACCTGGTCCTTCGTGCGCGCCTCGTACTTCGGCGGCGTCTTGAACTTCAGCCCCGTCGCCTTCTCGATGGCGGGGACCGCCTCGGCCACGCGGCGGGCCAGTTCGTCGCCGGGGGAGCGCATCCGGTCGCCGCAGGCGGCGAGGAGCGCGGGAAGGAGCAGCGCGGCGGCGAGGCGAAGGCCCGGCCGCCGCATCGCGTCAGGCGCGATAGATCCAGGAGATGAGCGCATTCCCCCAAAGCAACGTGACCACCGCGGCGGGCGCAAGGAACACGCCGAAGGGGACGGGGGGTGGCTCCACGCGCACGGCGCCGAGGGCGAGCTCCGTCTGCTGCTGGAAGGCGCTGCGGCGTGCCCAGGTGATGGGGTACACCACGCCGAGGAAGACGAGGGTCCCGAGCAGCGCGGCCACGAAGACGGTGACGATCGCCATGGCCGGGCCGAGGGCCGCGCCGGCGAAGGCCATGAGGGTCACGTCGCCCAGTCCCATCGCCTCCTTCTTGAGCGCCACCTCACCCAGCCAGCCCGCGATGGCGATCATCCCCGCGCCGGCGCAGGCGCCGATGAGGGCGTCCTTGGGGTCGGCGAAGCGGGAGGGCTCGGCGAGGATGTAGGCGATCACCGCGCTGCCGATCGCCCAGAAGAGGCCGAAGAGGGTGAAGCCGTCGGGGATCAGGTAGTGCTTCGCGTCGGTGATCGCCACGCCGAGGAGGATGGTCACGAACACGGCGACGCGCAGCGCCTCGAGGGTCACGCCGAGCTGCCAGAAGGCGGTGAGCCAGGTGAGGCCCACGACCAGCTCCACGAGGGGATACTGCACGCTGATCGGCTCCTCGCAGCAGCGGCAGCGCCCGCGGAGTGCCACCCAGCTCGCCAGCGGGATGTTCTCGTACCACCGGATCCGGTAGCCGCAGCGGGGGCAGCGCGAGGGCGGTCGCACGACGGACAGCTCGCGCGGCCAGCGGGCGATGCACACGTTGAGGAAGGATCCAATGCACGCACCCACCACGAAGGCGAGCACGAGGGCGAGGGTGGGAGTCACGGTCGGAGTTCGTAGAGAAGGATGCCGGTCGCAACGGCGACGTTGAGCGACTCGACGGCAGTGGAGATCGGGAGGGCGACGAGCTTGTCGGCCTGGCCGCGGAGGGGGCCGGAGAGGCCGGCGCCCTCGTTTCCTACGACGATCGCCAGCCGCTCGGGGGCACAGGCGGGATCGAGGGGCTCGCCGCCAGCATCGGCCGCCCAGAGCGCCATGTGATGCCGGGCACGGAACGCGGCCAGCGCCTCGGTGGTCGCAGCATAGGTCGGGTGGTGGAAGTGCGCGCCCATTGCGCTACGGACGACCTTGGCGTTCCAGAGGTCAACAGTTCCGGGGAGCGCGATCGTCGCGGCCACGTCGAAGGCGGCGGCGGTGCGGAGGATGGTGCCGACGTTGCCCGGATCCTGAAGCCCGTCGAGGACGAGGAGCCGGAAACGTTTGGTGCCCCCGACCGCGAGGCCGTCGAGTGCCGCGTGCGGGATCGCGGCGATGGCGAGGATCCCCTGGGGGGTCTCGGTCTCGGCGGCGCTCTCGAAGTCGCGCCGGTCCACCTCGAGCACCTCGATGCCGCGCGCGCGGAGCCCCGCCACCGCGGCGGCCGCACGACCCGACGCGTCGTGGAGCTCGGGGGAGGAGAGGGCGCCGCGGATGGTGACGGGGGAGCGGAGCAGCTCCTCCGTGGCCCGCACCCCTTCACAGACGAAGAGCCCCTGCCGCTCGCGGGCTTTCCGGCGCCCCAGGTCACGGGCGAGGGTGAGGAGCCTCACAACCGGACCATGCCGGGCACGGAAGGTGCGCTTTCAGGGGTGCTGGAACGAACAGCCACGGGGAGAGACCAAGTGAGAATTCAGCGATTCGTCGCAGGGGCGGGACTCGCCCTGGCGGCAACCCTACAGACCGCCTGCGGGGTCTCGACGCAACAGGAAGTGCAGATGGGGCAGGAGTACGCCGCGCAGATCAACGCGCAGCTGCCGATCGTGCAGGACCCGGAGATCAACCGGTACCTGAACGTCCTCGGGGACTCCATCGCCCGGCTCGCCGACAACCGGCCGGAAGTGCAGTACCATTTCTACATGGTGAACGCGAACGAGGTGAACGCCTTCGCGGTCCCGGGCGGCTACGTGTACGTGAACCGGGGGCTGGTGGAGCGCACGCAGAACCTCAGCCAGCTGGCGGGGGTGCTCGGGCACGAGATCGGGCACGTGGTGCGGCGCCACTCGGTGAAGCAGATGGAAAAGGCGCAGGGGGCGAACGTGGGGGTCACCCTGGCGTGCGTGCTCACGAGCGTCTGCAACAGCGGGCTCGGTCAGGCGGCGATCCAGGTGGGGGGCAGCGCGATCTTCGCGAAGTTCAGCCGCGACGACGAGGCGCAGGCCGACCAGGAGGCGATCACCAACGTGATCCGCGCCGGGATCAGCCCGAACGGGATCCCGCAGATGTTCCAGATCCTGATCAACGAGCGGAATCGCCAGCCGGGGGCGGTGGACAGCTGGTTCGCCACCCACCCGATGGAAGAGGATCGCGTGGCGCAGACGCAAGCGACGATCAGCCGGATCGACCCGGTGATCCTGCGGGGGCTCACGGTGGACTCGCGGGCCTTCCAGAACTTCAAGGCGCGCGTGCGCAACCTGCCGCCGGCCCCGCCGCCGCGGCAGCAGTAGTCTTTTTCGCGGCGACACGGAGAAACGGCAAGGGAGGGGCTGGAGGACCTAGCAACACACACGGTCCTCCAGCCCCTCCCTCGCCGTTTCTCCTGCAACGCGACAGGGCGGGGGGCTGCGCGGGCGGGAATGCCGCGGCAGGTGATGTGCCTCGCGCGGGCAAGGGGCAGCGGGGAGAACGGAGGGGGCCCTGGGGGACCGTGTGTGTAAGTAGGTCCTCCAGGGCCCCCTCCGTTCTCCCCGCGTGAAGAGCGGCGCTCACCCGAGCCGCGCCACCACCCCCTCGATCAGCCCCTCGAACTTCGACGCCACGCGGGCGCCGGTCTCGAGGACTTCCTCGTGCGAGAGCGGATGCATCGAGATCCCGCAGGCCAGGTTGGTGATGCAGGAGATGCCGAGCACCTGCATGCCGATCGCCTTCGCCACGATCACTTCGGGCACGGTACTCATCCCGACCGCGTCGCCGCCGAGGCGCTCGAACATGCGCACCTCCGCCGGCGTCTCGTAGGTGGGGCCGAGGAGGGCGATGTAGGTGCCCTCCTGGAGCGCGATCCCCTGCCCTTCCGCGACGTCCCGCGCCAGCGCGCGCAGCGACCGGTCGTACGGGTCGCTCATGTCGGGGAAGCGCGTGTCCCCCTCCTCGAGCGCGCCGATGAGCGGGTTGCGGAACATGAGGTTCATGTGGTCGGCGATGAGCATCAGGTCCCCCGCCTGGAAGGTGCGGCGCAGCCCCCCCGCGGCGTTCGACACGATCATCACCGGCGCGCCGAGCGCGTGCAGCACGCGCGCGGGGAACCCGGCGAGCGAGGCGTCGTGCCCCTCGTACATGTGGAAGCGCCCGGAGAGCGCGACCACCGGGCGCCCCGCGAGCTTGCCGGCGAAGAGGGCGCCGGCATGCCCCACCACGGTGGAGTCCGGGAAGCCCGGGATCTCGCCGTAGGGCACCTTCACCGCGCCCTCGATCCGCCCCGCGAGCCCGCCCAGCCCCGACCCGAGGATGATCCCGGCCACCGGCGCCTCGCCGCCGAGCGCGGCGTGCACGCGCGCGCGGATCGCCTCGGCCGCCGCGCGCGCGGCGCTCGCCCCCCAGCGCATGGCGGGGGCGCTCATGCGATCGCCCCGCGCAGGGCGCGGATGTCCCGCTCCGCGATCTCGAGCAGCCGGTCGCGCTCCGCCGCCGGGAGGAAGGCGCTGCGGAACCCGTTGAGCGCCAGGGTCGAGAGCTGGTCGAACGACAGCCCCAGCGATCGCGCGGCCACGTCGTACTCGTCGGTGAGGGTCACGTGGCTCATGAGGCGGTTGTCGGTGCTGAGCGTGACGTTGAGGTCGCGCTCCAGGTAGGTGCGCACCGGATGCTGCGCCGGCGCGTCGATCGCGCGCGTCTGCACGTTGCTGGTGATGCAGCACTCGAGGGCCACGCGGGTGCGGTACACCTCGTCCACCAGGCGCGGGTCGTCCACCAGGTGGGTGGCGTGGCCGAGCCGCTCGGGGCAGATGTGGTGCAGGGTGTCGGCCACCGACTCGGCGCCGGCCCCCTCGCCGGCGTGGCAGGTGCAGCACAGGTCGTGGCGCCGCGCGAGGGCGAAGGCCTCCTCGAAGCGCGACGCGGGATTCCCCTCCTCCCCGCCGGCGAGGTCGAAGCCCACCACCCCCCGCCCCTTGTAGTGCGCGGCCACTTCCGCCTGGGCGATCGCGATGGAGGGCTCCTGGTTGCGCAGTGCGCAGACGATGACGCGGGCGATCGTGCCGGTGTCGCGCTCCGCGCGCTGCGCGCCGCGGAGCGTGGCCTCGATCGCGTCGCCCATGGAGAGCCGCTCCATGGTGTTGAGCACCGGGGCGTAGCGCACCTCGATGTAGCGCACCCCGTCGTGGAAGGCGTCCTCCACCAGCTCGTAGGTGATCCGTTCCAGCGCCTCGGCGGTCTGCATCACCGAGAGGGTGATCTCGAAGCGGGCGAGGTAGTCCTCGAGGTGGCGTGCGTCGTCCACGCGCATGTACTCGGCGAGCGCCGCCGGGTCGCGCACGGGCATGGGCCGCCCGTAGGCGTCGCCCAGCTCGATGAGCGTCTGCGGGCGCACCGAGCCGTCGAGGTGGCAGTGCAGCTCCGCCTTGGGGAGGCGGCGGAGCAGTTCGCGGTCGATCACGGTCATCGGGCGGGGATGGTCTGGATGCGCGTCTCGCGCGGGATGTCGAGGCCGGTGCGCCGGCGCGCGAGGTAGTCCGCGAGCGCGTCCAGGTCCCCGAGGTCGAGGGAGCGGACGGAGGTGGCGAGGCCGTTCGGCCCGCTGTTGTCGCCCCCGGTGGCCATGAAGTCGTTCATGATCACGCGATAGTTCCGCCCCGGGTCGAAGGGCTGCCCGGCGGCGCCGGTGAGCGAGGTGACGCGGTCGCCGCGCGCCCGCGTGGTGTCGACCACGAGCCTCACCCCGCTCACGTGCACGCGGACCGAGCTGCCCCCCACGAGCCGCTCGAAGTAGGCCTTCAGGTTGCGCCCGGGGATCACCGCCTCGTACAGGATGTTGCCGAAGGGCTGCACCTCGAAGAGCTGCCCCCAGGTCACGGGGCCCGCCGGGAGGGGGGCACGGATCCCGCCGTTGTTCATCACGGCGATGTCCCCCTTCGCCGCCCAGCGCTGCGCGTCGGCGATCACGTTGCCGAGCGGGTACTGGCCCGCGTCGCTGTCGCCGCTGCGCGGGAGGGGCGCGGGAAGGGTGACGACCACGCGGTCGATGCGCGGGGCGATCTTCGCCACCTCGCGCTGCACCAGCGCGGCGACGCGCGCGTCGGGAGCGATCGTGTCGGTCCCGACCGACCACACCACGTGCCGCGCGCTGTCGGTCGTGGCCCGGAGGGGCACGTCGACCACCGAGACCGCACGCCCGCTGGAGCGCGCCTGCGTGACCGGCATCCCCTTCACGGTGGTGTTCACCAGCGTGTGCGTGTGGCCGGCGACGATCGCGTCGACCCGGCCACGCAGCTCGTTGGCGAAGTCCACGATCTCGCCGCGGCACTCGCCGGCGCCCGTGGCGTTGCAGAACGCCCCGTCGTGCGCGATGACGACGATCGCCTCCGCGCCGCGCGCGCGCAGCCGCTTCGCGAGGGAGTCCACGATCTGCGCCCCCGGGGGGAACTCCATCCCGGTGGTGTTGGCGGCGCGCGTCGTCGACTTGGTCTTGATGCTCGCGAGGCCGATGATGCCGATGGTGCGGCCGCCGCGCCGGAGGAGCAGGTCGTCCTTCACCCATTCCACGTCGCGCCCGTCGCTGGTGCGCGCGTTGGCGCCGAGGATGGGGAACTTCGCCCCGCGCATGAGGGCGCGCAGGGTGTCGCGTCCCCAGTCGAACTCGTGGTTCCCGAGCGCGGCGGCGTCGTAGCCCATCAGGTTGAACCAGGCGAGCACCGGCCGGCCGAACGACAGGTTCGACACCGGCGTCCCCTGGAAGAGGTCACCGCCATCCACGAGGATGGAGACGCAGTCCGGCGCCTTGCACCCGGCGCGCGCGGCATTGATCACCGAGGCGACGTAGGCCGCGCCCCCCTGCCGGCCGAAGCGGTCGTAGCTGCGGGGCTCGAGGGCCCCGTGGAAGTCGTTGGTGCTGATGATGCGGAGGCGCGGGCCCGCGAGGGGCGCCGTGGGGGCGACGGGTGTTGCCGCGCGCGGCGCCGCCGGGCTCGTGCCCACGCCGGCGAGCTCCCAGTTGCGCTGGAAGTAGTCCTCGGGGCGCAGCGTGCCGCGGCGACGCACCTCCTCGATGAGCAGCTCGCGGATCCCTTCCTGCTTGTCGTACACGAGCGGGGCGGTCGCGAGCATCGCATAGCCACCCCCGCCCGTCTGCCGGTAGTTGTTCAGCGCGAGGGTGAAGCTGTCGGTATCGGCCACCGGCTTTCCCTTCACCGCGAGCCGCACCACGCGCGAGCCCACCGGCTTCGAGAGGTCGAGCGCGTAGTCGGCGCCGGCGACGATGTCGAAGTTGTACCCCGGCACCTGCGGGTCGGTGACGATCGTGCCGGTGGGGCGCTGGAGGTAGTAGCGGCTGCTGTGCTCCAGGTACTGGCGGAGCTGAGCGCCGGTGATGCGCACCACGCGCAGGGTGTTGTCGTACGGGTAGAGGGCGGCGATCGACCCGGCGGTCACCTTCCCCGGCGCGAGGTTCGCGTCGAGGGAGAAGGCGGCCGTCGAGGCGAGGTCGGCGCCGGTGTGGCGGCGCTCCACCTCGAGGATGAAGTCCACCAGCGGGGTGTCCTTCAGGCGCGCCGAGTCGGCGTGCCAGCGCACCGGCGTGGAGCCGATCGAGTCGGTGGCCCAGCGCACGGTGGCCTGGTGCATCTGCTCGGTGGCCGCCAGCACCGCGGGAGATTCCGCGTGGCGCGCGGCGCGCACGAGCTGCCCCGTGCTCGACGCTACCCCCCAGCCGGCAGCGGCCCGCTCCAGGTGCAGCGCGACCACCCCCACGCTCCCCGCCCAGTTGCGCGGCTGGATGAGCCGCACGCCATTGATCACCGTGTCGCCCACTTCCTTGTGCGAGTGGCCGAAGACGATCACGTCGATCCCCGGCACCTCCTTCGCCACCCGCGCGGTCACGTTCTCGCTCGGGAGCCCGGTGGTGATGGTGTCGTAGCTGGTGGGCTCGTGCAGCCCGGAG
>DASWVQ010000176.1:0-2693 GCA_036401195.1 Gemmatimonadaceae bacterium
TGGCCTCCTGCGGCCGGCGAGTAGCTTTCCCCGCATGCCCAGCACCGCGACCACCCTCGCCGGCCCCCCCCTCGCCCCGTACGCGGAGGACACCCTCAACCGCCTCCTCATCACCGCGGTCGAGCGCTTCGGCGACCAGCCGGCGCTGGGCATCGCCGGCCAGCCCGATCGTGTCGGCTATCGCCAGCTCGAATCACGCGTCGCCTCGGCCGCCGCCCTGCTCGAATCCCACGGCGTGCGCGCCGGCGATCGCGTCGCCATCCTCTCCACGAACTCCCCGGAGTGGGTCGTCGCCGATTACGCCGCCCTCTCGCTGGGCGCGATCACGGTCCCGGTCTATCCCACCCTCCCGGTCCCGCAGGTCGCGGAAATCGTCCGCGATTGCGACGCGCGCGTCGTCTTCACCTCGGGGAGCGACCAGGCGGCGAAGGTCCCGCCGGGCCCCGCCGTGATCGAGCTCGCCCGCCTCGCGCACGCCGGTGCGCCGGGTGCCGCGCCCGCGGCATGGCGCGACCGCGCCCTCGCCGTCTCCCCCGACGACCTGGCAACGCTCATCTACACCTCCGGCACCACCGGCACGCCGAAGGGGGTGATGCTCTCGCACGGCAACCTGGCCGCGATGGTCGCGGCCACCCGGCAGCACGGGTCCCTCCGCGTGGAGCCCGGCGAGGTCGCCCTCTCCATCCTCCCCCTCTCGCACGTCTTCGAGCGCGCCGCCGACTACTACTTCCTCGGCTCCGGCGTCACGATCGTCTACGCCGAGTCGACGCAGACGGTGGTGCGCGACGTCGGCGTCGAGCGGCCGCACCACGTGATCGCCGTGCCGCGGCTCTTCGAGAAGATCCACGCGGCCTTCGTCTCCGCCCCCGGGCTCAAGGGACGCCTCGCGCGCTGGGCGGCCGACACCGCCTGTGAGTGGGAGCATGCGTCGGCGGTGCGCCGGCGCCTCGCCGACCGGCTCGTGTTCGAGGTGCTCCGCGCGAAGCTCGGCGGCCGCATGCGCACCTTCATCTGCAGCGGCGCCCCCCTCGACCCGCGCGTGGGCGCGCTCTTTCACGCCGCCGGCGTGCCGGTGTACGAGGGCTACGGCCTCACCGAGACCTCGCCGGTGATCTCCGCCAACAAGCCTGGCGCGCTGCGGCTGGGCTCCGCCGGCGTTCCCTATCCCGGCGTGGAAGTGCGCCTGGGCAACGAGCGGGAAGTGCAGGTGCGTGCACCCGGGGTGACCCGCGGCTACTGGCAGCGACCCGCGGAGACCGCCGAGGCCTTCACGGCCGACGGCTGGTTCCGCACCGGCGACGTGGGGGAGATCCGCGACGGGTTCCTGTGCATCGTCGACCGGCTCAAGGACCTGATCGTCACCGCCGGGGGGAAGAACGTCGCCCCGCAGCCCATCGAGCTGCGCGTCGCCTCCTCCCCGCACGTCGCGCAGGCGGTGCTGATCGGCGACCGGCGCCCCTACCTCGTGATGCTCGTCGCGCCCGAGGGGAACCCCGCGCCGGAGCTGCTCCTCGACGAAGTGACCGCCCGCCTCACCGGGCTGCCCCGCGTGGAGCGTCCCAAGCGCCTGGCGGTCGTGGAAGGCGGGTTCACCACCGAGAACGGCTTCCTCACCCCCACCCTCAAGGTACGCCGCCGCGCCGTGCAGGAGGCCCATGCGTCCCTCCTCGCCGAGATGTACGCCGGTCGCGCCGGCCTGGCGATCCCGGAGGACCCCGCGCCCGCGCGGTGACGCCTCTTGCACGGGTGAGCCCCACCGCCACACATTGGCCATCCGTTTCCCCTCCGAGCTCGCTCCCGCCTCCGCTGCATGCCCCCCCGCCTGGAGCTCCGTGAGCTCCTCCAGCAGCTCCTCGGCCCCGGCTACGAGCTGCGGCACGAACTGACCGGTGCCGGCATGTCGCGGGTCTTCGTGGCCCGCGAGGTGGCGCTCGACCGCCAGGTCGTGGTCAAGGTGCTCCCCCCGGAGCTGGTGACCGAGGCGGGGCTCGCGCGCTTCCGCCGCGAAGTGCAGGTGACGGCGCGCCTCCAGCACCCGCACATCCTCCCCGTGCTCTCCACCGGCGGCGCGGGGGAGCTGCGCTACTATATCGCGCCCTACGTCGCCAGCGAGAGCCTGCGGCGACACCTCGCGGGGGGCCATCGCCTCCCCACCGACCAGGCCCTCGCGATCACCCTCGAGCTGCTCGGGGCCGTCGCCCTCGCCCACTCGCACGGGATCATCCACTGCGACATCAAGCCGGGGAACGTGCTCCTCTCCGGCGATCACGCGATCCTCGCCGACTTCGGCATCGCGCGCGCCCTGCACGAGGGCGACGAGCCGCACGACCTCACCGGCAGCTCGACGATCGATCACGCCGCGTACACCCCTCCCGAGCGCGCGCGCGACGCGAGCGCCGACCTTTGGGCGATCGCGGTCGTCGCCCACGAGGCGATCACCGGCGCGGTCCCCTCGCTCCCCGCGTCGCCCGAACGGATCCTCGCCGACTGGCGCGCCGCCGATCCCGCGCTCGACCCCCTCACCGCGCCCCTCGCCGCGGGCGTGATCGCCCGCGCCCTGCACGAGGATCCCACCGCGCGCTTCCCCAGCGCCGAGGCCTTCGCGCAGGCGCTCCGCCGCGCGGTGCGCGCCACCGGGACCTTCGCCGCGATCCCGGCCCCCGCCGCCCGCCGCCGCTGGCGGAACGCGGCCT
>DASWVQ010000177.1:0-11776 GCA_036401195.1 Gemmatimonadaceae bacterium
GAGTTGTTGTCGAAGGCGAGCACCGCCACGGTCGGGCGGGTGTCCTGGGCCGCGAGGCGTGGGGCGACGCCGGCGACCAGGGCGAGGAGCGCCAGGGCGGCGCGGCGGAACGTGGGGGTCATGGATCCTCCGGAGTGTGAACGAGCTTACACCGTCAACTGCATCCCTTCGGCGGCGGCGATCACCTCGAGCGGGCGTCCGTCACGCGCCACCCGCGCGCGGCATTCGGCCACGCGCGCATCCAGCTCGGCGTCGCCCCGCTCCGGCTTGTGGTGGAAGAGCACCAGCCGCTCCACCCCCGCATCCAGCGCGAGCTGCACGGCGTCGTCGTAGGTCGAGTGCCCCCACCCGCCGTGCCGCCGGTATTCCTCGGCGGTGTACATCGTGTCGTGCACCAGCACCGACGCGCCGCGGGTGAACGCCACGAGCCGCTCGCGCCAGTCGTCCGGCGCGTCGTAGCGGCCACCATCGCCCAATTCGTTGTCCGGGATGTAGACCAGGGCGCCACCGGCGCCCGCGTCGCCATCCCCACGGGGCGAGAAGCGATAGCCCAGGGCACCACCGGGATGCCGGACCTGGAAGGCCTGCACCGCGTACCCGCGCCCCTCGCGTCGCTCCTCACCCAACTGGCAGAAATCTATGGTCGCGTCCAGCTCCTCGAATGTGACGGGGAACACCACCGGCGACATCTGGTCGCGCACCACCCGCTCCACGCTCCCCTCGAGGGCGCTCGACCCCCAGATCGTGAAATGGTGGCCCCGGCCGAAGATCGGGGCGAAGAACGGGATGCCCTGAATGTGGTCCCAGTGGGCGTGACTCAGGAAGATGTCCCCCTGGATCGAGCCCCCGGGGCCGCCATCCGGGGCGGCCGCCTCCGCCACCAGCCGCCGCCCCAGCTCGCGGATCCCCGTCCCCGCGTCGAGGATCACCAGCCACCCCTCGGCGGTCCGGAGCTCCAGGCAGGGGGTGTTCCCCCCGTGCCTGGCGGTCTCGGGGCCCGGGCTGGGGATGCTCCCCCTGGTTCCCCAGAAGCGGACGCTCAGCGCCATCGCCGACGACTCAGGCCCGGATGCGCGAGGCGGTCAGACCCGGATCTGGGCGCGGCGGCGGAGCGCCGGCTCGTCGGCCAGGGAGATCCGCCGCTTCTCCACGGTGATCCACCCCGCCTCCTCGAAGTCCTTCATCGTGCGCGAGACCGTCTCCCGGCTCGCGCCGATCATCTGCGCGATCGTCTGGTGGGTGAGCTGCCGCTCGATGGCCGGCCCGCCGGATTCCACGGCCATGTCCACGAGGAGGCGGGCGATGCGCCCGGGCACGTCGAGGAGCACCAGCCCCCCGATCTTCTCGTCGGCTCGGCGGAGCCGGCGCGAGAGCTCGGTGAGCATCGCCCAGGCGACGGTGGGATTCCCCTCGACGCGCCGGCGGAAGTCGTCGCGATGGAGGACCAGCATGGCGGACTCCTCCATGGCGATCACGTGCGCCGAGCGGGGCTGGGCGTCGATCAGGGAGAGCTCCCCGAAGTGCTCGCCCACCCCGAGGACGCTGAGGATCACCTCGCGGCCGTCCTCGCCGATGAGCACCACCTTCACGCGCCCGGAACGGACGACGAAGAGGGCATCCCCCGGGTCGTTCTCCTGGAGGATGACGGCGCCCTTGGGAAAGACCTTTTCCCGGGTGACTTCGGCGAAGCGGGCGACTTCGGCGGGCTCGAGCGACGCGAAGAGGGGTACGGTCGCGAGGAATTCCGAGGTATTGGCAGGCACGGCGCGAAGTTACGACGCTTCGGCGAACCTGTCAAAGGGGGCAACCCTTTGTCACCTTGTGTTTTGCGGCACAATCGGGTTAAATTGTACGGCTGTCACCAATGGGACCCTGAGGCACGCCATGAAGACCGACATCCATCCCGAGTACGCGACCGCGACCGTGAAGTGCGCCTGCGGCAACACCTTCCAGACGCGCTCCACCGCCTCGGAGATCCATACCGACATCTGCTCCGCCTGCCACCCGTTCTTCACCGGCAAGCAGAAGCTGATCGACACCGCCGGCCGCGTCGAGCGCTTCCGCACCAAGTACGGTAAGAAGGAAGCCTGAGCCTCCACGACCGACTCGCCGAGCAGCTCGAGCGCGCGGCGGAGGTCGAGCGGCTGCTCTCCGAGCCCGCGACGCTGCGAGATTCCCAGCGGCTCGCGGAGCTCGGCAGGGAGCACCGCCGCCTGGCCCCCCTCGTGGAGCTGGCGGCCCGGCTCACCCGGGAAGAGAACGAGCTCGCGCAGGTGCGTGAGCTCGTTCTCGTTGACGACCCCGACCTCGCCGCCGAGGCGCGGGCGGAGGTCGTGCGGCTCGAGGAATCCATCCCCGCGCTGCAGGCGGCCATGCGCCCCCTGCTCATCCCGCACGACCCCCTCGACGACCGCAACGCGATCGTGGAGATCCGCGCGGGCACCGGGGGCGACGAGGCCGCCCTCTTCGCCGCGGACCTCTACCGCATGTACACCCGCTTCATCGAGCGGCGCGGCTGGCGCGTGGAGCTGATGGCCCTCTCCGCCGGGACCCTCGGCGGGGTGAAGGAAGCGGTGTTCAAGGTCGCCGGCGACGGCGCCTTCGGCGCGATGCGCTGGGAGTCCGGCGTCCACCGCGTGCAGCGCGTCCCCGCCACCGAGAACCAGGGGCGCATCCACACCTCCGCGGCCACGGTGGCAGTGCTCCCCGAGGCGGAGGAGGTCGACGTCTCCATCGACGACAAGGAGCTGCGCATCGACGTGTACCGCGCGTCGGGCCCGGGCGGGCAGGGGGTCAACACGACCGACTCCGCCGTGCGCATCACCCACCTCCCCACGGGGATCGTGGTGAGCCAGCAGGACCAGCGCTCGCAGATCCAGAACAAGGCGAAGGCGATGGAAGTGCTGCGCGCGCGCCTCCTCGACCTGCGCCTCTCGGAGCAGGAGGCGGAGCGCGCCCGCCTGCGCAAGACGCAGGTGGGAACGGGCGACCGCTCGGCGAAGATCCGCACCTACAACTTCCCGCAGTCGCGCGTCACCGACCACCGCATCCACTTCACCTCGCACGACCTGGCGGGGATCATGGATGGCAACATCGGGGAGCTGATCGACGCGCTGCGGGTGGCGGATGTGGAGGAGCGGTATGGATCGTAGAACAGGGACTGGGGACTGGGGACTAGGGGCTGGGGAACCCCAGTCCGAATCCCCTAGCCCCCAGTCCCTAGTCCCCAATCCCTCGGCGCGCGACGTGCGCGCGCTCGTCGACGCCTGCCAGGCGATCCTGGCCGCGGCCGCCGTCGAGGACCCCCGCGCCGAGGCCACCGACATCGTCACCGCCCTCTTCGACGTCCCCCGCTCCTGGGCCACGCAGCACGCGTCGGCCCCGGTCGATGACCTCGAGTGGAAGCGGGCGACCGATGCCGCGCGACGGCGCGCGACGGGCATGCCGCTGCAGTACGCGGTGGGGCGCGCCGCCTTCCGGCACCTCACCCTCGACGTGGACCCGCGCGTCCTCATCCCGCGCCCGGAGACGGAGCTGCTCGTGGAGCTCGTCCTCGAGGCGCTCGGAGGGGAGGCGCGTGGCGGGATCGCGGTGGACGTGGGCACGGGCTCGGGGGCGATCGCCCTCGCCCTGGCGAGCGAGGGGCGGTTCGACCGCGTGATCGCCACCGACATCTCGCGCGACGCGCTGGCGGTGGCGGCGCGCAACGTGACGCTGCATCGTGAGGTGCTGCGCGCCGTGGTGGAGTTGCGCCACGGGTCGCTGCTCGCGCCCCTCCGCGCGTCCGGCACGCGCGCCCGGGTGGTGGTGTCGAACCCGCCGTACATCGCCTACGGCGAGGCGCTGGCCCTCCCCGCCGCCGTGCGCGACTGGGAGCCCGCGGTGGCGCTGTTCAGCGCCGACGAGGGGATGCGGGACACGGCGCGCCTCGTGCGGGAGGCCGCCGAGGTGCTGGAGCCCGGGGGCATGCTCGCCCTGGAGGTGGATGCGCGACGGGCCTCGCTCGCCGCGGAATGCGTGGCCGCGACGGCGCGATTCGGCGACGTGCGGGTGGTGCTCGACCTGGCGGGCCGCGAGCGTTTCGTGGTCGCCAAACGACTCACGGACTGACGACTCCATGAACATCGACGAGAAGGCGCGCGACCTCGGCCGCACGATCGGCCAGAGCCCGGAGTACCAGGCGTTCAAGCGCGCCAACGACGCCCTCGGCGCCGACAAGGACGCGCTCGACATGCTGCGCCAGATGGAGAAGCTCCGCATGGATGCGCAGCAGATGATGCAGCGCGGCGAGCGCCCCACCGAGGCGATGGAACAGGAGCTCGACCAGCTCCTGGGGAAGATCCAGGTGAACGCCACCTACCAGCGCCTGCTCGTCGCGCAGGAGAACTTCGACAAGGTGATGGGGAAGGTGAACGAGTGGATCCTCGAGGGGATCGAGCGCGGGGCCGCCAGCCCGATCATCACCCTCTCCTGACCCCCGGCACCGCACCATGCACGACGCGAGCGGCGTGGCGGCAGCGGGCGACGGGGGGCGCGCCCCGGGGCGGCTGATCGTCTTCGAGGGGGCGGAGGGGGCGGGGAAGTCCACGCAGCTCCGCCTCCTCGCCGAGTGGCTGGCGGCGCGGGGGCGCACGGTGGTGGCGGTGCGGGAGCCCGGGGGGACGATCCTGGGCGACGAGATCCGCCGCATCCTCCTCGACCCGGCGAGCGACATCACCCCGCGGGCGGAGGCGCACCTGTTCATGGCCTCCCGCGCGCAGCTCGTGGAGCGGGAGGTCCGCCCCGCCCTCGCCCGCGGGGCCGACGTGCTCCTCGACCGCTTCTTCCTCTCCACGTACGCCTACCAGGTGGCGGGGCGCGGGCTGGGGGAGGGCGAGGTGCGGACCGCCAACGCCCTCGCGACCGCCGGGCTGGTCCCCGACCTCACCCTCCTGCTCGCGTTGCCGGTGGAGGAAGGGCTCCGCCGCGCCGCGGCCCGCGGCGGGGCCGACCGGATGGAAGGGGAGGGCTCCGACTTCCACGCGCGGGTCGCGGCGGCATTCACCGCCTACGCCGACCCGGCCTGGCAGGCGGGGCACCCCGAGTGCGGCCCCATCGTGGCCGTGGACGCGAGCGGGGCGCCGGGCGATGTTTCAGCGCGGATCGCGCGGGTGCTCGCCGGGCGCTGGCCTGAAACTTTCCCCGCCTGATCCGTGTCTCACCACGGGTAGCGTTCCTCTCTCCAACAGCAGCGGGTCGAACATGCGGTCTCGGGCGGTGGTGGTGGCCTCGGTGCTGGGCGCCTCGCTGGTCTCCGGCGGGTGGCTCATGCAGCGCGGCTTCAGCGCGGGGGGGGCGAGCGCGTTCGAGCGCGCCCGCCTCTTCGACGACGTGATGCGCCACGTGAAGGTGAACTACGTGGACACCGTCAGCGAAGCCGCCCTGTACGAGAAGGCGGTGCAGGGGATGCTGCACCAGCTCCACGATCCGCACAGCACCTTCCTCGAGCCGCAGCGCCTCGCCCGGCTCACCGAGCAGACCACCGGCCGCTACGCGGGCGTGGGGATCCAGATCGACGTGCGCGACGTGGGCGTGGTCGTCATCGCCCCCCTCCCCGGCACGCCGGCGGAGGAGGCGGGGATCCAGACGGGCGACCGCATCGTGCTCATCGACCACCGCACCACCGCGGGGCTCACCTCCGAGGAGGCGCTCAAGCTGCTGCGCGGGCCCGCCGGCTCGAAGGTGAGCCTGGGCGTGGAGCGCCCCGGCGTGGGCGAGCGGCTCGCCTTCACCGTGACGCGACGCGAGATCCAGGTGCACTCGGTGCAGCACGCGGTCACGCTGCGCGACGGCGTGGGCTACGTGGACCTCACCGCCTTCGCCGAGGACTCGTACGACGACCTGCGCCGCAGCATCGACTCCCTCCGCCGCTCGGGCGCGCGCTCGCTGATCCTCGACCTGCGCTCCAATCCGGGCGGCCTGCTGGAGCAGGGGGTCGCGGTGAGCGACATGTTCCTGGACGAGGGGCAGAAGATCGTGAGCACGCGCGGCCGCACGCGCGAGGCCGACGCCGAGTTCTCCGACCGGGCCCCGCAACTGTTCCCGGGGCTCCCCCTGGTGGTGCTCGTCGACAGCGGGAGCGCGAGCGCCTCGGAGATCGTGGCGGGGGCGCTCCAGGACCACGACCGCGCGGTGCTGGTGGGGACGACCACCTACGGCAAGGGCAGCGCGCAGAGCCTCTTCCCCATGCAGGGAGGGGCGGCGCTCAAGCTCACCACGGCGCTCTGGTACACCCCGTCGGGGCGCAGCATCAACCGCGGGCGCAGCCACCCCACCGGCGACGAGGACGAGGACGAGGACAGCCCCTTCATCGTGGCCGACACCAGCAAGCCGCGGCCGAAGTTCGAGACCGACGCGGGACGCACGGTGCTGGGCGGCGGCGGCATCGCCCCCGACCTCGAAGTGGGCGACCTCCCCCTCGGCGCGCGCGAGCGCGAGTTCGAGCAGGCGCTGGGGAAGAAGGTGCCGCAGTTCCGCGACGCGCTCTCGGCCTACGCGCTCTCACTCAAGGCCCAGCGCGCCGTGCAGACGCCGCAGTTCTCCGTCACGCCGGCGATGCTCGCGGGGCTCTTCGCGGAGATGCAGCGGCGGGGGGTGGAGGTGGACCGCGCGACGTACGACGCGGTGTCGCCGCTGGTGTCCCGGCTGCTCGGGTACCAGGTGACGCAGTTCGCCTTCGGGCGCCAGGCGGAGTTCGTGCGCCGCGCCACCGACGATCCGGCGCTCCAGGCCGCGATCGACCTGCTGGCGGGAGCGAAGGACGAGGCGGAGCTCTTCGAGCGCGCGAAGAAGGCGGCCGAGCAGAAGGCGGCGAAGAAGACCGCCGCCGCCACCTGGCGGCCGCGCGACGGGCAGGGGATCCTCGGTTGATGTAGTCATCCTGAGCGCAGCGAAGGATCTGGCCTCGGGTATCGAAGCCAGATCCTTCGCTGCGCTCAGGATGACTGCTCAGCGATCGACCACGCGCACGCCCCTGGGCGGGGAGAAGCGGAACGCCGAGGGATCCACCTTCGCGTTCACCCGCACGTCGGTGAGGGTCACCTTCCGGGTCAGCCCCTGCCCGTCGGTGACCTCGAACTGGCGGATGAGGCCATCCTTCGCGTCCACCCACACCGTCGCCCGCGCGAAGGGGCGATCGTCCGCGTGCTTCGGCACCAGGAGGAGCACGTCGGCCGCGCGGCCGCCCACCGTGGCGGTGCCCTGCGGGGTGATGGTGAAGCGGGTCTTCGGCGAGGAGAGGAACTGCGCCGTCACGTCCACGCCGCCCGCCCCCTCGCCGATCGGGCTCCGGAGCACCTGGCCCGGCGTGGTGCTCGGCAGGTAGAGCCACAGGTGCTTCCCGTCGGCCACGATGCGGTCGCCCGCGGGATCGGTGAAGCGCACCGCGAGCCGGGTGCGCCCCTGCTGCTGGTACTCGCCGCGCGCCGTCTCGGTGCGGCCGGTGAGCGGGTTCGTCACCGCCTGCTGGAAGCCGGCGCGGAGCGAGGTGATGCGGCCCCAGGCGGCCGTGGCGCGGTCCACCGCGGCGGTGGACTGGGCGGCGAGCGGGAGCGCCGCGCCCGCGAGGAGCGCGGCGGCGATGATCGAAGTTCTCATGAGAAGCCCTACCCGACGACGGCGGGGGCGGTTCCAGCGGGCGCGGCCGCCCCGGCGCCGGGCTGGGCCGGCGCGGGCGACAGCTCGCGGCCGATCGCGTGGGCGATCGCGTCGAGCTCCTTCATGAGCTGCTCGAACTGGTCGGGGTAGAGCGACTGCGCCCCGTCCGACAGGGCGCGCTCCGGCGTGGGGTGCACCTCCACGATGATCCCGTCGGCACCCGCCGCCACCGCGGCGCGCGCCATCGGCGTCACCTTGTCGCGCAGCCCCGTGCCGTGGCTCGGGTCGGCGATGATCGGCAGGTGCGAGAGCTTCTGCACCACCGGGATCGCGTTCAGGTCGAACATGTTCCGCGTCACCGAGTCGAAGCTGCGGATCCCCCGCTCGCAGAGCACCACGTTGGGATTGCCCTCGGCGAGGATGTACTCGGCGCTGAGGAGCAGCTCGGTGATGGTCGCGGCGATGCCGCGCTTGAGGAGCACCGGCTTGCCCAGCTTCCCCACGGTGCGCAGCAGCGAGTAGTTCTGCATGTTGCGCGCGCCGATCTGGATCATGTCGGCGTACTCGGCGACGAGGTGGGCCCCCTCGTCGTCCATCGCCTCGGTGACGATCGGGAGCCCCGTTTCCGCGCGCGCCTTCGCCAGCAGCTCGAGCCCCTGCTTGCCGAGGCCCTGGAAGGAGTAGGGGGAGGAGCGCGGCTTGAACGCCCCGCCGCGCAGCGCGGTGGCGCCGGCGGCGCGCACCTTGTGCGCGGCCGAGAGGATCTGCTCCTCGCTCTCCACCGAGCAGGGGCCCGCGATCACCACGATCTCGCGCCCGCCGAAGGTGACGCCGGGCGCGATCGTCACCAGCGTGTCTTCCTGCCGCCACTCGCGTGAGACCTGCTTGAAGGGCTTGGAGACGTAGTGCACCTGCGCCACGCCGGGCAGCGCCTCGATCGCCGACCCGTCCACGCGGCCATCGTTGCCGGTGAGGCCGATGGCCGTGCGCTGCTCGCCGGGGATGGGCACCGGCTGGTACCCCATCCGGCGGATGGCCTCGCACACCCCGTCGATGTGCGCCTTCGTCGCGTCCCGCTGCATCACCACCAGCATCAGTCTTCCTCGAGCGCCGCCTGCCAGCCGTCGTGGGCCAGCTCGACCGGGCCGTCAAATCGTTGGGCCACGAGCGCCTTCACGTCCACCGCCTCCACCGGAGGGTAGAAGTGCGTCAGGACGAGGCGCCCGGGGGAGGCGAGGGCGGCGAGCTCGCCGCACTGCTCCGGGGTCAGGTGCTCGGGGATCGCCATGGCCGCGGGGAGCGAGCACTCGCAGAGGAGCAGGTCGCAGCCGGCGGCAAAGGTGCCGAGGGCGGGGTCGAACCCCGTGTCCCCGGTGTACACCACGCGGCGTCCCCCGCGCTCCGTGGAATATGCCACGCTCTCCGGGGTGTGTGGTACCTTCTGCGCCACGAGGCGCACCCCGTCGCCGAGGTCGAGCGGGGCGCCCGGCACCACCTCGCGCACCTCGAGGGGGAATCCGGGGGCGGTGACCCAGCTCCCGAAGGCCTGCGCCAGGCGGCCCAGGAGGGCCACCGTCCCTTCCGGCCCGATGACCACCAGTGGCTCGCGCCGCCCCGGCAGGCGCCCGTACTTCCAGGCGAAGAGCAGGGTGGGGATGTCGCCGATGTGGTCCGCGTGGAAGTGGGTGATCGCCAGGTGGGTGATCCCCATCCAGTCCACCCCCTCCGCGGACAGCCGGTGCGCGGTCCCGCTGCCGCAGTCGAGGAGGAGCCGCACGGCGCCCGCCTCGAGCAGGTGGCCGGCGCATCCCCGTCCCGGGGTGAGGGAGACCGTGCCCGTGCCGAGGGTGACGAGCCGCATCAGCGTCCCCGGTAGACGATCTTCTTGACGGTTTCCGCGTTCCCCGCGCGGAAGAGGAGCAGGTACACCCCGGGGGGGAGCTCCCGCCCGTCGTCGGCCCGCCCGTCCCATTCCAGGCGCCGGTCGCACCCGGCGTTGGGACCGTCGCCCACCCGCCCGTAGGCGCCGGCGTCGAGCACCCCGGAGAGCCCGGGCGCCGGCACCAGCGTGCGCACCCGGTCCCCGCGCAGGGTGTGGATGGTGAGCTGCACGCGTGCCCGCTCCTTCAGGTCGAACCAGATGCAGGTGCTCTCCGAGAAGCTGGTGGGAAAGGGATTCGGGAAGTTCTGGTAGACGAGGGTGGCGACCGGGGCGCCGCTGGTGCTGAGCACGAAGGTGGACGGGGCCACGAGCGTCACCGCGTCGGCCGGGTCGCCGTTCACCGGCCGCCCCACGAGGCTCCACCGGTAGGCGGTGTTCCCCTGGAGCCCCACCACCGGCGTGAAGGTCGTGTCGATCAGCCCGAGCGCAACGACTTCGTCCTTCCCCGTGGCCACGTTGGTCACGCGCAGGTCGAACGCCCACGGGCCGGGGGGCGTGGCGATGCGCGCCGCGCTCCACACGAAGGTGGGGAAGGGGGTGAACAGCACCACCCCGGTCGACCCCACGGGACGGCGCAGGACGAGGCGCGGGCCCGTGGCGTACGGGCCGAACAGCTGCTGGCTCACGATCCGTCCCGCGCCATCCACCAGCCGCACCCGGAGGTAGATGTTCGCGTTCTCGGGGAGCAGGCGCACCACCCGGAAGGTCACCGACTCGCCGATGACCTGGTCGCTGTAGACGACGCGACTGAACGTGGGCTGGTCGGAGACCTCGAGCTGCACGGTGAGCGGCCGCGGGACGGTGGGCTCCGCGATCACCTGGACCCGGATCTCCGGCGCGGCGGGGAAGGGCACCTCGGTGGGGACGGTCACCCGGACCTCCGCGGTGCCCTGCGCCCCGGCGAGGGCCGGGGCGCCCAGGATGAGGGCCACGCCCAGCGCCAGGCGGCGGAGGGCCGCGCCTGGCGCCGGACGCCGCGCGCGCGGGCTCACGCCGTGGCCGCTCCTGCGCCGATCGCCGCCTCGAGGGGGATGCTGTCCTCGGTCACCGAGTTCCCCTTCATGCGCACGCTCACCAGCGACGACACCCCGGGCTCCTGCATGGTGACGCCGTACACCGCGTCGGCCGCCTCGGTGGTGGTGCGGGGATTGTGCGTGATGACGATGAACTGGGTGCGCCGCTTGAACTCGTTGAGCATCCGCACGAAGCGGCCGACGTTGGCGTCGTCGAGCGGCGCGTCCACCTCGTCGAGGAGGCAGAAGGGGCTCGGCTTCGTGAGGAAGATCCCGAACAGCAGCGAGAGGGCCACCAGCGCGCGCTCCCCGCTGGAGAGCAGGTGGATGCGCTGCGTGCGCTTGCCGCGCGGGCTGGCGTGGATCTCGATGTCGCAGTCCAGGGGCTGCTCGGGGTTCTCCAGGCGCAGGTCGCACTCGCCCCCGCCGAACAGCGACATGAAGATCTGGCGGAAGTTCTCGCGCACCTGGGTGAAGGTCGCCAGGAACAGCTCGCGCGCCGTGGCGTCGATCTCGCGGATCGCCTGCGTGAGCTGGGCGCGCGCGTCGAACAGGTCGGTGCGCTGCTGGGTGAGGAACTCCAGGCGCTTGAGCGTCTCCTCGTGCTCCTCGATCGCCAGCGCGTTCACCACGCCGAGCTGCTCGAGCTGCGCGCGCATCTCCTCGGCCTCGGCGCGGAGCGAGGCGTCGTCGAGCGCCACCTCGGGGGCGTTCGCCAGCATCTCCTCCAGCGGGCGGCGCCACTCGGTCTCGAGGCGCTCGCGCACGATGGTGCGCTTCCCCGAGAGCTCGGTGTAGCGCAGCTCGGCGTGGTGCATCTCCTCGGCGGCGCCGTGGGCGTGGCGCCGCGCCTCGTTCAGCGACTGCTCCACCGCCGTGAGCCGCTCGTCCGCCTCGCGCACCGCGCGCTCCGCGTCGGCGAGGCGTCCCTCCACGTCCTGCAGCTGCCCCTCGCGCCCTTCCAGGTCGAGGCGCCACTGCGCCATGCGCTCGGCGAGCTCGGAGTCGGCCATCGCCAGGTCGGACAGCTCGGCGCGGAGCGCCTCGAGGCGGGCGGCCGCGGTGGCCAGCTCCTCGTTCAGGCGGCGCTCGCGGTCCTGCGCCACCTGGAGGCGGGCCCGCGCCTGCGCGTCCTCCACCTGCGCGGCGGCGCGGCGCTCGCGCGCGTCGTCCTGCGCGCGCTCGG
>DASWVQ010000178.1:0-2393 GCA_036401195.1 Gemmatimonadaceae bacterium
CCGGCGAGCGTGCTCCCGGTCTCCGCGTGGGGCGGAGTCTGAGTGGCCATCGTGGTCACATCCTCGAAAAGATCGTCGTTGGCGAGCCCGGCGCGGATGTCGCCGTCTCGTGTACCTGCGAGCGTCCCTGCGCATCCACGACCGCCACGGCGGTCATGTTCACGATCTCCTGCACGTCGGAGCCGCGCTGGAGCACGTGCACGGGGCGGCGCATCCCGACCAGGATCGGCCCGATCGCCGTCGCGCCGCCCAGCTTGGTGAGCAACTTGTATGCGATGTTCGCCGAGCTCAAGTTCGGGAAGATCAGCACGTTCGCCTCTTCCTTGAGCCCCGCGAAGGGATAATACCGCTTCAGGATCTCGGGGTCGAAGGCCGTGTCCGCCTGCATCTCCCCGTCGACCACCAGGTTCGGGTCCTTCAGCCGCAGGAGGCGGACCGCCTCCGACATCTTCTCCGCCTCGGGGTGTCGCACGGAGCCGAAGTTGGAGAAGGACAGGTACGCGACCCGCGGGTCGATCCCGATGGACGCGGCGGTCCGTGCGGCCGCGTACCCGATCTGCGCGAGCTGCTTCGCGTTCGGCTCGATGTTCACCGTGGTGTCCGACAGGAACACCACCCGCTTCTCGAACACCAGCATGTACAGCCCGCTCACGATCTCGGCCTTCGGGTGCACCCCGATCACCTCCAGCGCGGGGCGGATCGTCTCGGGGTAGTGCATGTTCTCCCCCGACACGAGGGCGTCGGCGTCGCCGCGCGCCACCATGCAGCAGCCGAAGTAGTTCGCGTTGAACAGCTTCTGCCGCGCCTCCTCCAGCGAGAGCCCCTTGCGCTGGCGCCGCTCGAAGAGGAAGTGCGCGTAGTCCTCGCGGCGCGGCGAGTCGTGCGGGTCCTCGATGATGATGTCGTCGAGGGTCACGTGCGCCTCGATCGCCGCCTTCTCCACGTCCTCGCGCCGGCCGAGCACGATCGGGATCGCGATCCCGTCGTCCTTCGCCAGCACCGCCGCGCGCAGCACGCGCGGGTCGTCGCCCTCGGGATACACCACCCGCTTCGGGTTCGCCTGCGCGCGGTGGATCACCCCGCGCATGATCCCCAGCGCGGGGCCGAGGCGCGCCTCGAGCTGGTCGCGGTAGCTCTCGAGGTCCACGAAGTCGCGCGCCACCCCGCTCGCCACCGCCGCCCACGCCACCGCCGGCGCCACCCAGAGGAGCACCCGCGGGTCGAAGGGGAAGGGGATCAGGTACTCCGGCCCGAACTCCACGTGGTCCATCCCGTAGCGCGCGGTGACCACGTCGGGCACCGGCTCCTTCGCGAGCGCCGCCAGCGCCCGCGTCGCCGCCATCTTCATCTCCTCGTTGATCTGCTCGGCCCGCACGTCGAGCGCGCCGCGGAAGATGAAGGGGAAGCCCAGGACGTTGTTGACCTGGTTGGGATAGTCGCTCCGCCCGGTGGCGATGATCGCGTCGTCGCGCACCGCGCGCACCTGCTCGGGGAGGATCTCGGGGACCGGGTTCGCGAGGGCGAAGATGATCGGCGCGGGGGCCATCTTCGCCACCATCTCCTGCGAGAGCGCCCCCGCCGCCGACAGCCCCACGAACACGTCGGCGCCGGCGATCACGTCGATCAGGTGCCTCGCCCCCGTGTCCGGCTGCACGAAGCGCTGCTTGTACGGGTCCATGTGCCCGCGCCCCTCGTACACCAGCCCCTCACGGTCGCACATGAAGATGTTCGACCGCTGCACCCCCAGCCGCACGTAGTGCTCGGCGGTGGAGATCGCGGCGGCGCCGGCCCCGGAGAAGACGACCTTCACCTCGCCGATCTCCTTCCCCCCGATCTCGAGCGCGTTGAGCAGCGCCGCCCCGGAGATGATCGCCGTGCCGTGCTGGTCGTCGTGGAAGACGGGGACCTTCATCGTCTTCCGCAGCGTCTCCTCGATGTAGAAGCACTCCGGGGACTTGATGTCCTCCAGGTTGATCCCGCCCACCGTGGGCTCGAGGAGCTGGCAGAACTTGATGACCTCGTCCGGGTCCTCGGAGTCGACCTCGATGTCGAAGACGTCGATGTCGGCGAAGGTCTTGAAGAGGTTCCCCTTCCCCTCCATCACCGGCTTGCCGGCGATCGCCCCGATGTTGCCGAGGCCGAGCACGGCGGTGCCGTTGGTCACGACCGCCACGAGGTTGCCCTTCGCCGTGTAGGCGTAGGCCTCTTCCGGGTCCTTCTGGATCTCGAGGCAGGGTTCGGCGACGCCGGGAGTGTAGGCGTTCGCCAGGTCGCGCTGGTTCGTCAGCGGCTTCGTCGGCACCACGGCGATCTTGCCCGGGCGCCCGCGCCGATGATAGTCGAGTGCTTCTTCGCGTTTGGTGGCCATAGGGTCCCGGAAAGCTAGGGGGTCC
>DASWVQ010000179.1:0-1681 GCA_036401195.1 Gemmatimonadaceae bacterium
GTTAATCGGAATTACTGGGCGTAAAGCGTGCGTAGGTGGTTCGTTGTGTCTGTGGTGAAAGCCCCGGGCTTAACCTGGGAAGGGCCATGGAAACTGGCGAGCTGGAGTCTGGCAGAGGGGGGTGGAATTCCACGTGTAGCAGTGAAATGCGTAGAGATGTGGAGGAACACCGATGGCGAAGGCAGCCCCCTGGGATGACACTGACGCTCATGTACGAAAGCGTGGGTAGCAAACAGGATTAGATACCCTGGTAGTCCACGCCCTAAACGATGTCAACTGGTTGTTGGGGGAGTGAAATCCCTTAGTAACGAAGCTAACGCGTGAAGTTGACCGCCTGGGGAGTACGGTCGCAAGATTAAAACTCAAAGGAATTGACGGGGACCCGCACAAGCGGTGGATGATGTGGATTAATTCGATGCAACGCGAAAAACCTTACCTACCCTTGACATGCCTGGAATCCTTGAGAGATCAGGGAGTGCCTTCGGGAACCAGGACACAGGTGCTGCATGGCTGTCGTCAGCTCGTGTCGTGAGATGTTGGGTTAAGTCCCGCAACGAGCGCAACCCTTGCCATTAGTTGCTACGAAAGGGCACTCTAATGGGACTGCCGGTGACAAACCGGAGGAAGGTGGGGATGACGTCAAGTCCTCATGGCCCTTATAGGTGGGGCTACACACGTCATACAATGGCCGGTACAAAGGGCTGCCAACCCGCGAGGGGGAGCCAATCCCATAAAACCGGTCGTAGTCCGGATCGCAGTCTGCAACTCGACTGCGTGAAGTCGGAATCGCTAGTAATCGTGGATCAGAATGTCACGGTGAATACGTTCCCGGGTCTTGTACACACCGCCCGTCACACCATGGGAGCGGGTTCTGCCAGAAGTAGTTAGCCTAACCGCAAGGAGGGCGATTACCACGGCAGGGTTCGTGACTGGGGTGAAGTCGTAACAAGGTAGCCGTATCGGAAGGTGCGGCTGGATCACCTCCTTTCAAGAAACGACGGCGTGAGTCTTCACGCAAGACGTCCACACAAGACACCTGTACTTCACGCGAAGGGTTTGCTTTACGCAACGTCCCTGTTGCGAAGAGCAGACATCAAGACCGGCCATCCATGGCCGGACTCTTCACAACAGCCGCTTCGAACGAGGCTTACGGCCACGTCAAGCGGGACCAGGTAGCTTGGCTCGCGGGTTCTGGGGTTCACCTTTCATGGGTCTGTAGCTCAGGTGGTTAGAGCGCACCCCTGATAAGGGTGAGGCCGGTGGTTCGAGTCCACCCAGACCCACCATGGGGCCATAGCTCAGCTGGGAGAGCACCTGCTTTGCAAGCAGGGGGTCGTCGGTTCGATCCCGACTGGCTCCACCACTCAAGCGCCGCGTGAAGTATCAGCACACACAAGATTTGAAGTCATCCGGCATTGAGGCCGGTGTGACGTTCTTTGAAAACAAGTAAACGAGTGACAAGCGTCTTGGTTCGAACCGAACCGAGGCAAGTGTTAAGGCACGAAAACGAAGTAACTTGGCTGCACCTGAGGAGGGTGCATGCCCCGAGGCGACTTGGGGTTATATGGTCAAGCGACTAAGCGTATACGGTGGATGCCTTGGCAGTCAGAGGCGATGAAGGACGTGGCAGCCTGCGAAAAGTGTCGGGGAGCTGGCAACAAGCTTTGATCCGGCAATGTCC
>DASWVQ010000180.1:0-15110 GCA_036401195.1 Gemmatimonadaceae bacterium
ACCGCCGCGGCCCGGCGCGCGCTGTCGGCCGCGGTGGCCGCGCGCACCGAGTCGGCGCGGCGCTTCTCCAGCTCCGAGCGCACCCGGCCAGTCACCGCCGTCACGACCACCGGCGTGGAGTCGGCGCGCACCACGCGGATGGTGCCCGGGCCGATCGGCTGGGCGGGGTCGAGCGCGCGGTCGAACTTCACCGCGAGCGTCACCGAGTCGGCGATGGTCACCGAGGCGATGGACGGGGGGACCGTGTCGCGGAGGGCGGCGAGCAGCTCCACCGCCACCGGGGCCGCCGCGACGCGCACGCGCGCGGAGTCCCACATCTCCCCGCGATCGAGGCCGCGGTTCTTGTTCTGGTCGTCGAAGCCGCGCACCAGGTACTCTCCCTCGGGGAGGGGGCCGATGGTGAAGCTCCCCTGCGCGTCGGCGCGGGCGACGTACACGATCGAGTCGCGCGAGCCGGGGACCGCGGCGATCGCCTGCATCCAGGCCCGGGCGATCCCGTCCTGCCGCACCCAGTCGAAGACGTTCCCCGTGATCGCGCCGGTGGCGAGCGCGGGCCCGGTCGAGAAGATCGTCACGTGCTGGAGGGAGTCGGTGTTGCCGCGCAGGTCGCGCACCCCCGGCAGCACCGTCACCGTGTACGTCGTGTTCGCCCGCCAGCCGCGGCGCGGACGCACCGCGATGCGCTCGCGCCCGTAGCTCACCCGCACGTCGCCGTCGATCGGCGAGATGATCACCTGCTGCTCCAGCGCCTGCTCGCCGGTGCCGCGATCGTTGATGACGCGATCGTACACCAGCTCCACCGCCCGCCCCTTGAAGTTCACCGATCCCGAGTCGGGGTTGAGGTCCTGGAGCACGACCGGGGTCTTGATCTCCTTTCCCCCGGGGAGCGTTCCCACCGAGGCGCAGCCGAGCGCGAGGACGGCGCCGGCGACGGCGGCGAGGCGGCGCCCACGAGGCGGCCGGGCCGGGGCGCGCGTCATGCGCCGCACAGCCCGCGCACCTTCGCCGCCAGCTGCTCCCGCCGCGCGGTCCAGTCGCGGAGCTTCGCGCGCTCCGCCTCGACCACGTTCGCCGGGGCGCGGCTGGTGAACCCCTCGTTCCCGAGGCGCCCCTCGAGGGCGGTGAGCTGCTTCTCGAGGTTCGCGAGCTCGCCGCGCAGCTTCGCGCACTCCTTCTCCACGTCGATCAGCCCCGCCAGCGGGACGATGACCTCGGAGCCCCCCGCGAGCAGGCCATGCGCCGCCGCGTCGGTCCCCGCGGCATCGGCCACGGTGAGGTTCGCGCGGGCGAGCCGCCCGATCACCGCCGCTTCCTCGGCGAGCACGGCGCGTGCGTCGACCGACGCACCGTTCACCCGGTCCTTCCCCGGCACGAGCACCGCGTCCACGAACTTCCCCGGGGGGATGTTGTAGTCGGCGCGCACCTGGCGCAGCGCGCTCACCGCCTCGCGCGCCAGGTCCCACTCGCCCGCCGCGGGCGACGCCTGCGCGGCGCGCGGCACCGGCCAGCTCGCGCGGACCAGCAGCTCCCCCTCGGCGCGGCCGGGGAGGCGCTGCCAGAGCGACTCGGTGATGAAGGGGACGATGGGATGGAGCAGGCGCAGCGCGCCGTCGAAGGCGTGCGCGAGCACCGCGCGCGCGACGTCGCGGTCGCTGCCGGCGGTGGTGATCCGCCCCTTCACCGCCTCGAGGTACCAGTCGGCGAGCTCGTTCCACACGAAGCGCCGGGCGGCCTCGGCGTACTCGTTGAGGCGGAGCCCCGAGTTGCGCAGCGCCTCGGGCCAGCGGCCCTCCGGGGGCTTCACCCCGCCGAGTGCCGCCTCGCAGTCGCGGATGGCCTGGTCGAGGCGGTCCAGGACCCAGTGGTCCGCCCGGGTGAACCCGGCGCGGATCGCCGCGTCGTCGATCGGCGCCACCGGGTCGGTGCCCACGTTCTGGAGCAGGAAGCGGCCGATGTTCCAGAGCTTCGTGGCGAAGTTGCGCCCCGGCGCGAAGGACTTCTCGAGGTCCTTCGGGTCGAGGATCAGGTCCGCGCCGAGCCCCATGCCGGCGACCACCGTCCAGCGCATCGCGTCGGCGCCATAGAGGCGCACCACGTCGAGCGGGTCGATGCCGTTGCCCAGCGACTTCGACATGCGCACGTGGTTCGTGTCGCGGGCGGTCCCGGTGAGGTTGACCGTGTGGAAGGGGCGGCGGCCGAGGAACTCGTAGCCGGCCATGATCATGCGGGCCACCCAGAAGAAGAGGATCTCCGGGGCGGTGACGAGGACGTCGCCGGGGTAGAAGGCCTTCAGGTCCTCGGTCTCCCCGGGCCAGCCCAAAGTGGAGAAGGGCCAGAGCCAGGAGGAGAACCAGGTGTCGAGGACGTCCTCGTCCTGGCGCAGCGGGCTGCCGCATTCGGGGCAGGTGGTGAGGTCGGTGCGCGAGACGATCGGTTCCCGTCCGCAGCCATCGCAGTACCAGACCGGGATGCGGTGCCCCCACCAGAGCTGCCGCGAGATGTTCCAGTCGCGGATGTTCTCCATCCAGTGGACGTACACCGCCTCCCACCGCTCCGGCAGGATGCGGACCTCGCCGGACCGCACCGCCTCGAGGGCGGGAGCGGCGAGGGGGGCCATCTTCACGAACCACTGCTCGGAGAGGCGCGGTTCCACCACCGTGTCGCAGCGGTAGCAGCGGCGCACCGCGTGCTGGTGCGGCTCGATCTTCACCAGCGCATCGGCGTCGCGGAGCAGGTCCACGATGCGATCGCGCGCCACGAAGCGGTCGAGCCCATGGAGTGAGGCGGGAACGCGGCCCTCCGCGTCGCTCACCTCGCGCACCACGCCGTGCATGTCGATGACGATGGGGAGGGGGAGGCCGTGGCGCTTCCCCACCTCGAAGTCGTTCGCGTCGTGCGCCGGGGTGATCTTCACCACGCCGGTGCCGAAGGCGGGGTCCGCGTACTCGTCGGCGACGACGGGGATCTCGCGGTCGAGGATGGGGAGGATGACCGTTTTCCCCACGAGGTCGCGGTACCGGTCGTCCTCCGGGTTCACCGCCACGGCCACGTCGGCGAGCATCGTCTCCGGGCGGGTGGTGGCGATGGTGAGGAAGCGGCCCGGCTCGCCCTTCACGGCGTAGCGGACGTGGTAGAGCTTCCCCGTCTCGTCGTGGAACTCCGCCTCTTCATCCGAGAGCGAGGTGAGGCAGCGCGGGCACCAGTGGTGGACGCGGAAGCCCTTGTAGATGAGCCCCTTCTCGTAGAGGCGCACGAAGGTCTCGCGCACGGCGCGCGACGGCCCCTCGTCGAGGGTGTAGGCGAGGCGGCTCCAGTCGGCGCTGGCGCCGATGGCCTCGAGCTGCCTGATGATCGTGCCGCCGGTGGTGCCGACCCAGTCGTGCACGCGGTTCACGAAGGCCTCGCGGCCGTAGTCGAAGCGCGTCTTTCCTTCCTTCGCGATCTGCTTCTCGACGACGTTCTGCGTGGCGATGCCGGCGTGGTCGGTACCGGGGACCCAGAGGGCCTCGTCGCCCGCCATGCGGCGCCAGCGCACGAGGACGTCCTGCACCGTGTTGTTGAGCCCATGGCCCATGTGCAGCACGCCGGTGACGTTGGGCGGGGGCATCATGATCACGAAGGGATCGCGATCGCCCCCCGCGGGGGCGCTGCGCCCGGCGTCGGCGGTGAAGGCGCCCGATGCGAGCCAGCGCTCGTAGATGGCGGGCTCGGTGGCGCTCGGGTCGTACTGCGGCGGCAGCTCGGTCGTGTCGGTCGGCATATAGACCCGGGAATCTAAACGCGCGCGGGAGGGCGGAGGACCGTGCGGGGAGACCCGGGTTTGGGGGGGGTAGGGAACAGCGCCTGGGGATTGGCAGCGGGGCGGAGCGTCTAGCGACTGGCGCCTGGCGACTCGCGAGGCCCGGGTGCGCCGGGACTTCGCCAGTCCCCAGGCGCCAGGCGCTGTTCCCTCCGCCCCGCTGCCAATCGCCAGGCGCTGTTCCCCACGCTCCGCTGCCAATCGCCAGGCGCTGTTCCCCACGCCCCGCTGCCAATCCCTCGCCCCTATCCCCCAGGAACCACGAAGCGCCGGCCCGCGGTGTGTGCGGTCCGGCGCTATCTCAGGCGGGGGCGAGCGACGCGGCGCTCAGGGGTTGTGCGACTGCGGTGCCTCGAGGGGCTCGGCGACGTGGTCGGCCTTCGGGACCCCCGTGGGGGCGATCGGGGAGCCCCCGGTGCGGTCGCCGCGCGGGCGCGCGGTCTTCTTCTGCCGCCGCTCCGCCGCGATCTCGTCGATGTCGTCCACCGCGTCCTTGATCCCGTGGGCGGTGTCGAGCCAGCGGTCCTCCAGCTCCACCGCCGGGTCGGCGTGGCGGTCGAACTCGTCCGAGGTCCCCTGGCGGCGGCGCCCGGTGCCCACGCGGATCCCCTCCCAGCGCGGGTTCGTGTTCCCCTCGCGGGCGCGGCGCGTGCCTTCCTCGAGCTCCTCTTCCAGCTCCCCGATCGTCACCCGGTTCACCACCGTGCTGACCCCCGGGACGCCGCGGGCGAGCACCACCGCGTGCTCCGACTCGGCCTCCGACTCCACCGCGCCGGAGAGCTCGATGACCCCCGGCCCGAGCGAGCCGATGTCCACCGCGCGCTCGCTCATGATCGGGTCGTTGCGGTACGCCTCGAGCACCCGCTCCTCGAGCGCCACGTCGCGGTCCTCGTCGAGGTCCGCGAAGTCGTCTTCCTCGTCGGACCAGAACTCGCCGACCTCGGCGTCGTGCCGGTAGAGGGAGCCCTCGTCGCCGCGCAGGCGCGCGAGGCGCTGGCGCATCCCGCTCAACCCGCCCATGCGCTTCGACACCAGCACGCCGGCGGCGAACCCCGCGAGCGCGCCCGCGAGGATGGGGATGAGCATGCCGGAGCTGGAGTCGTCGTCGCGATAACGAAGCGGAGACATGGTGACCCTGTGGCGGAAGGTGTTGCGGAAGGATAATTTACGGAGTCGTCAGGCGCGAACCCGGTGCAAGAAGAAGGCCATCCGCCGCCCACGCACGGCACCCCGCAACTCCCGCGACCATGCGCATTTCCGAGATCCAGCAGCAGCTCCCCCCGGAGGAGCAGGTCGTCCCGGTCCGCCGCGCGATCGCGTGGTCGCTGCTCCTCGTGGTGATCGCGGCGGGGCTCTACCTGTACTTCCGCTACGCGCGAGAGCTCGAACCATTGCTCGGCACACTGCACCGCTGACCGTTCCCCCGTCGTCCGCCGCCGTCCACCTTCTCCTGACATGATCGATCACGTCCTGGATCGCCCCACCGAGACCCTCACCCTCGTCCTCCCCGATGGCAGCGAGCGCCACGTTCCCGTGGGCACGCTTCCCTCCGAGGTGGTGCGCGGGATCGGCGAGCGCCTGCTCATGGCCGCCGTCGCGGTGGAGGTGAACGGCACGATCCAGGACCTGGCCACCCCGCTGCGCACGGGGGGGAGCTTCCGCGTCCTCACCGAGAAGGACGGCAAGGCGCTCGACGTGCTCCGCCACTCCGCGGCCCACGTCCTCGCCACCGCGGTGCGACGCGTGCGCCCCGACGCGAAGATCGGCTTCGGCCCGGCGATCGAGGACGGCTTCTACTACGACTTCGAGGTCGAGAAGCCCTTCACCCCGGAGGACCTCGCCGCCTTCGAGGTGGAGATGAAGCGCGTGCAGCAGGAGAAGTTCCCCTTCGTGCGCGAGGAGGTCTCTCGCGACGAGGCCAGGCAGCGCTTCGTGGACGACCCGCTCAAGCTGGAGCGCATCGAGGACCTGGGCGCCGACGAGGTGATCTCCACCTACACCGACGGCCCCTTCATCGACCTGTGCCGCGGCCCGCACGTCCCCGACACGGGGCGCGTGAAGCACTTCAAGCTGCTCCACACCGCCGGCGCCTACTGGCGCGGCGACGTGAAGCGGCAGATGCTGCAGCGCATCTACGGCACCGCGTGGTTCCGGAAGGAGGACCTCGACGCCTACCTCCACCGCCTCGAGGAGGCGAAGAAGCGCGACCACCGCGTGCTGGGGAAGACGCTCGACCTCTTCCAGTTCCATCCGCACTCGCCCGGCTCCGCCTTCTGGACCCCGCGCGGCACCACGCTCTACAACGCCCTCGTGGACTTTGTGCGCGAGCGCCAGAAGCGCGACTTCCTCGAGGTGAAGACCCCGCTCATCTACAACAAGATGCTGTGGGAGCAGTCCGGCCACTGGGGCAAGTACAAGGAGAACATGTTCCTCGTCCTCGACAACGAGACGGGGGAGCACGACATGTCCCTGAAGCCGATGAACTGCCCCTCGCACTACGTCTACTACAACTCGGCGAAGCATTCCTATCGCGAGCTGCCCAAGCGGTTCACGACCATGGACGTGCTCCACCGGAACGAGGTGTCGGGCGCCCTGTCCGGGCTCACCCGCGTGCGGCAGTTCGCGCAGGACGACTGCCACGTCTTCCTCATGGAGTCGCAGATCGCCGAGGAGGTGCGCTTCCTCCTCGAGTTCATCCTCGGGCACTACGAGACCTTCGGGCTCAAGGCGACGCTGCGCTTCGCGACCCGCCCCGAGGTGCGCATCGGCTCCGACGAGCTGTGGGACCGCGCCGAGGGGGCGCTCAAGGCCGCCCTCGAGGCCACCGGCCGCGCCTACGAGATGAAGCCGGGCGACGGCGCCTTCTACGGTCCGAAGATCGACTTCGACGTGGAGGACTCGATCGGGCGGCTCTGGCAGCTGGGCACCATCCAGCTCGACTACAACGCGCCGGAGCGCTTCGACCTCACCTACACGGGCGAGGACAACGCCGAGCACCGCCCGGTGGTGATCCACCGCGCCGTGTGCGGGTCGTTCGAGCGCTTCATCGCCATCCTCATCGAGCACTTCGCCGGCGCCTTCCCCACCTGGCTCGCCCCGGAGCAGGTGCGCGTGCTCCCCATCACCGACGACCTCGCCGAGGCGGCGCACGCCGTGGTGGAGCGCATGCTCGCCGCCGGCATCCGCGCGACGATGGACTCCTCGAGCACCACCCTGAACTACCGCATCCGCGAGGGGGAAATGATGAAGGTCCCCTACATGGCGGTGATCGGGAAGCGCGAGGCGGAGGCCGACGCGGTGGCGGTGCGGGTGCGAGGGGAGGGGAAGAAGCAGGAGGTGATGAGCGTGGATGCGTTCATCGCGCACCTGGGCGAGGAGATCCGGACGCGGGCGCTGAAGCCCTGATCGCCGGGGGCCGGCTTCCGGCGTCGGGGCAGGGATCGACGTTCGACGCTCGCCGTTCGACTTTCGCCCGGAAACGGAATGGGCGCGGCTGATGCCGCGCCTATTTCCTTTTTTGGAGCGCAGCCCGCAGGCGGGCCAGCATCTGCCGCACTCGGATGGCGTCCCCGAGCAGCTCCTGCCCCAGCGGCGCGCCGATCGCCTCGGCTTCTCCTGCGAACAGCAACAGCGACTCGACCTCTGCGGCCGAGCCGATTGCGATGTTCACGTAGCGCGCAAAGTCAGCGTCCTTCCAGCGCCCGGATCCCTCGGCGAGGTTGGTGGGAATGGATAGCGACGCCCGGCGAAGCTGGTCACGAAGCTCCGCGAATCCCGTCGGCATCGCCTGGGTGGCTCCGTGGATCCGGCACGCCAGGTGATGCGCCAGTTGCCAGACCTCGAGCTGCTTGTAGTCGCCCATGCGCCAATGGTCGCGTCGCGCCGCCGGATCCCCATCACCAAAGGCGCGCAGCGCACATCCTTTCCCGGGCGAAAGGCGAAAGTCGCCCGACGTCCGTCGATCCCTGCCGCTCCCGGGCGAGAGTCGAACGTCGCCCGACGTCCGTCGATCCCTGCCCCGCCATCCGGACCCCCCACCCCTCGCCCCCGCCCAGGAAGGTTTTCCCCGACCCCTTTTCCCATTCCCGTCCGGGTTAACTTTGAATGGCTACCCATCTGCTCCCCCAACACGACGCCTGATGTCCGACCGTACCCCGGTAATCATCGCCGCCGCCCGCACGCCCATCGGCAAGTTCCTCGGCGGCCTGTCGTCCCTGAGCGCGCCGGAGCTCGGCGCCGCCGCCATCCGCGCCGCCGTCGAGCGGTCGGGCATCCCCGCCGCCGAGATCGAGGAAGTGATCATGGGGCAGGTGCTCCAGGGGGGCACGGGGCAGGCCCCCGCCCGCCAGGCGCTGCTCAAGGCCGGGATCCCCGCGTCGGTCTCCGCGCTCACCATCAACAAGGTGTGCGGCTCCGGCCTCAAGGCGGTCATGCTCGCCGCCCAGGCGATCAAGGCGGGGGACAAGCAGGTCGTGGTCGCCGGCGGCCAGGAGTCGATGTCGAACGCGCCGTACTACGTGTACGGGATGCGCAACGGGGTGAAGCTCGGCGACCAGCAGATGGTCGACGGGATGATCAAGGACGGGCTCTGGTGCGCCACCTGCGGCGTGCACATGGGGAGCCACGCCGAGTACACCGCGAACAAGGCGCAGGTCTCGCGCGCCGAGCAGGACGAGTTCTCCGCGGCCTCGCACCGCAAGGCGGTCGAGGCGATCGCCGCCGGGAAGTTCCGCAAGGAGATCGTCCCGGTCGAGATCGCGGGGAAGAAGGGGAGCACCATCGTCGACACCGACGAAGGGCCCCGCGCCGACACCACCGTCGAGACGCTGGGGAAGCTCCGCCCCGCCTTCGGCGGCAAGGACAAGCCGGCCGACCTCTCCGTGACCGCCGGCAACGCCTCGACGCTGAACGACGGCGGCGCCGCGCTGGTGGTGGCGAGCGAGGCGTACGCGAAGGCGCACGGGGTGCCCATCCTCGCCCGCATCACCGGCTACGGCACGGGCGCGGTGGAGCCGCAGGAGCTCTTCTTCGCGCCGGTGCGCGCGGTGCAGGAGCTGATGAAGAAGAACGGCAGCGCCATCGGCGACTACGACCTGATCGAGGCCAACGAGGCGTTCGCGTCGCAGGCGATCGCCGACGGGAAGGCGCTCGGCTGGGACTGGGACCGCGTGAACGTGAACGGCGGCGCGATCGCCCTCGGCCACCCCATCGGCGCGAGCGGTGCCCGCGTCCTCGTGACGCTGCTGCACGCGCTCGAGCAGCGCGACGCCGCGACCGGGCTGGCCACGCTCTGCCTGGGCGGCGGCGACGCCGTGGCCCTGAGCGTCACCCGGGAGCGCTGAGCGAGGCGCTCCCCCATGCAGCCCCGAGCCCTCCTCTGGCGCGCTGACGGGGCCCTCCGCGCTCCCTGGCGCGTGTTCGGCTTCCTCGCGCTGGTGCTGGCCGCGGGGCTCGTGCTCGATCCGCTCGTGGAGTGGATCAATCCCGCCTTCGCGAACAGCGAGGAGGGGAGCGCGGTGATCCAGTGCCTCGCCCTCCTCGCGGGGACGGCGATGGCGCTGCGCCTCCTCGAGCGCGATCGCGGCTGGTCGTGGGTGTGGATGGGGCGGGAGGCCGCCGGGCCGCGGCCGGTGGGCGCCGGCCTGCTGCTCGGCTGGGCCGCGATCGGCATCCCCTGCCTCGTGCTCTGGCTCATGGGCTGGATGCGCCTCGTGCCCCAGCCCGACGGCTCCTGGTGGATGGTCGCGCTGCGCGCGGCGGCACTGCTGCTGCCGGCGGCGCTGCTCGAGGAGCTGCTGATGCGCGGGTACCTCCTCGCCGTCCTCCGCGAGGGCGTGGGCGCGCTGGCCGCGCTCGCCCTCACGAGCGCCGCCTTCGGGGCGCTGCACTGGTGGAACCCGGGGGCGACCGTGCAGTCGCTGGCGCTCGTGTCGCTCGCCGGGATCTTCCTGGGGGGGATCGTGCTGGTGTTCCGGAGCCTGTACGCCGCCTGGGCGGCGCACTTCGCCTGGAACTTCGTGATGGCGGCGCTGCTGCACGCGCCGGTGAGTGGGATCGCGCTGGGCACCCCGGACTACCGGCTGGCCGACACGGGGCCCGACTGGGCGACCGGCGGCCCCTGGGGGCCCGAGGGAGGGGCCGGCGCGATGCTCGGCATGCTCGGAGGATTGACCTACCTGTTCGCGCGGCGCGCTCGCCGCGGGGAGTGATGGATGACGGACCGCATCGCGGTGATCGGCGCAGGGCAGATGGGGAATGGCATCGCGCACGTCTTCGCCCAGGCCGGGCATGAGGTGACGCTGATCGACGTGAGCGCCGACGCGTTGGCGAAGGGGCGCAGGACGATCGCCGGGAATCTCGATCGCCAGGTGAAGAAGGGGACGGTGCAGCCGGAGGAGAAGGAGGCGATCCTCACGCGCATCACCGACTCCACCACGATGGACCCGATCGCGAACGCGACGGTGATCATCGAGGCCGCCACGGAGAATCGCGACCTCAAGTTCCGCATCTTCCAGGACATCGACGCGCGCGCCCCGCAGGGCGCGATCCTCGCCTCGAACACCAGCTCCATCTCCATCACCGAGATCGCCGGGAAGACGAAGCGCCCCCAGTCGGTGATCGGGATGCACTTCATGAACCCGGTGCCCGTGATGCAGCTCGTGGAGGTGATCCGCGGGCTCGCCACCTCTGATGAGGTGAATGCGCGCACCGTGGCGCTGGCGAAGGCGGTGGGGAAGGTGCCCGTGGAGGCGAACGATTTCCCCGGCTTCATCGCCAACCGCATCCTCATGCCCATGATCAACGAGGCGATCTACACCCTCATGGAGGGGGTGGGCACCGCCGAGGCGATCGACAGCGTGATGAAGCTCGGGATGAACCACCCGATGGGCCCCCTCACCCTGGCGGACTTCATCGGGCTCGACACCTGCCTCGCCATCCTCGAGGTGCTCCACGACGGCTTCGGCGACCCGAAGTACCGTCCCTGCCCGCTCCTCCGGAAGTACGTCGCCCAGGGGTGGCTCGGCCGCAAGTCGGGGCGCGGCTTCTACGACTATTCGGCGAAGTGATGTCGCTCACGCTGCTCACGCCGGACCAGCAGGAGATCCAGCGCCTCGCGCGCGACTTCGCGCGCGAGGAGATCGCCCCGCATGCCGCCGAGTGGGACCGCGCGGCGCACTTCGAGCCATCGCTGGTGAAGAAGATGGGGGAGCTGGGCTTCCTCGGGATGCTGATCCCCGAGGCATACGACGGGCTCGGGCTCGACACCCTCACCTACCTGCTCGCCCTCGAGGAGATCGCCGTCGCCGACGCCTCGGCGGCGGTGATGATGAGCGTGCACAACTCCCTCCCCAGCCAGATGATCCTGCGCTGGGGGACGGAGGCGCAGAAGGACGAGTTCCTGCGCCCGATGGCGCGCGGGGAGAAGCTGGGCGCCTTCTGCCTCTCGGAGCCCGAGGCGGGGTCCGACGCGAGCGCCCTGCGCGCCCAGGCGGTGCGCGAGGGCGACGAATGGGTGCTCAACGGCACCAAGGCCTGGGTCACGAGCGGCACCCATGCCGACGTGTTCCTCACCCAGGTGCGCACGGACACGCCGGAGGCCCGGCGCGGCTCGCGCGGGATCAGTACGTTCATCCTCACTCCCGACCTGGCGGGCTTCAAGGTGGGAAAGAAGGAGGACAAGATGGGGCTGCGCGCCTCGCCCACGGTGCAGGTGGTGCTCGACAACTGCCGGGTGCCGGCGAGCCGGATGGTGGGGGAGGAGGGGCAGGGGTTCGTGTATGCCATGCAGTCGCTCGACAACGGGCGCATGGGAATCGCCGCGCAGTCGATCGGGATCGCGCGCGCGGCGCTGGAAGCCTCGCTGGCCTACGCCGCCGAGCGGCGGCAGTTCGGCAAGGCGATCCGGGAGTTCGAGGCGATCCAGTTCAAGCTGGCGGAAATGGGAACGCGGATTACCGCCGCGCGGTCGGTGCTGCATCAGGCCGCCATGGCCAAGGACCGGGGGGAGAAGGTCACCATGTACGGGGCGATGGCGAAGTTCCTGGCCAGCGACACCGCGATGTGGGCCACGACCCAGGCAGTGCAGATCTTCGGCGGGTACGGGTACGTTACCGACTACCCGGTGGAGCGGTACTTCCGCGACGCGAAGGTGACCGAGATCTACGAAGGGACCAACGAGATCCAGCGCATCGTCATTGCGCGCGAGCTCTACACGTAAACGAGGACCACATGCAGATCTTCGATACGCTGGCCGAGATGGGACACGAGCAGGTCGTCCTCTGCCAGGACGAGGCGGCCGGCTACCGCGGCATCATCGCCGTGCACAGCACCGTGCTGGGGCCCGCCCTGGGCGGCACGCGCTTCTGGAACTACGACAACGACGAGGCGGCGATCGTCGACGCGCTGCGCCTCGCGCGGGGGATGACCTACAAGAACGCCGTCGCGGGGCTCAACCTCGGTGGCGGCAAGTCGGTGATCATCGGGAACAACCGCACGACCGACCGCGAGATGATCTTCCGCGCCCACGGGCGCTTCGTGGAGTCGCTCGGCGGCCGGTACATCACCGCGGAGGACGTGGGGACGAGCACCGCCGACATGGACTTCGTGCACATGGAGACGGACTACGTCGCCGGCCTCGCGGGGCGCTCGGGCGATCCCTCCCCGGTGACGGCGCACGGTGTCTTCCGTTCCATCCAGGCGTCGGCGAAGTACCGCTGGGGGAAGGACGACCTCTCCGGCCGCACGATCTCGGTGCAGGGGTGCGGGCACGTGGGCTACTACCTGGCGAAGGAGCTCCACCAGGCGGGCGCGCAGCTCGTGGTGACGGACATCGACAAGGAGCGCGTGCAGCGCGTGGTGGACGACTTCGGCGCCAAGGCGGTGGGCACCGAGGAGATCTACGCGGTGGATGCCGACATCTTCGCCCCCTGCGCCCTCGGCGCGATCATCAACGACCAGACGATCCCGCAGCTCAAGGTGGAAGTCGTCTCGGGCGCCGCGAACAACCAGCTGCTCGAGGAGCGGCACGGGCACGAGCTGGAGGCGAAGGGGATCCTCTACGCCCCCGACTACGTGGCCAACGCCGGCGGCGTGATCAACGTGTACTCCGAGCTCGCCGGCTGGAGCTCGGCGCGCGCCTTCCGCAAGGCCGATGAGATCTTCGACACCGTGCTCAAGGTGTTCGAGATCGCCAAGCAGAAGGGGATCCCCACCTTCCAGGCGGCCGACCGCCTGGCCGAGGAGCGGATCAAGCAGGTGGGCGCGATGGTGCGCACCTGGCCGCAGTGGCCGAACAAGTGACGAACAGGGAGCGTGCCCGCGCCGCGGGCACGCTCCCTGTTCGTCGTGCGGAGCATGTTGCCGTTGGCCGTCATCCCGAGGAGCGGAGCGACGAGGGACCGTGCGTCCCGAGAGAGTGGCCCCTCTGCCGGGACGCAAGATTCCTCGTTTCACTCGGAATGACACCATGAATTGGTCCACCTGGGACCGCGCCCTCCCCGGCGCCGCCCTCCGCGCCACCGACCCCGAGATCGCGCGCCTCATCGAGCACGAGATCACCCGCCAGAACGACGGCCTCGAGCTGATCGCGAGCGAGAACTTCGTGTCCCCCGCCGTGCTCGAGGCGATGGGCTCGCCCCTCACCAACAAGTACGCCGAGGGGCTCCCGGGCAAGCGCTACTACGGCGGTTGCGAGGTGGTGGACCAGGTGGAGCAGCTCGCGATCGACCGCGCGAAGCAGCTCTTCGGTGCGGACCACGCCAACGTGCAGCCCCATTCCGGCGCGCAGGCCAACGCCACGGTCTTCTTCGCCTTCCTCAAGCCGGGGGAGACCTTCCTCGGCATGGACCTCTCCAACGGCGGGCACCTCACGCACGGCTCCCCGGTGAACTTCTCCGGGTCGCTCTACCACGCCGTCTCCTACGGCGTGACCGACGAGGGGCTCATCGATTACGAGGACGTGCGGCGCAAGGCGCTCGAGCACAAGCCGAAGATGATCATCGCCGGCTACAGCGCCTACTCGCGCGTGGTCGACTTCCCCTTCTTCGCCGAGGTGGCGAAGGAAGTGGGGGCGATCTTCTTCGTCGACATGGCGCACTTCGCCGGGCTCGTGGCCGCGGGGCAGTATCCCTCGCCCATCCCGCACGCCGACGTCGTCACCACCACCACGCACAAGACGCTGCGCGGCCCGCGCGGGGGGCTGATCCTCTGCAAGGCGGAGCACCAGAAGGCGATCGACAAGGCGATGTTCCCCGGGATCCAGGGGGGGCCGCTCGAGCACGTGATCGCGGCGAAGGCGGTCGCCTTCAAGGAAGCGCTCGACCCGTCGTTCAAGGGGTACGCCGCGCAGGTGGTGGCGAACGCCAGGGCGCTGGCGAAGGCGCTCATGGCGCACGGCTTCCAGGTGGTGTCCGGCGGCACCGACAATCACCTGATGCTCGTGGACCTGCGCAACCGCAACCTCACCGGGAAGGTCGCCGAGAAGACGCTCGACCTGGCGGGGATCACGGTGAACAAGAACACCGTCCCCCGCGAGACGCAGTCGCCCTTCGTGACGAGCGGGATCCGCATCGGCACCCCCGCGGTGACGACGCGCGGGATGCGCGAGGGGGAGATGGCCACCATCGCCGCCCTGATCGACCGCGTCCTCGCCGCGCCGGAGGACCAGTCGGTGATCGACGCAGTGCGCACCGAGGTGCGCGCGCTCGCCGGCAAGTTCCCCCTCTACCCGTCGCCCGCGCCGTCGAAGTCATCCTGAGGCGCAGCCGAAGGATCTGGCTCTGGTGCACCGGCCAGACGAGATGGGGATGAGGGGGTACGACCTGTACGCCCTGATCGGTTCGTAACGCATTCAGGCCCCCGTGCTCCGGGTGGAGCTGCGGAGGCCTGAATGCCGTGGGGACGATCAGCAGGTACAGGTGGTACCCCCTCATCGTCACCGCGTCTGGCCGCCACGACGGCCCCCGATCCCAATCGGTTAACTTTCGCCCCGATGCGAAAGATCAACACGCGCACCTTCCAGCTGGCCACGCGCAACACGCAGCGCGACGTGAACCGGCGGATCGTCCTGAACCTCATCCGCGAGTTCCAGCCGATCTCCCGGGCGGAGCTCGCGCGTCGCATGAAGGTGCGGCGCGGGACGATCACCACCCTGGTGAAGGAACTGCTCGAGAGCGGCGCCGTGCAGGAAACGGGGGCGGTCACGGCGGTGCGCGGGCGCCGGCCCACGATGCTCACCCTCGCCACCACCGGCCGCTACGTGATCGCCGCCGACGTGCGCCCGGGGGAGACCCGCCTCGCCCTCGCCGACGCG
>DASWVQ010000181.1:0-14115 GCA_036401195.1 Gemmatimonadaceae bacterium
GGGGGCCGCGGGGGCCGCGGGGGCCGTAGGGGCCGTTGGGGCCGTGGCGCCCGCGCGCGCGGTGCCGCCCCCGCCAGCATACCCGGTGGCCCCCACGCCGGGACACCCTCCGCGCGACTGGTGGCGCGACCAGCTCCGCGACCAGCGGGAGCTGATGCGCGAGGAGGTGCGCGAGCGCCGCGAGCTCGCGCGCGAGGAGGCGCAGTACGCGCGGGAGGCGTGGCGGGAGCGCAAGCGGAAGCGCGGCGACGAGGACAAGCCGCTGCACAAGCTCGTCGCCGACTTCCATGGCCACCTCGTGGGCTCCGGGGGCGGGATCGTCACCGTGTGGGTGGTGAACCTGATGACCAACCCGCACTTCCTCTGGGCGGTGTTCCCCACCCTCGGCATGGGGATGGGGATCATGGGGCACATGATGCGGGTGCGCGCGCGGGGGGCCACCTGGAAGCAGCTCTTCTTCCGCGAGCCGGTGCCGGGGGCGCCGCCGGTGGCGATCCACCCTTCGCCGGAGTCGGAAGCGCTGCGGCTGGCCGCGGGCGACGTGCTCGCCGGGAGCTACGGCGAGGCGGTGCGGCGCGCCACCGCCGACCGCGCGGTGATCATGGACGTGCTGTCGCGGCTCGCGCCCGTGGACCGCGAGCAGATCCCCGACGTGCAGCCCACCGTCGACGCGCTGGTGGAGCGCGTCTCCTCGCTGGCGACGACGGTCCACCGCATCGAGGCCGACGCGTCGGGGATCTCGCTGGAGGCGCTCGACCGCCGCATCGCCGAGATCGAGGCGCAGGGGGCGGGCGGGGAAGGGGAGCGCCGCGTGCTCCTGCTCAAGCGGCAGCGCAGCACCCTCGGCGAGCTCCTCGCGCGGCGCGAGACCCTGCTCTCCCAGCTCGAGAGCGCGCGCCTCGCGCTGGAGAACCTGAAGCTCGACCTGCTCAAGCTGCGCTCGAGCGGCATCGGCGCCGCCCTCGCCGACGTGACCTCCGCCACGCAGCAGGCGCGTGCCGTGTCGCGCGACATCGGCGCGGTGGTGGAGGCGGCGGACGAAGTGCGGAAGCTCTAGCCGGCGTGCATCGCGAGCCGGAGCTGCGCCGGCCCGGACGTACTGCCGACGGAGCGGATCGAGCGGGCCGAGCGGATCGCCACTGCCACCGACAACCGCTTCAACCACCATGAAGCGAAAAGGACACATGAACGCCATCGCTCCCCTGGTGCGCGGTCGCCCGTTCGCCGCGGAGATCGATGGAATTCATGTGCCTTTTTCGCTTCATGGTCGTTGCGCCGTTGATGGCGCACCGTGGCGATCCGCTCGACCCGATTGATCCGCTTCGTCGGCAGTTCCACTGGGCCGGCGCCCGGCTCCCATCGTTGCGACCCCGTGAGCCTGCCCGGGTTGGCGCTACAGCTCCTCGAGTTGCATCTCGAACTCGCTCGCCATCCCGGGATGCCCGAACCGGCGCGCCGCGGCGATGCCGCGCTCGAGCTGCTCGCGCGCCTCGCCCGGCCGGCCGAGCGCGAGGAGGATCTCCGCCACCCGCCCGTACGCCGCCCCTTCGTCGTCCGAGGCGGCGAGGTAGGCCTGGTAGTGCGCGAGCGCTTCCTCGAGCAGCCCCTCCTGCTGCGCCTCGTTGGCGAGGCCGAAGTGGGCGGTGGCGTTGGCGGGGTTCTTCGCCACCATCGCGCGGAACGCGTCCAGTCGTGAGCTCATCGCCGGAATCTATCGCGCGAGCAGCTGCGTGAGCGCGGCGGCCACGCGCGTGGGGGCCTCCTCGGGGGTGAAGTGCCCCGCCCCCTCGACCACGTCGAGGGCGGCACCCGGGATGTCGGCCGCAAGGCGGCGACCCAGCTTCACCGGGAGGAAGGGGTCGTTCGCCCCCCACACGATCGCGGTGGGCTGCACCAGCGTGCGCAGCGCCGGCGCGAGCGCGGTGGTCTCCGCCGCGTCGAGCGCCCGCAGGTGGCCCATGAAGGCGTCGCGCCCCTCGTCGCCGGCGAACGACCGGAGGAACTTCTCGATCGAGCGGGTGCCGCGCGTCGCGTCGTCGTAGCCGCGTGCCAGGTCGCGGCGCAGGATCGAGAGGAGGAGCCCCGGCGGCAGGTGCCGGGTGAGGGGGAGCATGGCGCGCGCAAGCTTCACCTCGCGCGTGGGCCAGCAGTCGTAGGCCACGCTGTCCACGAGCGCGAGCCGTGACACGCGATGCGGCCAGCGCACCGCCAGCAGCTGCGCCACCCCGCCGCCGGTGTCGTGCCCCGCCACGCACGCATAGTTGATCCCCAGCGCGTCGAGCAGCGCGAGGGTGCGCTCGGCGTGGGCGCGCAGCGTGACCGGGTGCGTCCCCGGCCGGTCGCTCCGCCCGAAGCCGAGCAGGTCCACCACCACCACGCGGTGGCCCGCGGGGAGCAGGGGGACCACGTCGGCCCAGAGGTGCCCGCAGGTGGGGAAGCCGTGCAGCAGCACGACCGGCTCCCCCGACCCGCGCGAGCCGGCGGCGTAGTAGTAGACGCGGGCGCCGTCGAGGTCGAGGAACTCGCCGCGCACGCGCCTACCTCCGCGCCCCGCTCAGCATCCGCAACGCGTCAGCGGACGGGGGGACGACCGCCGCCGCCGCCCTGCATCCGAGAGCGCATCTCCTCCACGTTCCTGTCGAACGCCGCCTTCTGCTCCTCGGAGAGGATCCCCTTGATGGCGGCGGTGAACTGCTGCTGCGTCTCGCGCATCTTCGCCATGATGGGCTGCGCGTCGCCGCCGGACTCGCGCGCGGCGCGCATCTCGGCGCGCGCGGAGTCGAGCTTCGGCTGCCAGGCCTTCTCGATGGAGTCCTTCTGCGCCTTCTGCGCGTCGGTGAGGGTGATCCCCTGGAGGGCGCGGTCGGCCATGCTCATGCGGGCGCCGCCGGGCGCGCCCTGCATCTGCGGGTTCTGCGCGTGGGCGGTGACGGCGAGGGCCGCGGTGAGGATGCCGGCCAGGGTCAGGGTGCGGAACTTCATGGAGCCTCCAAAACAGATGGGTCCTGTCGCGCCAGTGCCTCTGGCGCACGGTGGGAAGGGCAGTATCCTTACGCGGCGAACCCGGACACTGCTGGCCGATGGCCGGACCTGATGTCGCACCGCTGCCCGAGCGTTCCGTGACCCTCCCCCTGAGCCCCGCCTCGCTCTCCGACGAGGAGCCTACACCGGTTGCACCGGCTCCGCCACCGGTCGCGCCCGCTCCTCCGCCACCGCCGCCGACGATCCAGTTCCCGGCGGACTGGCTGCTCGCCAACGCGACGCCACCGCTACAGTATCGCGCCATGGCAGAGGTCATGGAGCTTCCGGAGCTCGCCGCGCCCCTCGCCGCCGCCCCCCTCGCCTTCCGCCCCGCCATCGCCCTCGCCCTCACCCAGCACGCCGATGGCAGCTGGAGCGACGCGATGCTCACCCTCCCCGCCCCCCGGTCCCCGCACTTCCAGGGGGTGGGAACGATCCCGGCCGTCCGGCGGCTCACCGAGTACGGCTGGGCCAAGGACGCCCCGCCCATCCACCAGGCGCGCCGGCCCCTCTTCCGCCTCCTCGCCGAGGACGAGTCGCCGGCGGTGCTGTACGAGTTCGGCGGCACGGCCGGCGAGGACGAGGACCTCGTCCGCCGCGGGCGCGCCATCCTGCGCGACGCTTCCGCCGCGGCCCTCGCCCAGGCCGGCTTCGACGCCGACCCGCGCGTGCGGGGCGCGGGCAAGCGCATCCTCACCCGCGCAGTCGACTACCTGCGCTCCCCCCTCGCGCAGAAGCCCTTCGTGCGCGTGGGCAACCAGCACGTGCTCGCCGGCGAGGCCGCCCCTCCGTCCATCTACGGCCTCGCCGCCCTCGCCTGGCTCCCCTCGTACCGGATCGAGTTCCACGAGGAGATGGAGGTGCTCTACCACCACCTCGCGCAGCCGGTGCCGCGGATGGACCCGGTGCAGCAGTGCGGCGCGACGATGGTCGAGCAGCCGCAGCTCGTGCTCGGCGACATGCTCGGCTCGCGCCACGTGGCCGATACCGACCTCCCCTTCGCCCTGCACTGGCTGGAGCTCATGGCGCGACTGGGCTTCCTCACCCGCAACGAAGGGTGGCTTAAGCTCTTCGAGCGGTTGCTCGATCACTGCGACGCCTCCGGCCTCTGGAAGCCGGGGAAGGGAGCGGTGGTGCCGAAGGAGGCGAACCCCTTCGCCTGGCACATGTGGCCCCTCGATCCCGAGCACCCCGACGGCGTGGCCGACGTGTCCTTCCGCCTCGGGCTGATCGGGAAGCTCATCGGCTGGCAGGTGGAGCTCACCTAGCGCGCGACGCCAGCGTCGCGTTGGGGAGCTCTGCGCGCAGCCACCCGAGGATCGCCCCCGCCACCCGCGCCGGCTCGTCGTAGTGCGCGCCGTGCGCGGAGTGCGGGACCTCCACGAGCGGGGCGCCCGCGAGGCGCGCCGCCTCGGCCGCCCAGGCGCGCGACACGAGCGGGTCGCGTTGCCCGCGCATCACGAGCACCGGGGCCGCGATCTCCGGGAGGCGCGCCTCGATCGCGTCGTCGAGGGCGACGCCGAGCGTCGCCCACGCGCGGCGCACCCCCGCCCGGAGGAGGTCGCGCACCCAGGTGAGGTGCAGCCCCGGGTGCTCGAGCAGCGCATCGGCCGCCAGCCGCGAGAGCTGTCCCACGGCGGTGCGCGACGCGGGATCCACCGTGGGGCCGAGCAGCACCACCCGCTCCACCCGGGCGGGGAAGCGCTGCGCGAGCGCGGAGGCGACCTGCGCGCCGAGGGAATTGCCGAAGAGGTGCACGCGCGCGAGGCCGGCCGCGTCCATCCACTCCACCACCCAGGCCGCCGCCTCCTCCACGTGCAGCACGCGATCGAGGGGCTCGCTCCGGCCGTAGCCCGGCAGGTCCACCGCGTGGCAGGTGAAGGCGGGAGCGAGCTGCCGGGCGAGCGGGCGCATGTAGTCGCTCGACACCACCGCCCCGTGCAGCATGAGCATCGGGGTGGGCTCGATGCGCGCGGGCTCCCCCGCGACCCACGAGAAGGCCCGCCGCCCGCGCACGATCGTGAAGCGGTGGTGCCCGGGGGGCTCCGTCACGCCGCGGACGAGGCGCGGGCGGCGGGGGCCTGGCCCCGGAGGGCGTCGACCACCACCTGGTGCACGCGCGCGTCGCCGAGCATGAAGGCGTGCGTCACCGGCAGCTCCACCACCGGGTCGTCGTCGTGGATGCGCGTCTCGTCGAGCCCCACCAGCCCGTCGTTCGCGCGCTCGCCGAAGGGGCTCCAGCGCCCGCGCGGCCCACGCGTCCCCGCCACGATCGTGTACGGCGCCGGGGGCTCGGCGAGGGTGGCGTAGAACTCGGGGGTGGCGAGGTTCACCCCGCACTCTCCCGTGATCCAGCGATACGGCGGGTAGCTGGAGAAGAGCGACGCCAGGCGGGGCGCGCGGTTCGGGGTGCCGAGGAACACGATGCGCTCGGGATGGTGGTGCTCGCGGCCCATGCGGGAGAGCGCATCGCGCAGCAGCACCCCGCCCAGGGAGTACCCCACGATGGAGTAGGGGCCGAGCTCCGCGGCGTAGCCGATCCGGTCGGCGAGCCGGCGGACGATCCGGTCGTACGGTTCCGCGATCGCGGCGTAGCCGAAGAGCCGCGTCGTGTACCCCTCGCGGCGCAGCCGGCGCGAGAGCGAGAGCATGGAGGCGGGGGTCCGCCAGAGTCCGTGTACCAGCAGCACCTGCATGGCGTGCGTCCGGGGCAGGTTCCTGTGAATTACTACACCGCGCCGGAAGTGGCGGCAGGGGGGAATCCCGGCAACGATCACGCCGCCGCGGTCCGGGGGGATCCGCGGCCCAACGCCCCGGGCCGCCTCGGCGTAGCTTCTACGTCCCTCTCTCCCACCCGAGGCCCGATGCCTTCCCGCACCTCCTGGCGCCGCCCGGCCACAGTCGCCGCGCTCGCGCTCTCCCTCGCCGCTCCGCGGCTCCCCGCCCAGCAGCCGGAGCCCGTCGACCGCGCCGCCATCGCGAAGATCACCGACGAGGGGATGAACCGGTCCCGCGTCATGGAGCTCACCAGCTGGCTCACCGACGTCTACGGGGCGCGGCTCACCGGGGCGCCGGCCACGAAGGCCGCCGCCCAGTGGGCGATGAAGGAGATGACGGGATGGGGGCTCTCGAACGTGGCGCTCGAGAGCTGGGGGCCCTTCGGCCGCGGCTGGAGCTCGGAGCGGTTCAGCGCCTCGGTCGTCGCGCCGTCGACGTACCCGCTGATCGCCTATCCCGGCGCCTGGTCCACCGGCACCAACGGGCCGGTGACCGCGGAGCTGGCGTACGCGCCCATCGACAGCGAGCCCGATTTCGCCCGGTACGCCGGGCAGCTGCGCGGGAAGATCGTCCTCACCGGTCGCGCGCCCTCGATCGCGCCGCACTTCGACCCGCAGGCGCGCCGCTATTCCGACGCGCGCCTCGACTCCATGGCGAACGCACCGCTCGCGGTGGTGGCGCAGCAGGGGCAGCCGAACGAGGCTCGCGCGCAGCAGATGCTGGAGAACCGCCGGCGCGCCGCCGCCTTCGCGGCGCGGAAGGCGGAGTTCTACCGCGCCGAGGGGGCGGTGGCGCTCCTCAACGCGGGGCGCGGGGACGGGGGCACCGTCTTCGCGCAGGGCACCGGCTCACGCGACCCGAACGCCGCGCCCTCCCTGCCCACGGTGATCGTCGCCGGGGAGCACTACGGGCGCCTCGTGCGCACCCTCGAGAAGGGGGTGCCCGTCACGATCGAGCTCGACGACCGCGTGGCCTTCCATGACGAGGACCCGAACTCGTTCAACGTGATCGCCGAGATCCCGGGGAGCGACCGGAAGCTCAGGGACGAGGTGGTGATGGTGGGGGCGCACTTCGACTCCTGGCACACCGGCACCGGCGCGACCGACAACGCCGCCGGATCGGCGGTGATGATGGAGGCGCTGCGCATCCTGCGCGCGACCGGGCTGCCGATGAAGCGCACGGTGCGCCTCGCGCTCTGGACGGGGGAGGAGCAGGGGCTCCTCGGCTCGCGCGCCTACGTGAAGGACCACTTCGCCGACCGCGAGACGATGGCGCTCAAGCCGGAGCACGAGAAGCTCTCGGCGTACTTCAACATGGACAACGGCACCGGGCAGTTCCGCGGGATCTACCAGCAGGGGAACGCGGCGGTCACCCCGATCTTCAAGGCCTGGCTCGCCCCCTTTGCGGAGTGGGGCGCGACCACGCAGACCCTCGTCAACACCGGGGGGACCGACCACCTCGCCTTCGACGCGGTGGGGCTCCCCGGCTTCCAGTTCATCCAGGACCCGGTGGAGTACGACACGCGCACGCACCACTCCAACCAGGACGTGTACGAGCGGGTGCAGGAGCAGGACATGAAGCGCAACGCGGTGATCGTGGCGAGCTTCGTGTACCATGCGGCGAATCGCGCGGAGAAGCTGCCGAGGAAGGAGTTGCCGAAGGCGCAGGGCGCCGGGAGGTGACGGGGATCCCCCTCGCCACGGCAGGGGAGGGGGAAGCTCAGAGGGGCTCAGCGAACGGCGGGCAGGTGGATCCTGCCGGCTGTTCGCTGAGCCCCTGGCGACTTCACCCTATCCGAACGATCCGTCGATTCCTCAGCGATCCTCATCCACCACGAGGATCCCCACGTCGCCGTTGAAGCCATCGCGCATGGACGGCATCCCCGGCGGCGGGCGCCACTTCCCCTTGTCGAGCCGCACGTTCACCTGGTGGATCCCCGGCATGATCGGCAGGGTGATCTCCCAGAGGTCGCGGCCGAGGCGGTTGAGCGCGCGCGGCTCCCAGTCGGTGAAGTCGCCCATCACCTCCACCGTCTCCACCCCGGCCACGCGCAGGGTGAGGGTGCGGTGCGAGTAGCCGGCGTCGCGCATCACGAAGCTCGTGACGATCGCGGTGTTCACCTGCGGGATGGAGTGCCGCGCGAGGGGCCAGTAGGCGAGCATGAGCCCGAGGTTGGCGAAGCTCCGGGCGGGGAGCCCGCGGGCGGGGTTCCCGGGCTGGCGCCCGCCCCCCACCACCGCGGCCACGTCGGACGAGAGCCACCAGGTGGCCGACGCGGCGCCCCAGCGGCGGGAGTCCACCGGCACGTCGGCGGGCTCGCCCAGGCGGTAGCCGCCTCGCGCCTCGATCTCGAGGGGACCCACCACCCACCCCAGCGCCCCTTCCAGGTCGCTGAAGCGCGACTGGCGGCGGCATCCGGCTCCCTGGTGCTCGGAGCCGGCGAGGCGGGAGGTGCTGGCGGTGGGGATCCCGCCGGAGATCACTTCCTGGCCGGCGGCGCAGGTGGCGACGCCGGAGGAGTCGCTGCTGCTCTGGACCCGGTTGAAGGCGTAGTTGCTGACCGTGCCGCTCAGCGTCGCGCCGCCGATCTTCGTCCAGGCCCCGCCGGCCGACACCGCCACGGCGGACACGAGCGCCACGCGCATCGGCCGCTCCAGCCCACCCTCGACCCAGATCCCCCCGCGCTGGCTGAACATGCGGTGGATCCGGGCGCGTGCCTCGACCTGGTCGTTGCGGGTGACCGGGTCCCAGGCCACGTGGCTGGCGTTGCCGGTGAATTCGAGCCGGGTCCCCCAGGCGAGGGGGGTGCGGCCGGCGAGGTGGACGTCACCCGAGGCGAGCTGCCAGCTGTCGCTCACCCGCCAGGCGGAGGCGCGGGCGCTCGCGGAGAAGCTGGGCGACTCGAAGCGGATCGCCGGGGACACGCTGAAGATGTCCTGCGGGAGGGCGGGGCCGTGGTCGGAGACCAGGGCGCCGGCTTCGATCCGGGATGCGAGCTGAGCCGATGCAGGGGCCGCAAGGGAGCACAGCGCCAGTCCAAAGGCGAAGGATCGGGCGTGCGGCGGCGCGCGCATGGATCGTGTGCTCTGACTCTCCGGCGTTCGCTACGAAGTGGGCGGCGTGATGCGGCCACCCGCGGGCGGAGCGCGGCCCGGGAACTCCCGCGCCCGTCGATCGAGCGCCGCCCCCGGGGGGCTTCCCCCCAAGATGTCCTGTTCCACCCCACGCCGCAATCCCATGAAGTCGGAGTCTACCGCCCCTTTCTGTGACATGCCCACGATGGCGGTGGAGGCGTCGTCCTGCGGCACCCCCCGCGACACCAGGTCGGCGAGGACCACGAGGGGGGTGAGGATCGACCCCTTCCGGCTCGATCGCAGGTTGGTGATGGTCTTCGGGTCCACCCCCGCCTGGAGCGCCCCCGCCGCGGCGGAGAGCTCGTCCACCGAGGAATCATTCCCCAGGGTGGAGCGGGCGCTCTTCAGCGCCGCGAAGTATTTCTTCACCACCTGCACGATGCGCGGCGCCGGCGCCCCCTTGGAGATGCCCTCCAGCGTCTTGCTCAGGAGCGCCTCGGGCGGCAGCCCGAGACGCGCCGCGGAATCGAGCAGCACCTCGATGGCGTACCGGGAGCTGGGGTCGAGCCGCGACAGGAGCTGCGGCTCCTGCGCCGTGGACGTCGCGGCGGGGAGGAGCAGGACGCAGCACGCGGCCAGGGCCGCGCGCAGGGTGCACCGGCGGGGGCTCACGACGTACCTCCGACGAGGACCACGGAGTTGGGAGCCCCGAAGCCGTCTTCCGGGGCGAGCGGGGCGCCGGGATCGGCGACCCACTCGTTGCCGTTCACGATGAACGAATAGAGGTGGCGCCCCGCGCTCAGGGGGAGCTCCACCGTCCAGGTGCCGCCCGTGGGGGTGCGCTCCATGGGGGTCGCCGCCGGGTTCCAGCGGTTGAAGTCCCCCACGACCGCCACCTGCGTCGCGTGCGGCGCCACGAGCACGAACTTCACCACCCCCCTGGGGATTCCGGCGGGGGTCCGGTTGCTCACCGGGGTCGCGCCGTCGAAGGTGCTCTCCGCGGATCCGGCCGCGGCGATCCCGGCGGCGGCGGGCTCCACCCCCCGGCGGCCGGCGACCATCCCGGCCAGGACCCCGATCCCCACCAGTCCCGCCGCGAGCGCGGCCGACACGATGGGCGAGAGCCGGAAGCGGGGCTCGAACACCCGCGCCAGGCCACGCGGCCGCTGGCCGATCGGCAGGGGGAACTCCGCCGTGGAGCTGCGACGGACGAGCTCCATGACACGCGCCCGACCCGCCGGGTCGAGGGCGACCGGCCGTCGGGCCAGGGCGGCAATGGCCGCCACGTGTGGGTGCAGCGCGTCCGCGTCAGGCATCCTTGATCTCGTCCCAGCGCTCCCGCAGCCGGTCGCATGCCCGCTTGACCCGCATCTTCAGCGCGGACACGCTCGCCCCGGTGAGCGCCGACATCTCCTCGTACGAAAGTTCCTCGACGTGCTTCAGCAAGAAGGCCTCCCGCAGGAGGGGCTCCAGCTCGCTGAGCACCCGCTGTACCCACTCCTCGCTCTCCCGCGTCCACGCCGTCCGGTGCTCATCGGTGGCGCCGAGCAGGGAGTCCTCGTCCCGCACGAACAGCTTCTCACGATGCGATCGCCGTGCCGCGAGGCTCCGGCACTGGTTGACCAGGATCCGGTACAACCACGCGCTGAACTTGTCCCGGTCCTGATACCGATCGAGTGCACGATAGGCCCGCAGGAAGGTGGTCTGCAGCGCGTCTTCCGCGTCGTCGCGGTTGCCCAGCATGCGCACGGCGAAACGGGCGCAGCGATCGTAGTAGCGATCCACCAGCTGGGCGAAGGCGTCCACGTCCCCCGCCAGCACGCGTTTCACGTACTCGCTGTCGCTGACCGTCGAAGGGGTAACTTCCGTCGCCGGCTCGCGGGTCACATCGAGGGGATTGGGAACGGGCTCCGCTGCAGCGCGGGGCGCCTGCTGCTTCATGCGTGCACTCCTGGATTCCTCCACACCCCCGCAATCTGTGACGGGGGGCACGGAAGTGAAATGGCTGCCGGGCGCTTTCCTCCTATAAGGGCGAACCCCCGCCTCCACGCCGCGGGTCACGAACGGGCGGCCCGCTCGCGCCGCGTCGGAGCCCCCTGCCCCCACGATGGAAGTGGACGGCACGAGCCCCGCCCCCGCGCGGCGCCGGTGACGAAAATCACAGGACCGTCCCGCCGGCCCCCCCCCTCACCATCGCAGCCGGCCCAGGCGCGAGACCACCAGCGTCTCCGACGCGGCGCCGCGGGTGAACACCAGCGTCAGGTTGGCCGCCCCCACGCCGAGCCCCCGCGCGTCGTAGGCGAGGGAGTCGCGGGTCGCCCGGAGCCGTACCCCGAACAGCGTCGCGAGGTCGCGGGTGCGCAGGGTGTCGCCCCCCGCGTTCGCGATCACGCGCAGGATGCCGGCCGCCGTGTCCAGCGCCACCGCCACCGGGCTCCCCCTGGCCACCGCCTCGGCGCGCGCCCCGCCGAGCACGGTGGCGGCGTGCAGCGCCGCGCCATGCGCGCGCCGCCGGTCCTCGCGGCGCCCCGCGACGGGGATGGCCATCGCCGCGACCACCGCCAGCATCGCCAGCACCAGCAGCAGCTCGAGCAGGGTGGTCGCGGAACGGGGGCGCGCCGGGCGCCTGCCGGATGCGGTCCGGAAGGGCATGCGGCAGCATGCACTCCCCCCGGCGCGCCGCCGTCATCATCTTCCCGCCATGCGCATCCCCTCGTTCCCCCGCGTCGCGGCGGCGCGGCCGCGCGTCGCCCTCCCGCTCGCCCTTCCGCTCGCCCTTGCCCTCCTCGCCGTGGCGGGGTGCCTGCGCGATCCCAACGCCGACGCCAACACCGCCGAGGCGATCACCGCCCTGGGCGAGGAGCTCTCGTACCTCAAGCAGGACAACGCACAGCTCCAGACCCAGCTCGATTCCCTGCGCGGGGTGGTGGCGCGCCAGGATACGCTCGTGCGTCGCCTGGCGGGGATGGCCGGGGTGCCCGTTCCCTGAGCGGCCGCGGGGCGCTGGCAAGGGGGTTGCTCGCGGGGGCCGGGGAGGCGAGGATGCACCCATGAAGATCACGATCGAGCACTGCACGCTTTGAGGGTATGAGTCCCGGGCCATCAGGCTGATGGCCGAGCTCGAAGCGAAGTTCCCGGAGGCGACCGTCGACCTCCTCCGCTCCGGCGGGGGTCGGTTCGAGGTGACCGTCGACGGCGTGCCCGTCTACCAGAAATCGAAGACCGGCCAGCTCCCCCATCCCGGGGAGGTGACGCGGGCGATCGAGGAGCTGAACACGCACTAGTGCGCATCGCAATTTCCACCGGCGGCGGCGACGCCCCGGGGCTGAACGCCGTCATCCGCGCCGCGGTCCTCTCGGCCATCAACCGCGGCTGGGAGGTGCTGGGCATCAAGCGCGGCTTCGCGGGGCTGCTCGGCGAGGACGAGGTGGTGTTCCTCACCCGCGAGTCGGTGCGCGGCATCGCCCACCTGGGCGGCACCATCCTGCGCACGACCAATCGCGGGAACCCCTTTCACTATCCCATCCGCCAGCCCGACGGCAGCTACGTGGACATCGACCGCTCGGACGAGCTGATCGAGAACGCGCGGCAGCTGGGGATCGAGGCGCTCATCTCCATCGGGGGCGACGGCTCGCTCGCGATCGCGCAGCGGCTCTGCGACAAGGGGATGAAGATCGTGGGGGTGCCGAAGACGATCGACAACGACGTGAGCGGCACGATCACCACCTTCGGCTTCGACACCGCGGTGAACACGGCGATCGAGGCGATCGACAAGCTGCACACCACCGCCGAGAGCCACGACCGCGTGATCGTGATGGAGGTGATGGGGCGCGACGCCGGCTTCATCGCCCTCCACGCGGGGGTGGCGGGGACGGCCGACGTGGTGCTCATCCCCGAGATCCCGTACAGCGTGGAGAAGGTGTGCGAGAAGATCATCGCCCGCGATCGCGGGGGGCGGCACTTCTCGATCGTGGTGGTGGCGGAGGGGGCGTACCCGCTGGGCGGGGAGACGTCGACGCTCGGCCCGTCGATGCCGGGGCAGGCGCGGCGCGTGGGCGGCGTCGCCGAGCGGCTCGCGCAGGAGATCGCGGAGAAGACGGGGAAGGAGACGCGCTCGCTGGTGCTCGGCCACCTGCAGCGCGGCGGGATGCCCACCGGCTACGACCGGCTGCTCGCAACGCGCTTCGGCGGCGCGGCGGTGCGCGCCGTGGCGGAGGAGAAGTGGGGGCACATGCTCGCGCTCCAGTCGCCGCACATCGTGACCATCCCGATCGACGAGGTGCTGCAGAAGGAGAAGCGCGTGGAGCTGGACCACGACGTGGTGCTCACGGCGCGGGCGATGGGCGTGTCGTTCGGGGACTAGCCCCCCGGCTCCCCCACCCACCCGTACCGCCGGTCCAGCTTCGTGAGCTGGCTCCGGAACCCCTCGGCGGACATCCGCGTCCAGTGCGGGTCGCGATGCGGATGCAGCGTGACCACCATCCGCGTCTCCTCGCCCATGGCGCGGAAGTCCACGTCGATCGTGCTGTCGTACGGCTCGAGGCCGGCGATGAAGTCGATCGCGTGCACGAGCCGGAGCCGCTCGCAGGGGGCGAACTCGGCGTAGTGGCCGTGGGTGTGGTGCGCCACCGGCTGCCCCATGCGCTGCATGGCGGCGATCGCCTCCGGGGTGTCGGCGATCATGTCGTACACGAGCGCGCCCCCCAGCCGCGGCTCGAGGGTGTGCACTTCCACCCGGAACTGCTCCGGCCCCCACCAGGACTCGAAGCCGTCCTTCGTGGTCCAGAGGGCCCACAGCTCCTCCGGGCGCGCGCGGTAGGTGCGCGCGACGACGACTTCGTGGTTCGCCGCGGCGGTCGCGGGGCGCTGCTGCTCATCCATGGGGGCGTGTCCTCCGGGTGGCGGCACCGCGACCGGCGCGTCGTTCCTCGAGTGCGGCGCCGAAGCGGTCGAGGCGCGATTCCCACAACTGCCGATAGCCCGCGAGCCAGCGATCGAGCTCGCGGAAGGGCTCGGGGCGGAGCGCGTAGTAGCGCCGCTGCCCCTCGGGACGCATGGACACGAACCCGCCCTCGTGCAGGATGCGCAGGTGGCGCGACACGCCCGACTGGTGCACCCCGGCCAGCTCCACGAGCTCCCCCACCTGCCGTTCCCCGGCGCGCAGCGCCTCCACGATGCGGCGGCGCGTGGGGTCGGCGAGGGTCTCGAAGGCTACAGGATGCATCATGGTGTATATGCATAA
>DASWVQ010000182.1:0-12059 GCA_036401195.1 Gemmatimonadaceae bacterium
GAGCGACGAGCGACGAGCGACGAGCGACGAGCGACGAGCGACGAGCGACGCGCGACGAGCGACGAGCGACGAGCGACGAGCGACGAGCGACGAGCGACGAGCGACGAGCGACGAGCGACGAGCGACGAGCGACGAGCGACGAGCGACGAGCGACTGGCGACTGGCGACTGGCGACTGGCGACTGGCGACTGGCGACTGGCGACTGGCGACTGGCGACTGGCGACTGGCGACTCGGGATCAGCAGTGTCGATGCCGCCCCCCCCCCGCGCGCCGCTACGTACTCAACCCGCAACCCCGCGCGGTGGTGACACGCCCCGGCGCGCGGATGCGAGCGAGCACGTGAAGGGCCCCCGCGGGACCGTGTGTGTTGCTAGGTCCCGCGGGGGCCCTTCACGTGCGAGCGGGGGCCCTTCACGTGCGAGCGGGGCCGGCGCGCGGCCCTTCGAAGAGACGGGAGCGAGCACGCAAAGGGCCCCGGGGGGACCGTGCGCGTCGAAGACGCGCCGTCCGGTCCCCCCGAAGCCCTTTCCGTGCGAGCGGGGCCCTTCACGTACGAGCGGTCAGGAACTACGAGCGATCCCCCGCCCCGAGATCCGCCGACGCCACCCAGGGATCCGACTTGATCCACGACTGCTCCGGCGCGAACAGGAACACCATCCCCCCATTCGCCAGCTTCGGCAGCAGGTCGCGCGCCCGCCCCTGCTCCATCGCCGGGCACCCCTCGCTCCGCCCCGCCCCGCCGTGCGTTACGTACGGCGCGCCATGCGCCACCACCCCGCGCGCGCGGGCGTTGTCGTTCCAGTCCCCCGACAGCCCCTTCAGCCGCAGCCCGATCGACGTGTAGTGCACGCCCCCCGACTTCCCGCTGAAGCCGTACGTCTCCTGCGCCAGGTAGAGCCCCAGCGAGGTCGCGGCGCTCCCCGGCGCGTTCGAAAAGCGCGTCGGGATCCCGTTGCGGCTCTTCGACGAGCCCCGCCCGTGCGCCACCGTGAAGGGACCATCCACCACCTTGAGCTGCTCCATGTCGAACACGTAGCCGCGCGGCTCCGTGCTGGCGAGCCCGTAGTCCACGTAGTACAGGTACGGCTTCTTCACGTCGCCCGGGTGCGCCTCGCGATACGCGAAGTAGCTGGTGAACGCCGCCTCGAGCGCCCGCGGGTCGCTCATCCGCGTGACCTTGCTGGCGAGCACCTCGAGCGCCGACTTCGCGCGCGTCGCCGGCTTCTCGCTGATGTCCGCCGCCAGCGCCGGCGTCGTGCGGGTCACCGCGGCCGTGATGAAGGGCACCGGCTGCGGCGACACCGGGTGCGCGCTCTCGTGCCCGCCACCGAAGCGGCCGGCCGCGGCGACGACTGCGACGATAACGATGAGTCCGTTAGCCAGGTACTTCGTGGAGCGAAAGCGCATCAATGCCTCCATACATCGCGCGGGGGGGAAAGGGTCCACCCGGGGGGCGACGCAACGCGTCGGCTCCCATGGGCAGGCCCCTGCTCGATGTACGAAATATACAGCCCGTGGGACGGCATTTAAAGCATTGACATAAATGGCTTTAACTCAACTATATCCTCATCTGTTTACGGCCGGGCCCGGCTTGCCTCACCCCCCACCGTTTCACCACGGGCCGTACCCGTGCAACGAAAGTTCTTGCCGCTTCGCCTGTTCATCCTAGGTTGTGCCCCGCCCCAGGCATCGCACCCCACCCGCGCCGCTGCGGACCACGCGATCCGGCCTTCATCTGGAGGTGGCTCCATGGTCCACGCGCCCCCCCCCACTCGGCGCGACGACGATCGCCAGCCGCACCTGCTCACCGACGAACAAGGACGGCGATACGCCCTCGTCCCACTCGGCGGGTACGACCTGCACGACCTGCACGAGGCGCGCGAACTGCGGGAAGCGCGGGAAGCGCGGGAAGCGCGGGAAGTGCGGGTAGTGCGCGAGGCCCACGATGCGGGCGATCCCCGCGACGCGCGCGACGCCCGCGACGCGCACCCCGCGTCGCATCACGCCCCCGCCCCCGCGCCCGCCCCCGCCATCGCCGCCTGGCGACTCACCCCGCGGGAGGTCGACGTCGCCCGCCACGTCGCGCGCGGGCTTCCCAATAAGCGCATCGCCCTCGAGTGCGGGATGCGCGAGGGCACCGTGAAGAGCCACATCCATCGCCTCTTCCACAAGCTGGACGTGGCGAGCCGGGTGGAGCTGGTGCTCAGGCTGCGGGAGGACGGGGACGACCGGGGCACCGCGACGGCGTCGTCATTCCGGGGGAACGGGGCGACCGGGGAAGCCGCGCACCGCCGATAGCTGCTATCGGGGGCGAGTGGATTCCTCGATCGCTTCGCTCCCTCGGAATGACAAGCAGCCTCAGGTCATCAACGCCTGCGCGTACGACGCCAGTAGCGCCGCCTTGTCCGCCGCGATCTTCTTCCCGCTCTGCGCCGACACCTCGTTGAGGAATGCGCCGAGGATGTTGTTCGCTGTCTTCCCCGGCCCCGCCGCCTCCGCCGCGCGCAGCTTGGCGCACAGCGAGTTCGCCACCCCGGCGTTGCTCGACCACTGCGTGGCGAGCGCGCAGATCCCGCCCGTGCTCACCGCCACCGTGAAGGTGGCCGAGGCGCTCCCGCTGTTCCCCGCGCGGTCGGTCGCCGACGCGGATACCGTGTGCGCGCCGAGGCCGAAGGTCCACGCCGCGCCGCTCGCGCCCGGGCAGCTCGCCGAGGCCACCCCCGACAGCGTGTCCGTCGCCGTGCACGACACGGCCACCATGTCATCCAGCCCGTACGTCCCGGCGCCGGTGAAGGCGATGTCCGGCGCGGTGCCGTCCACGACCACGCGGTACGACGCTCCGACCACGGAGGTGTTGCTCGTGAGCCCGCCCAGCGCCCCCTGCGCCCACCACTGGAACACGTAGTCGAGCGTCCCCCCCGCGCCGATGAAGTACTCCCCCTCCACGGTGGGGGCGGCCGGCGACCAGCTGTACGCGCCGGCGTAGCTCGGGTTCGGGTTGTAGAAGGGCGTCTGCCCCATCCACAGCCCCAGGTTGAAGGGGGTCGCGCCATTCGACGCGGCCGGCGCCACCCACGCCACGTACATCTCGATGATGCACCCGGGGCAGTAGCTCGGGTCGGTCACCGGGCCCACCTGCCAGTTGCCCTGCACCGTCAGCGTCGATCCCGGCTGCACGAAGGCGTCGTTGCCGCTGAAGCTCCCGGTGGCCACCGAGACGACGGTGCTGTTGTACAGGCGGAAGCTGCCGTGCAGCATCCCGTACTGCACGTCGGCATCGCTCACCACCGAGGAGAGCGCGGCCGCCGGCGCCGCCGGTGCCAGCTCGGCGCGCCCCTCCGTGCCGCGGAGCGCGGTGGGGGACTCGCCGCAGGCGGCGAGGACGAGGGGGACGACACCGGCCGCGAGGAGCCGTCGCGTCGTGGAGGAGGAGGGGATGTGCATGCGAAACCTCGGCGTGGATGTGGGGAGGGACCGGCGCCCCGTGCACGCGTCGCGCGGGGCCAGCGCCAACGTGGTCCCCGCGCGCGAGCCCCGACATCGATCGTTGGTTCAGCCCCCTGAACCGTGGTTGGCTCCCCCCCCGGGGTGCGCAGGTCACTGTCGCCGGGGAGGTCCCCCTCCTATCTTGGGAGGCCGATGTTGGCGATCACGGCCGTATCACCAGGGGGCCCGCGCATGACCCAGCCCAATTCCAGGACCTTCAGGGACTCGGTCGGCCTCACCTGGGAGGTGCACCTGGTGGAGCCGGTGCTCCTCTCCCAGCGGGCCGATTCCTGGCTGGAGCGGCTGAATCCCCAGGTCGCGTCCGCGAATCACGAGCGCCGCCGCCCCTGGCTGGTGTTCGAGTCGAGCGAGGGGGAGAAGCGACGCCTGGTCCCCGTGCCCGACGACTGGACCACCTGCACCGACTTCGTACTCGAGCGCTGGTGCATGAAGGCGCACCAGGTGCCTCCCGCCTTCGCGCGCCGCGCCACCGACTGACCCTCGCCGCGCCGGCGCGCGGCGCGCCGCGGCGGGTGAGCGTCAGCCCGTCCGCACCCGCTGAACGGAGCGCGCGACCTCGCTGGCCACCGCGAGGGCGAACTCGCGCTCCTCGTCGGCGAACTCCCGCGGCTCGTGGAAGGCGACGCCGAGCGCCCCCACCACTTCGTCGCCATTCATGAGCGGGAGGACGGCATTCGCCTGGTGCCCCGTCTGGTCGGCGAGGTGGACGAGGTGCGGGTACACGTCGAGCCACTCCCGCCGCGAGCGCAGGAAGATCGGCTGCCGGTAGCGCACCACGTCGGAGAGGGGGACGGGGGCCGCGAGGGGGATGCGACTCCACTCCACCCGCAGCTTCGGCGCGAGCTCGTCCACGTCGGCGATGCGCAGGGTGCGATCGGGCTCGTCAACGAGCGCCACGATCGTCCCCGCGCAGGCCACCAGCTCCGTCACCGCCGACACGGTACGGGCGCACGCCTCCTCGACGGTGGTCACGCCGTCGAGAGCCGATCGGAGCTGCGCCAGGCGGGGGTCAGGGGTGGGCATGGATTCACGATACGGCGCCCGGGGACGGGTCGCCAGCCCCGGCACCGTCCGGGCTGGCGCCCCCCCCCCCGCTCAGTGGCTGAAGCTCGCCCGCCAGGTGCCGGTGTCCACCCCGCTCCAGATGCCGCTGTAGCTGATGCGATACGTGCCCGACATCGCCTCGGCGCTGCCGTAATTGCCGTTCGCGGTCCCGTCCATGGTGAGGATGTACCCCGCGCCGCACCCGCCCCCGGTGGAGGTGATGTGCACGATGTTCCCGTTCCAGTTGCCGCTGAGGATCACCCGGTAGCTGCAGTTCGCGGTCACGTCCACGTCCCACGGCCCCGATCCCTGGTTGATCGCGCCCCCCTTGAGGATCACCAGGTTGGTGACGTTGCGGATCCCGTCGCCGATGAGCGACTGGTTGTCGATCATCACCCACGCCTGCGACGCGGGAACCTCCGGGGTCCCCGCGAGGTCGGCGACCGAGCACTTCGCGCCGAGGGTGAGGATGAACAGCGCGGGAAGGAAGCGGCGCAGCGGGCGGCGTGACATGTCCGGTCCTTGGAAGGGGGAGCGCAGGGCGCCGGATGGACGTCAGCCGGTGTCGGGCCCCGGGGGCCCGAAGTCATGAGCCTCCACCCGCGGATCGCCGCTGTCAACGAACGGGCGTTTGGTGGCGACACGCCGCCGCGTCGCGCGAGGCGTTTACTCCCCGTCGCGTCGCGCGAGCTGTTTACGCCCCGCCGTGTCGTGCGAGGCGTTTTCGCCCCGCCGCGTCGCGCATCTTGTTTACTCCCCGCCGCGCGTGAGACGCGCGTGCTCGTCCGGGGTGTTCACGCTCGAGAGCAGCCGCGCCGGGTCGCCGAAGGCCACGAGGTCGGGGGGCCCGAGCCGCGCGACGCAGCCGTATTCCTCGATGAAATGCGCGGGGCGGCGGCGGCCCTCCGCGAGGAACCGGTCGAGCGCGTGGAGGCAGTCGCCGGGATAGTAGGCGCACGCGGGCTCGGCGCGCCCGGTGCGCGCCTCGGGGACCACGATCGCGTGCGCCGCCTCGCCGCGCTCCGCGATCGCGCGCAGCAGTGCTGCGCTCACGAAGGGCATGTCCCAGGCGACGACGAGCACCCCGCGATCATTCGCTGCATGCAGCGCGGCCTGGATCCCCGCGAGCGGTCCCGCCTTCGGCACCCGGTCGGGGACGACGCGCGCGCCCGGGAGCCACTCCCCCGCCCCCGGATCGTTCGCCACCAGCAGCAGCTCACCCGTCACCTCGCGCAGCGCGGCGGCGACGCGGTCGATCATGCGCGCGCCCTCCACGAGCTCGAGCCCCTTGGGCTTCCCGCCGAAGCGCGAGCTCTCCCCGCCGGCGAGGATCGCGCCGAGGGTGTGCGGCGAGGGCCAGCGAGGGGCGCGGGATGCCGGCGCGGAGCCCGGCGCGTCGCCCGGCGCGTTAACCGGCGCGTCGCCCGGCGCGTCGCTCAGCGCTTCGCTCCCTTCGGCTTCACCGCGCCCTTCGCGGCCGCCGCGGGTGCGGTGCCGAGCCGCCCGGGATGCGCGTACACGTCGGCGCTCCGGCCGCGCAGCAGCGCCACCAGCGTCACCCCGCACGACTCGGCCATGCGCACCGCCAGCCCGGTAGGCTGCGAGATCGCCGCCAGCAGGGGGATCCCCGCCGTCGCCACCTTCTGCACCAGCTCGTAGCTCGCGCGGCTCGTCACCACCACGAACCCCTTCGACGCGTCCATCCCCCCGCGCGCGATCGCGCCGAGGAGCTTGTCGAGGGCGTTGTGCCGCCCCACGTCCTCGCGCACGAGCTGGAGCGTCCCCGCCGGCGACGCGAAGGCCGCGGCGTGCACGCTGTGCACGACCTTGTTGATTTCCTGCCGAGGCGGGAGCAGCTCGGCGGCGGTGAACAGCGCCTCGGGGGAGAATCGCTGCTCGGAGGCGACGCGCGGCGGGGTACGGAGCATCTCGTCGATCGCCTCCACCCCGCACAGCCCGCACCCGGTGCGTCCCGAGAGCGCGCGCCCGCGCGACGCGAGGCGCTCGGCGTTCTCCGCCGGGATCTCGACCTGCAGCTCGATGCCGTGGCTCGCCTTCTCCACCTGCACCGCGCCGATCTCGCCGGCCGCGGCGATCCCCTCGCTCAGGGTGAACCCCACCGCGAAGTCCTCGAGGTCCTGCGGCGTTCCCATCATCACCGCGTGCGGGCGGCGGTTGTAGACGATCGCGATCGGCACCTCCTCGGCGACCGCCCACTCCCCCTGCTGCTGCCGCGTGTCGGCGATGCGCAGCATCGGGCGGACCTTCGTCGCGTGGGCGAGGCCGAGGCCGAAGAGGGGGTGGGTGGGGTCAACGGCCATGCACGAACCTCCACCCGAACCGCCCCTTGATGCAGAGGTTCCCCAGGGTCACGTCGTGGTCGAGGGGCGAGGTGGCCTTCACGATCTCCCCATCGAGCACGTGCAGGGTGAGGGTGCACCCCACCCCGCAGTAGGGGCAGATGGTGTCGGTCTCGGTCACCCGCGCCTCGTCGTACTTCCCCTCGGCGCGCAGGTCGAACTCGCGCTTCGGCATCAGCGCCCCGGTGGGGCACACCGCGATGCAGTTCCCGCAGAAGACGCACGCCGAGTCTGGGAGGGCGACGTTGAACTCCGTGGCGATGTGCGCGTCGAAGCCGCGGCCGGCCACGGTGATCGCGTAGGAGTTCTGGTGGTCGGGGCCGCACGCCTCCACGCAGCGGTAGCAGAGGATGCACTTCGCGTAGTCCCGGATGTACAGGTCGTTGTCCACCTTCACCGGCTGCCGCACGGTGGCCGCGTGATCCACGCTCGGGGGATGGTGGTGCCCCGCCTGCGCCGCCTCGCGCTCGCCCTCGTGGGCCGCCGGCGCGGGCGGGCCGAAGCGCGCCGGATCGGCGTCGTACTCCTGCATCCACTCCGCCACTTTCGGCGTGGTGGAGAGGTCCACCGACGAGCCGAGCATCTCGAGCACCAGCTTCCGTGCATGCTTCACCCGCGGGGAGTTCGACTGCACGACCATCCCCTCCTCCACCGCGCGCGAGCAGCTCGGCACGAGCACGCGCGCCCCTTCCACCTCCACCACGCAGATCCGGCACACGTTCACCGGGTGCAGGGTCTTCACGTAGCAGAGGGTGGGGATCTCCTTCCCCAGCCGCGAGCAGGCGTCGAGGATCGTGCTCCCCTCGGGGACGCTCAGCTGCTCGCCATCGATGGTGAGCGACACCTGCCGGCCGGCGCGGGTGAGCGGGACCAGGGGGGTGGTGGACTGGGAAGAGGCGTAGCCGGTCATCCTGCGATCCCCTGGTGAAACGGCGACTGACGGCCGCCAGCCCTCGGCTCTCGGGCCTCGGCCCTCGGCTCCGGAATCGGAAGCGCGCTTGGCCGCAGCGCGGCCCTTGGCGCGCAAACCGCATCGAGGTTGAACTTCGCCGGGAAAGGAAATCGAGCGCGCGCGCCCTCGCGCGCCGCTCGCTTCCGGTTTGGTGCCGAGGGCCGAGGGCCGAGAGCCGAGAGCCCCAGCTCGCCGTTGCCGTTGAAGTCCCTCACGACGCCCTCCCTCCCACGATCTTCAATCGCTTGATCGCCGACTCCACCGCACTGTACGCCGTCTGCCCCAACCCGCAGATCGACGCATCGCGCATCGCCACCCCCACCTCCTCGAGGAGCGCCAGCTCGTCCGCCACCGACCCGATCGGCCGGTTGGCCACGATCCGGTGCAGCGCCTCCTCCTGCCGCACCGTCCCCACCCGGCAGGGCACGCACTGCCCGCACGACTCGTCGCGGAAGAACTCGGCCACGCGCAGCACCATCCCTGCCATGTCGGCGCGCTCGTCGAAGACGAGCACCACGCCGGAGCCGATCGTGGCGCCGATGGCGCGCGCCCCCTCGAAGGTGAGCGGGGTGTCGAGCGCCTCGGGACCCACGAACACCCCCGCGGCCCCGCCGAGGAGGATCGCCTTCAGGGTGTGCCCCGCCTCCACCCCGCCGGCCAGGTCGAGCAGCGCGCGCAGCGTCGTGCCGAAGGGCACTTCATACGTGCCGGGGCGCTGCACGTTCCCGCTCAGGCAGAAGAGCTTCGTCCCGGTGGAGAGCGGCGTGCCGGTGCGCGCGAACTCGGCGCCCCCGTGCAGCACGATCGGGAGCACGTTCGCCAGCGTCTCCACGTTGTTCACCACCGTGGGCCTGCCGAAGAGCCCCGCCTGCACCGGGAAGGGGGGCTTGTTGCGCGGCTCGCCGCGGAACCCCTCGATCGAGTTGAAGATCGCGGTCTCCTCGCCGCAGATGTAGGCGCCCGCCCCCTTCCGCAGCTCGATGTCGAAGCGCACGCCGCGCCCCATCACGTCGTCGCCGAGCAGCCCGCGCGCGCGCGCCTGCTCGATCGCGTCCTGGATGCGGGACAGTCCCACCGGGTACTCGCCGCGGATGTAGAGGTAGCCCATCTCGCACCCGGTGGCGAATCCGGCGATCGTCATCGCCTCCACGATGGCGAAAGGATCTCCCTCCAGCAGCACCCGGTCCTTGAAGGTGCCGGGCTCCGACTCGTCGGCGTTGCACACCAGGTAGTGCGGGCGCGCCGCCTGCGCCGCCACCGCCTCCCACTTGCGCCCCATGGGGAAGGCCGCGCCCCCGCGTCCCACGAGCTTGGAGTCGGTCACCTCGCGGATCACCGCGGCGGGGCCCATCTCCAGTGCCTTGCGCAGCGCCTCGTACCCGCCGGCGGCGCGGTACGCGTCGATCGAGCCCGGGTCCACCACGCCCACCCGGCGCAGCAGCACGGTGCCATCCCCTTCCGGGCCGTCGGGCTCGCGCACCGCGGCCGATGGCCCGCTGGTGCGGGGCAGCCGCAGCGACGCGAGCGATCGCGCCCCGTGCGACTCCGGCTCCAGGGCGTCGCGCGCCGTCCCGGCGGACACCCCGCCGAGCAGCTCCTCGTGGGGCTCCTCGCCCGCCACGCAGAGGAAGGCGGCGGGGGCGTGGTCGCACATCCCGAGGCAGGGGCTCTTCATCCATCCCGACGCGGGCACCTCGATCGGCTCCGCGCCCCCCGGCGGCGGCTCCCATGCCGGCCCCACCGTGCGCTCCAACTCCGCGATCAGCTCCGACGACCCGCGGCAGCGGCAGGCGATGTCGTCGCACACGTGCAGCACCCGCGCGGGGCGCGGGGCGGTGGCGAACAGCGCATAGAACGTCGCCACTCCCCACGCCTCCGCGGGGGGGACGCCGAGCCGGGTGCAGGCGTAGTTGAGCGCCCCCTCGGAGATCCAGCCCACGCGCGACTGCGCCGCGTGCAGCGCCGGGAGCAGCAGGTGGCGACGCGCGCGCATCTCCGCGCCACCGCGGGCGAGGTGCGCGTCGACCGCGGTGCGTTCGCCCCCTTCCCATCCCGAGGCGGGAAGGCCGAGGGTCCCGTCGATCGCGTCGCGCTCCGCGGGCGAAGGCTCCGCGTCCAGCAGGTGCAGGTCCATGGCTCCCGGGCCGGGGTTCCTACGGTGCGCCCACGAGGGCACGCAGCGCCACGTCGCCGGCGTCGCGCCCCTCGCGGTCGGTGAGGTCGCGCGCCGGCACCAGCTGCACCGCGCACGCCTTGAACTCCGCCGTCCCCGATCGCGGGTCCGACGCATCGATCGTGAGGCGGTTGGTGTCCACCTCGTCGGGGAAGTGCAGCGTCATGAACACCATCCCCGGGCGCAGCGCGCGCGTGACGTGCGCCGGCGCCGCCACCATCCCGCGACGCGAGGTCACGCGGAGCATGTCCCCATCCACCACGCCGAGCCGCGCGGCGTCCTCGGGGGAGATGTCCACCGTCTCCCCGCGCCGGCGCGGGGAGAGGTAGCCCCCCGTCTGCACGCCGGTGTTGTACTCCTCGAGCCGGCGGCCCGTGCTGAGCAGGTAGGGATACTCGTCGTCGGGCTGCTCCACCGGTCCTTCGTCGTGCACCACCGAGAAGGGGGCGAGGGGCCCGCCCACCGGCTCGGCCCAGAGCCGCGCGTGCAGGAAGCGCTCACCCGGCTCCCCCTCCACCGTGCAGGGCCACTGGATCCCGTCCTGCCGCTCCAGCTCCGCGTAGCTCATCCCCGCGAAGTTCGGCGCCAGGGCGCGGTGCTCGTCCCACACCGCCTCGGCGGTGGGGTGCCCCCAGTCGTGCCCCATGCGACGCACGAGCTCGGAGAGGATCCACAGCTCGTCGCGCGCCTCGCCCGGGGGCTCGAGCGCCTTGCGCACCCGCTGCACGCGCCGCTCCGAGTTGGTCACCGTCCCCTCCCCCTCGCACCAGCTCGCGCTCGCGGGGAGCACCACGTCGGCCAGCTCCGCGGTCTTCGTGAGGAAGATCTCCTGCACCACCAGGTGGTCGAGCCCGCGCAGGATGCGCTCCACGCGGTTGGCGTCGGCGTCGCTCTGCACCGGGTTCTCCCCCACCACGAACAGCCCGCGCATCTCGCCATGCTCCATGGCGTGCAGCATCTCGGTGAGGTTGCGCCCCGCCGCTCCCGGCACCGTCACCCCCCACCGCTGCTCGAATCGCGCGCGCACCGCGGCGTCGGTCACGTCCTGGAAGCCGGGGAGCCGGTTGGGCAGCGCGCCCATGTCGCCGCCCCCCTGCACGTTGTTCTGCCCGCGCAGCGGGTTGACGCCGGAGCCGTAGCGCCCCACGTGCCCCGTGAGGAGCGCGAGGTTGATGAGCGACACCACGTTGTCCACCGCGTTGTGGTGCTCGGTGATGCCGAGCGTCCAGCAGATCATCGCGCGCTCCGCGCTCGCGTAGCGATGCGCCATCTCGCGGATCGCCTCGGCCGGCACGCCGGTGGTGCGCTCCGCGAACTCCAGCGTGTACGGCTCCACGTGCGCCCGGTAGGCCTCGTAGCCGGTGGTGGCGCGCGACACGAAGCGCTCGTTCACCAGCCCCGCATGGATGATCTCGCGCCCCACCGCGTTGGCGAGGGCGATGTCGGTGCCCACGTGCAGCCCCAGCCAGGCGTCCGCCCACGCCGCGCTCGAGGTGCGCCGCGGGTCCACCACGTACAGGCGCGCGCCGTTCCGCACCCCCTTCAGGAGGTGATGGAACCAGATGGGATGCGCCTCGCGGGCGTTGGACCCCCACAGGAGGACCACGTCCGTGTGCTCCACCTCTTCATAGGAGCTGGTGCTGCCACCAGCCCCGAACACCGTCGCCAGACCGACGACGCTGGGCGCGTGTCAGGTCCGGTTGCAGCTGTCGATGTTGTTCGTGCCGAAGCCCACGCGGGCGAGCTTCTGCGCGAGGAAGTTCACCTCGTTGGTGGACTTCGAGCAGGAAAAGATGCCGAGGGCGTCGGCGCCGTGTGCGGCCTTCACGCGCTGGAACCCGGCGGCGGCGCGGTCGAGCGCCTCGTCCCAGGTGGCGGGGCGCAGCGCGCCGTTCTCGCGGACCAGCGGGGTGGTGAGGCGGGCGTACCCCTGCTGGCGGGTGGACTTCTTCCTCATCGGAAGCTCCGGGTGGGAGTGGCTGGGGCTACGATGGCGAATGGGGACCCACGAATCAAGGGCGTG
>DASWVQ010000183.1:0-7948 GCA_036401195.1 Gemmatimonadaceae bacterium
CAGGATGACGGCTAGTGCTGGATCCGGAAGCCGAGGAAGGCCATCATCCCCACCTCCGGCATGTTGATCATCTCGAAGTGCTTGCGGCCGAAGCCGCACCCCTTGTCCTGGTTCACGATCTCGCTGTTCGGCTGCGCCACCTGCGGCGCGGTCACCGCGGGGGTGCGGTAGGTGACCTTGCTGCTGCCGCAGGTGAACAGGTTGCTCACCGACAGGTTGAACGCCGTCCCCTGGAGCTGCGGGACGGGGATGAGGACGTTCGCGTCGAAGGTGCCGAAGGTGGGGATCACCCCCGAGTTCACCCCGGAGCGGAAGTAGTAGCCATCCACCTGGCGCCAGGTCGCGCCGAGCGTCGCCGGCCCGATCTCCTTCACCGAGGCGCCCACCGTCCACTTGGTCGAGGGGCTGTTGAGCGCCGTCGCCTCGCCCACCACGTCGCGCGTCTTCAGGTTCACCGTGGAGTAGTTCGCGCGCAGCTCCACCGTGGGGAGCACGAGGTAGTTCACCCCCAGGTCGAGCCCGTCCACGGTGGCGCGCCCGAGGTTGTAGTAGATCAGCACGATCGGCGTGATCGGCGTGGCCGCCTGGTTCACGATGCGCCCCTGCGCGTCCACCGGGATGTTGTTCCCCGGGTTCACGATCGGCGCCGCCCAGGTGGCCGTCGCGGGGTTCCCGGTGAAGGGATTGCCCACGATGGTGAGGGGGCTCAGGAAGGCCTCGTACTTCGAGTTGTAGTAGGTGGCGTCGAGGTAGAGCTTCCGGGCGATGATCCCCTTGTAGCCGAACTCCCAGGTCTTGTTCTCCTCGGGGCGCACCGCGCCGTACCGCGCCACCTCGACGCCGGCGCTGTTCAGCGTGCGGAAGCCCCCGGTGTTCCCGTAGATGGAGATCGCCCCCGTCCAGTCGGGAATGAAGAAGCTGGTCTGGAGGATCGTGGGGGTCTTGTAGGCGCGGTTGAAGGTCACGCGGAAGGCGTGGTCGTCCTTCGGCTTGATCACCACCCCCGCCTTCGGGCTCCACTGCGCATCGAACTCGCTCGGCGAGTCGTAGCGGCCCGCGAGCACCAGGTCCATCCAGGGCATGACCGGCGTGGTGGCCTGCGCATACACGCCGCTCATCGTGTTCTTCACGTCCTCACCGGTGACGCGGTCCCACAGCCACTGCCGGTCGCTGCTCACCACGTCGGCGCGGTACTGCCCGCCGAACACCACGCTTGTGTTGAGGAGCATGGGCACGTTGTAGTTCCCCTGCACCTCCGCGGCGTACATGCGGCCGTTGCTCGGCCAGTCGGACATGAGCCGCAGCTCGTCGGCGGTCTTCGACGGGTTGGTGAGCTGCGCCCCGGCATAGCGGTTGAGGGCGAACGACTCCCCCGACTGCGACTGCGAGCGGTAGGCGTTCAGGTACCAGTGCGGCGTCGTCCAGCGCGCCTGGAGGGTGTTGTACAGCCAGCCCTTGAGCTGGTTGCGGCCCACGTTGGTCTGCCCCACGCCATCGGTGCGGCTCATCCCGCCGTTCAGCTCGAGACGGTTCGAGCCCAGGTACCACACGCCGGCGGCGGAGCCGCGGGCCACGCTGGTGTTCCAGTCGATCGGGATCTTGAGCGAGTCCTCACGCACGCCCGCCGCCGTGGGCGCGGCCAGGCCGCCGCCGGCGGTGTAGCGGAGCAGGTTCTGCCAGTCCTTCGCCGTCTGGTACTCGCCCGACACCTTGTAGCCGAAGCGGCCATTCGCGATCACGCCGGCATAGCGCGCCTGCACGTCGGCGTAGCTGCGGCTCCCCCCCACCATCTCGAGGGTGAGCCCGGGGTACTGCCGCGGGTCCTTCGTGCGCATCGCCAGCACGCCGTTGGCCGCGTCGGGGCCGTACAGCGCGGAGCCGGGGCCCACCAGCACCTCCATCCCCGCCAGGTCCACCTTCGGGGTCGCGGTGAACTGCCCCACCGGGAGCCCGTTCTCGGGGAGGATCGCCATGCGGCCATCCTCCACCATGAGGAAGCGATTGTTGAACGAGGAGTTGAAGCCGCGGGCGTTGATCGCCACGCTCGTCATCCCGGTCTGGATGAAGTCCACCCCCTTCACTTCCTTCAGCGCCCCGGCGAAGAGGTTCCCCACGCTGAGCGCGAGGGCGTCGGCGTCGACGCTGGTCACGGTGGCCGGCGCGTCGGTCACCTTCTCCACCCGGCGCGACGCCGCCGACACCACCCCGCCCAGCAGCACCGCCGCCGGGCTCACGGTCACGTTCACCGTGACCTCCTGCCCGCCGGTGACCGTCACGTTCGGGATGATCGTGGGCCGGTCGCCGATCCGCTGCACGCGCAGCTGGTGCGTGCCCGCGGGCACGTTGGCGATGCGGAAGCGGCCGTCGGGACCGGTGAGCGCGCCGTAGCGCGTGCCCATCACGGCCACCTGAGCGTTCGCCACCGGGCGCTGCGAGCTGTCGGTCACGGTGCCGGCGATGCGGCCGGTGGCCTGGGCACGGGCGGGCACCGGCGCGAGCGCGATCAACAGCAGCGCGAGCGCGGCGCCCCACCGCGTGAGCCGGTTGAGCTCCATCGACATGGGACTGCCTCCCTGGGGAGTGGGGTGAACGTACCTCGAACGGGGGGACTTCGGGGAGCGGTGCTTCAGCCTGCGGGGAACCGTCATGGAACCACCTGCGGGACCTGCGGGACCTGCGGGAGCTGCGGCAGCGGCGCGTCGGGGGGCCGGATGGCGGCCGCGGCGACCGGGAGGGGCACCATCACCAGCGCCTCGCCCTCGATCACGGTCTCCCCCTGCTGGTTGGTGCAGGTGGTCGCCAGCCGCGCGCGGCGCTTCGCCGCCATCACCTCCACCACCTCGACCCGAGCGGTGACCGTGTCGCCGATGCGCACCGGCCGCGTGAAGCGGAGCGACTGCGACAGGTAGATCGTCCCGGGCCCGGGAAGGCGCATCGCCAGCACCGCGGAAATGAACCCCGCCGAGAGCATCCCGTGCGCGATCCGCCCGCCGAAGCGCGACTCCGCCGCCGCCACCTCGTTCACGTGCGCGGGGTTGAAGTCGCCGGTGATCCCGGCGTAGAGCACCACGTCCGTCTCGGTGACGGTCTTCGCCATCTCCGCCGCCATCCCGGCGGTGAGCGCCTCGAACGCGGGCATCAGGCCTCCATGACCAGCTGCACGTCGGGATCGATCGCGGCACCGGCGCCGCCGCGGGTGAGCCAGCTCACCACGAAAAACACGAGCAGCGAGGCGACCAGCGCGATCGCGGTCGCGGTCACCCCGGCGGGGAAGGAGAACACCTTGTAGTAGGCCAGCGACTCGAACACGAGCGTGATCGCGAGCCCGGTGGCGATCGACGCGATCGCCCCCTCGCGCGTGGCCCCCGCCCAGTTGATCCCGATCGCCAGCGCGGGCACCAGCGTGCTCGCGAACAGCCCCCACCCGAAGATCCCGAGGAAGGCCACCAGCGTGCCCGACACCTGCGCCAGCAGCGCCGCCGCCAGCGAGATCACCACGGTGGAGATCCGCCCCCAGCGCAGCTCGTTCCCCACGGTGCGGCCCATCGCGCGCGGGAGGTCGTGCGTGATCGCCGCCGCGCCGATGTTCATGAAGGAGTTCACGGTGCTCATGATCGCCGCCGCCACCCCGGAGAACACCAGCGCCGAGAGGAGCAGGGGGGAGAAGCGCAGCAGGAACACCGGCGTCGCGTCGTCCGCATTCGCCAGCGGGGCCAGCGCGCCACGCAGCGTGAGCGCCTTCACCGCCACCCCCACGCCGAAGAGCAGCAGAACGGTCACCACCAGCGCCACGGTCATGAGCAGCGGGTACCACCGCAGCCGCCGCGGGTCCTTCAGCATGTAGAACTTGTGCACCACGTGCGGCTGGCCGAGCGAGCCCAGGCCGAACACGAAGAAGAGCGACAGCGCGGCGAGCGGTCCCATCTTCCCCCACGGGCCGAGGAACTCGGGGTCGGCCGCCAGCAGCGCCCGCGACATGGCCGGCATCCCCCCCCCGGACTGGAGCGCGAACACGAACACCAGCAGCGACGCCAGCGCCATCAGCGCGCCCTGGAACAGGTCGGTGTAGATCCCGGCGAGGATCCCCCCACTGGCCGAGTAGGCCAGCGTGATGAAGGTCCCGATCCAGATCCCCCACCCCAGCCCGAGGCCGAAGATCGCGTCGATCACGAGCCCCAGCGCCAGGATGTTCGTGGCCATGTAGCCGATCACCGCCGCCAGGATCGCCACCGCCGAGAGGCCCTGCGCGGCGCGCGAGCGGTAGCGAGCGCCGATCGCGTCGGGCACGGTGATCAGCCCGCGCACCTCGCCCAGGAGGCGCATGCGCTTCGCGAGCACCCACGCCCCCATCGAGTTGGTGATCGTGGCGGGGAGCACGATGAACACCGCGCCGAGCCCCACCCGATACACCAGCCCCGGGCCGCCGATGAAGGCGAAGCCGGAGAGGGTGGCCGCCATGGCGGCGATCGAGAGCGCCCAGAGCCCGATCCCCTGCCCCGCCACGAAGAAGTCGCTCGCCGAGTGGGTGCGACGCGTGGCCCAGGCCCCGATGGCGATCACCACCGCGAAGTACACGACCGCCACCGCGATGATCACCGGCTGCGCGAGCGGGGGGAGCGCGCTGGCCTGCAGCAGCAGGGGGACCGCCATGGTGCTCATCGTCCGGCCTCCGCGCGCAGCGCCGCCGCGCGCTCGCGCACCCGCGCCAGGTCCGCCTCGCTCAGCGTCACCCGGTCGAAGGTCATCGCGTACGCCACCGGCAGCACGAAGATGGGCAGCAGCCCGATCCCGTACATCAGGATCGCGGCACGCCGCGGGAGCCCCAGCAGGAGGGCGCTGCCCGCCTCCTCGGCGGGAAGCGCCAGCGCGGCGCCGAAGCACCCGGCGATGAGCACGAACATGAACGCGAACACCCCCCAGAGCCCGCCCAGCCGCACGCCGGGGCGGGCCGCCCCGAGGATCATCGCGGCGACCATCATGACGGCGACGCCGAGCGCCATGCTCCACGCCCCCCACGCGGGCGCACCACCGGGCGCGAAGGCCGATGCGTACGCCGCCCCGATGAGCAGGGTGCCGATGAAGAGGGCCAGGACCGCGAATCGCCGCGCCATTCAGGAGTTCCGGTAGAGGGCGTCGAGGCGGGACTGGTAGCGCTCGGCCACCACGTCGCGCCGGATCTTCTGCGTGGGGGTGAGCTCCCCCGCGTCCATCGTCAGCTCGTGCTCCAGCACCACGAAGCGCCGCACCTGCTCCGGGCCCGACACCTCGGCGTTCACCCGCGCCACCATCTCGTCGAGTCGCGCCTGCACCAGCGGGTGCGCGAGGAGGGTGGACCAGCTGCCCACCACGCCCTGCTCCAGCGCCCATTGCTCCACCACCGGCCGGCGCAGGGTGAGGAGCGCCGAGAGGAACTTCCGTCCCTCGCCATAGCACATCGCCTGCGCGATCCACGCCTCGGCCACCAGCCGCCCCTCGATCGCCAGCGGCGCCACCTTCTTCCCGGCGGCGAGGGCGATCAGCTCCTTCTTGCGTCCCGTGAGGTGCAGGATCCCGCGCGCGTCGAGGCGCCCCAGGTCGCCGGTGCGGAGCCAGGCGCCGTCGGCGGTGAATGCCTCGGCGGTCTCGCGCGGCTTGCCGTAGTAGCCGGAGAAGGTCAGGTCCGAGCGCCGGACCAGCACCTCGCCATCGTCGGCGATGCGCAGCTCGGTGCCGGGCATCGCCGGCCCCACGCCGGTGAAGTCGTACGCGTGCGGGCGGTGGAAGCAGCAGCACAGGTGCTCGGTGAGGCCGTAGGCGCCCAGCACCGTGACCCCGGCCGCGTCGAGCGACTCCGCGACCGCCACGTTCAGCGCGGCGCCTCCGCTGGTGACGAGCCGTACCCGGTCGCCGAGCCATCCCGCCATCCACTCGCGCACCGGGGCGATCCCCGCGTGCCAGCGGGCGGTCACGTCGTCGGGCACGCGCAGCCCCTCGCGCAGGAGCCGCGACCGCATCCGCCCCGCCGCCAGCGCCGCCTGCCATTCCGGGTGCGCCCCCTCGGCGGTGAGCAGCCCCTCGTAGAGCTTCTCGAAGAAGCGGGGCATCCCCCCGAACACCGTCGGGCGGTAGTCGCGCGCGGCGTCCCACAGGCGCGCGTGGTCGGCCACCAGCCCCGCCGCCATCCCGCACTCGATGCGCGTGGCCATCCCGAAGATGCGCTCCCCGGCGTGCGAGTAGGGGAGGAAGGAGAGGCTCGTGTCCCCCTCCACGAAGCCGAGCGCCTCGCGCGCGGAGTGCGCCGAGGCCACCAGGGTGCGATGCGAGATGCGCGCGCCCTTGGGCGAGCCGGTGGAGCCCGAGGTATAGATCAGGATCGCCGTCTCGTCGGGGGCGATCGCCTCGGCGCGCGCCGCGAGCTCGGCGACGATCGCCGGGTCGGTCGCGAGCAGCGCCGCGCCGCGCGCGAGCACCGCGGGCCAGGCCACCGCATCGGGCACGTCGGCGCCGCTGTCGTGCACGAGGAGGCGAAGGGCGGCGTGGCCCTCGCGTGCGCGCCGCGCCTTGGCCAGCTGCCCCGCCTCGTCCACGACGAGGGCGCGGGCGCCGCTGTCGGCGAGCAGCGCCTGGAGCTGCGAGGCGCTGCTGGTGGGGTAGATGCCCACGCTCACGCACCCGGCGAGCATGATGCCCACGTCGGCCACCGGCCAGGGGAGCCGGTTGCCCGCGAGGACCGCCACGCGGTCGCCCGGGGAGAAGCCCTCCGCCACCAGCACCGCCGCCACCGCGCGCGCCGCCTCGTGCCATTCGCTCCACGTCATCGCGCGCTCGGCGGGCGCGCCGCCGCTCGCCAGCTCGCGCAGCGCCTCGTGGTGCGGGTGCGACGCCGCGCGCCGCGCGAGGGTGGCGAGGATGGTGTCACGCATGCGTGGCACCCCCGGCGCGCGGCGCGCGCCACTCCATCGCGAGGCAGCCCATGGCGAGGCCGGCGCCGGACCCGGTGAAGCACACGAGGTCCCCGTCGTGCAGCCGCCCCGCGCGCACCGCGTCGTCGAGCGCCATGGGGAGGCAGGCGGACCCGGTGTAGCCCCACTTCCCCATGATCGTGTGCGCCTTCTCCATCGGCTCGCCCAGCGCCTGCATCACCACGCGGATGGTGGAGAGGTTCACCTGGGTCCAGAGCCAGAGGTCCACGTCGGCCACGTCGCGGCCCGCGCGCGCGAGCACCGAGCGGGCGATGCGCGGCCATCCCTCCTCGTTGATCGAGGCGGGGTACTTCTGCACGAAGCGCAGGTGGTTGCGCGTGCCGTCGCGCAGCACCGCCTCGGTGACCGGCTCCGCGGTGCCCCCCGCGAACACGCCCATCCCCGGCGCGTACCGACCGTCGGCGAACAGCTCCGACGCGAGCACGCCCGCGCGGTCGCTGGCCTCCACCACCGCGGCCCCCGCGCCGTCGGCGAAGATCGTGCACGTCTTCTTGTCCGTGTAGTCCACGAAGCGCGACATCGCGTAGGCACCGATCACGAGCACCGTGCGATAGCGCTGGTCGGCGCGGATGTACTTCCAGGCGGCGTCGAGCGCGGTCACGAAGCCGGCGCAACCGGCGTTCAGGTCGAAGGTGCCGGCGTGCACCGCGCCGAGCCGCCCCTGCACCACGCTCGCGGTGGCGGGGGAGATGTACTCCGGCGTGTCGGTGGCCACGATGAGCAGGTCCACCTCGTCGGCGCGCCGCCCCGCCGCCGCCAGCGCGCGCGTCGCCGCCTGCACCGCGAGGGTGGCGGTGGACTCCCCCTCCCCGCAGAGGTGGCGGGTGCGGATGCCGAGGGTGTTCGAGACGAAGTCGTCGATGTCCTCGCCGAGCATGGCGGAGAGCTCGGCGTTGGTGACGACGCGCGCCGGCACGGCGTGGCCGGTGCCGGTGATCACGGCGTGGCGCGCCCCCGGCGCCGCGGCGGGCGCGGGCCCCGGGGCG
>DASWVQ010000184.1:0-3558 GCA_036401195.1 Gemmatimonadaceae bacterium
CAACGGCACCAGCGGCGGCTGGACGCGCGCGGGCACGAAGCGGAGCCGGGCCGCCACCCCTCCCCCGTCGGCGTCCAGCCGCCCGGCGGCGGCGCCCGGCATCAGCTCGACCCCCGCCGCCTGCGCGACGGATTCGCGCAGCACCGCTTCCATCTCCTCCGGGTGATCGGCGATGAAGCGCGGCGTGACCAGCACGCGCTCCACCGCGCGCTCGGCGAGCGCCTCCGCCGTGGCCTCGAGCCCGAGCGCGCCCTTCCCTCCCGCGGCCCCCCGATCGAGCACCGCGAGCACGCGCTGGAGCGCCCCTTCCTGCTCCGCGATGTGGCGCTCCGCGATCGCCATCGCGGTGAGCTGCGCCGGCGTGGCGTGCACGTCCACCCCCGCGATGCGATGCGCGCACTCGCGCCCCGCGTCCGAGAGCGACCGCTCGAGCTCCGCCACCGTCTCGGGAATCCCTCCGAGGAGGATGCATCCGCGGCGCCCGGCGATCCCCTCCAGGCGATGGGCCACCTCGCGGAGCATCGCCTCGGTGCCGGCACGGAGCTCGCGCTGCGCCTCGTCGGTGCCGGCCGTCCCCCGCGTGCCGGTGTGGAAGCCCACCTTCGGCGGATAGCCCATGTGCCCGGCCGGCGCCACGTGCGCCTCGGCCCGGTGCGTCTCCAGCAGTTCCAGCGCCTCGTCACCCAGCCGATAGATCCGCGCCAACCGCGCATCCACGAGCGCGAGCGCCGCGGGCGCGTGGGCCACCGAGGCGCCGAGCGCCGGCGCGATGCGGAGCCCATCGCCCCAGGCCACCTGGCTTTCCACCGGCACGGGAAGGCGCGCGACGCGCGGCTCGGCGCCGGCGGCGAAGAATCCCATCCACCCGGGGCTGCCGAGGGCGACCTCGTCGGGTCCCACCGCCTGCTCCAGCTGCGCGACGCAGGCGTCGAAGGCCTCGCGCTCGGCGTGGGGCGCATCGCGCAACGCGTCGCGCGTGCGCGCCAGCCCGTTGCGCAGGATGCGCCGCCACGCGGCGCGGGCCGCGGGATCGCGCGCGGTCCCATCGAGGTAGACACTGAGCACCTTCTGCTGCGGGAGCGATCGCTCGAGCTCGACGAGCTCCTGCCAGGTGAGCATGGAGGCGTCCTCGGTTGAGGGAGGTGCCTCGAACGATGCCACGACGGGGCAGCCGCGCGGTCCATGAACCTTCCCGACACCCCGCCCGGAAAGGGCCTACCGGGCAGGTCGAAGGGATTCCTGCCCGGGCGAGCATGCTGGCGCCGTCAGTCCGCGCGTGACCGGTCGTCGTGGGAGTAGGTCCCCATGAGCTCCGCGCGCGCGAGGACGTGCGACGTCATCGCCTCCTCGAGCGACGCGCGCGTGGGCTCCCCCAGGTCGCCGAGCATGGTATCGAGGGCGTAGAGCTGGAAGAAGTAGCGGTGCCGGCCGATCGGGGGACAGGGACCGCCCCACCCGGTGCGTTGCCAGTCGTTGCGCCCCTCGCGGGTGCCGGGGGGGAGCGCGCCGGCGTCGACCTGCTCCGCGAGGCCGCCGGCCGACGCTGGCAGGTCGTACAGCACCCAGTGCACGTAGGTCATCTTCGGCGCGGCCGGGTCGGGGGCGTCGGGATCGATCACGAGCAGCGCGAAACTGCGCGTGCCCTCCGGCGCCCCCTCCCAGGAGAGCGTGGGGGAGACGTCGTCGCCGTCGCAGGTGAACCGCGAGGGGATCACCCCTCCGGGAGCGAACGCGGGGGAGGTGATGCGGAGTGTCATGGGCCCTCGCTGGTGAAGGGAGCTCGCGCGTCGTGCGCCATCATGGGCGCCGGCACACCGCGCGCCAGAGGGAATTCCCGCCGGCGCGGCTTCCCCCCAGGCTACTGCCCGCTCGTTGCGAGCATGTTCGCCAGGTACGCCGGCGAAGCGACCCCGACCTGCCGATCCACCTCGCGCCCATCCCGGAAGAGCACGAGGGTGGGGATGCTCCGGATGCCGAGCGTGATGGCCGCCTGCGGGCTGGCGTCGGTGTCGACCTTGACCACGACGACCTGGCCCGCGTGCTCGCGCGCGAAGCTATCGAGGATGGGCGCCATCATGCGGCAGGGGGCGCACCAGTCGGCGTAGAAGTCGGCGAGCACGGGCACGGCCGACGAGCGCACGAGCTCGTCCAGCGCCTGCGAGTCGATGAGGGTAGGGCGGTCGGGCTGCACGGCGGTCATCTCGGCTCTCCCTTGGGTCGAGGGTTACACATTATACAGTTATATAGTTATATAGTGGCACGACCCCCGTCAAGCCTGGGCCGCCGCCCTTCTGGCCGCACCCCTCACCCCACTACACTCCACCATGCACCACCCCCACGGCCGCAAGTTTCCCCCGGAGAAATGGGATCGGCTGCTCAGCCCGGAGCGCCACGCCTTCCTCGACCCCGAGTGGGTGCTCGACCGGCTCGGCGTGCGCGCGGGGATGCGCGTCGCCGACCTGGGAGCGGGCCCGGGATTCTTCACGCTGCCGCTCGCGGCGCGCGTCGGCGCGGGGGGCACCGTGTACGCGACCGACGTCGCCCCCGCCATGCTCGAGGCGCTCCGCAGCCGGGGGATCCCCCCACAGGTCCGGCCCCTCCTCGCCGACGAGGCGCGCATCCCCATCCCCGATGCGGCGGTCGATCTGGCGCTGGTTGCCTTCGTCCTGCACGAGGTCGTGCACCCCGCGGAATTCCTGGCCGAGGTGCGACGCATCCTCGCGGCCGGCGGGCGGCTCGCGGTGCTCGAGTGGATCCCGCAGGACGACGGCATGGGGCCGCCGGAAGCGGAGCGCCTGGCAGAGGCGCACGCCCGTGCACTGCTGGCCGACGCCGGATTCCAGGTGGTGGACCACGGGTTCGCGAACACGTCGCAGTACCTGCTGGTCGCGTCCCCCCGCCCGGCAGGCTGACGACGCGCGTCGTCCGCCGATTCGGCCCGGGACGGGCGGTGGCGACGAACTTGCGGCGTGACCGGCGCGCGCCGGCCGCCCGGGACGGGTCGCGGAGGCGCGACGGGCGGATGACGGGCGGGTGAACTTCGGAGGAACCAGGGATGGAACGCCGCACGCTGGGCCAGGGACTGGTCGTGTCGCAGATGGGACTCGGCTGCATGGGAATGAGCGAGTTCTATGGGGCGGGCGACGACGCGGAGTCGATCGCCACGATCCACCGCGCGCAGGCGCTGGGGATCGACTTCCTCGACACCGCCGACATGTACGGCCCCTTCACCAACGAGCAGCTCGTGGGGCGCGCCATCCGCGACCGTCGCGACCAGGTGGTGCTCGCCACGAAGTTCGGCAACGTGCGCGGACCCGGGGGCGAGCGGCTCGGCATCCGCGGCGACGCGGCCTACGTGCGCGAGGCCTGCGACGCGTCGCTCCAGCGGCTGGGGGTGGACCACGTCGACCTGTACTACCAGCATCGCGTCGACCCCGACGTGCCCATCGAGGAGACGGTGGGCGCGATGGCGGAGCTGGTGGCGGCGGGGAAGGTGCGACACCTCGGGCTCTCGGAGGCCGCGCCGGAAACGATCCGGCGCGCGCACGCGGTGCACCC
>DASWVQ010000185.1:0-13332 GCA_036401195.1 Gemmatimonadaceae bacterium
CCGAGGAGTGACTCGAGGTCGGCGCCGGTCCAGAAGGAGGCGGGGCGCGGGGGGGCGTCCGGCGCGCCGGCGGGATCGGGGCGCGGGGTGAACGGCGCCCCGCCCGTGGGGGGGGCGTAGCTCCCCACGCGGGGAGGGAAATTCGGCCTGGGGGAGGTCGCGGGGGCGGGGCGCGGGCCGCCCGCACCGGTGCCGGGGGTGGAGGCCGCGGACGCGGCCGCGCGGTCACGGTCCCGGAGCTCGGTGCGCAGGGCGGCGAGGTCCTGCATGAGCGCGCGCACGCTCCATTCGAGCGCGGCGACCCGCTCGGCGAGCCTGGGGTCGTTCAGTCCGGGCGGGGCGGAGTGGTCGTCCATGAGGGGAGGACGAGCGGGGTCAGGTCGCCGTCATCCCGGCCACGCAGTCATCCTGAGCCGAAGGCGAAGGACCTGGCGCCCGTGCCTCGACGTCACCCGCCGATCAGCTCCCCCAGCCCGCTCAGCTCCAGCCGATGGAGTTGCACCTTGCGGCTCGCGTTGTCGATGTCGATCCCCACGAGGTTGCCGGTCGCGTCGTAGTCGAGGACGACGCCTTCGGAGACCTCGCGGCTGTGCGCACTGGGCGCCTCCGCGAGGTCGATGTAGAGCGAATCGGTGTCCTTGTGATAGGCAAGCTTCACGGCTTGAACCCGCGATCGGGGAAGGCGTTGTGGATCGTTCGTCGATCCTCGAGCGTGACTACACGTAGGTACCGTCCACCGAGATCCGCAATGGGCGCCCAGAACCGCCACCGGTTGTCGTCCTGGCGCTCGGCACGGACGGGATGTTCGATCACGTGCATGCACCAGTCGCGCCGCAGGTACGGGCGCTTGCGCAGGACCTCCTGCTCGAAGTACGCGGTGAACCGGAACTCCGCCATCCGCGCACGTTGTCCCGGCGGTCACCAAACGTGCCATCGATTCGTGGCCGGCGTAGCCATTTGCCTTCACGGCCGCGCCGCGTTCACCATCCGGGTCTCCAAGGCGTGAACCGGTCCAGCCTCATGAACAACCTTCCACGTACTCCACCGAGGGCACCCGCCCCACCCGATACATGGTGACCAGGTTCCCGTCCCCCTCGAACACGATCCGGTGCAGCGAGTCGCCGGGTGGGGTGACGACCAGGTAGCTCCACCCGCGCGAGTACTTGTGCGGCTGCACCTGCACGCGGCCGGCGTACGTCGCCAGCACCGAGTCCTGCCGGGAGAGCACGCGTGCCCCCTCGGCGGTCGCGACGCTCGTGTCGCGCACGTCGATGCGGGTGACGATCCCCGACTCCACCATCACGTAGAGCCGCTTCGGCATCTTCGCCACGTCGAGGAAGTGGCAGGCGGAATCGGGGTTGGTGTCCTCGCCCCCCGCGCCGGCGGCGGCGAGCGCCTCCCGCGCGGTCATCCCCACGCGGATGGGGCCCACGCCATCGGGGCGGGCGAGCCAGGCCTGGGATTTCGCGGCGCCGGTGCTATCGGTGGAGGGCGACGCGTGCCGCGCGGTCGCGGGCAGGGTGCTATCGCCGGGAGTGCTCGCGGCGCGGTCGCGCGCGGGCTCGGCGGAGCAGGCGGCGATCGCCAGGGCGAGCGCGAGGGGCAGGGCGGTTCGCGGTGCGCGCGTGGGGCGCGGGGTGGCGTGGGTGCGGGGCATGGATGCACCCTCGCGGGGGGAGGGGGAGGGGTCAACCCCCTTCCGCTCGCAGCGGCTCAGGCCGCCCCCGTTCCCCGGGCCTTCCAGCGCATGCTGGGCCGACGGCGCTGCTCCGCGCAGTCGCGGAGGAAGGAATTGATCAGCGTCTGGTAGGGGATCTCCAGCTCGGCCGCGAGCTCGCGGAAGTAGCCGAGCGTGGGCTCGTCGATCCTGATCGTCACCGGCCGCTTGAGCCGCCGCGCGTGCGGGTTGGGCCCGGCCGCGGAGAAGTCGTACTCCTTCCTCATCGCATCCACCGCCCGCCATACTGGGCGCGCTCAGAGGGGGTCGCGCGCCGCGCAGACACGATGCGGATCGCGGCGTCGGACTCCCGGTACACGTGCACCACCACGAGCAGCCGGAGCCACGCGCTCAGCCCGAGGAGGACGAATCGCTCCTCGTCCGAGGAATGGTCGGGATCGTCCCGCACACGCGCATGGTCGTCGGCAAACGCGGTCTTCGCCTCGGCGAACGACACACCGTGCTTGCGGACGTTGGCCGCCGCCTTCCGCGGGTCCCACTCGAATCGGAGCGGGACCATTCAAGTGTACGCATTTCGTACGTACATCGCCACCCCGGATCTGCCTTGAAGCGAGCGTAAGTCCGGTGGTGGGGTGCAGCGTCACCGTTTCGTTGCTTGCAGTGCCGATCGGCACCGGAGTGCCTTCGAATCACCCCGCCGCGCCTGCGGCCCCCCGCTTCCGCTGGTTGTGCCGCCCTCGCCCCCGCCCCTCGCGACACTGGTTTCCGGTGATCGAGCGGCTACGGAAAGAGGGGGATGTCCATGGCGAGAAAGACCGGGACTCGCAATGCGCTCTTCTGCTCCGTGATTCCGTTGGTGGTGACCTGCCGGATCCGGGGCGCAATGGAGACGCCAACTCCAAGGCTGAGCGGGATCCCGGAGAATCCGAAGACGGCGTGGATCCCCGGCGAGAACACCTGTGCGGCGGAGACCCTGGGTTCCTGGTCGACGTCGCCGGCAGACTGGAACCGCCAGCTCGTGAGCGCTCCGACGTCGATCGCCTGGAGCAGCACGCTGAATGACCGCACCTTGGGAACGACCTCCGTGGGCCACGCCAGCTCGAGGCCGAGCGGGACGAACGCGCCGGCGAACGACGACGCCTTGCTCTTCGCAGAACCTCCCTTCACCACCGTCTCCCATCCCGCATTGCCGCCGGCGTACGCATTCACCCCGAGGGAGAATCCGTTCGCCTTCGTCCGCTTGTGCATGTAGGTCCGGGAGCCGGCGACGAGCGTGTTCAGCGTCGATACGACGTCTGATGCGCTGTCCGCATCCGCCAGCGTCGCCGTGAGGGTGAGACCGCGAACCGCATTCGCCGGGATGTTGAGCTGGAGCCCCATCGAATCGGGCAGCTGGAGGAGGAGCATGGCGGCGGTCGCATGCTGCTCGTCGGCGTAGGCGCGAACGATGGCGTTCACCTGGTTCCACGTCCCACCCACCGGCGTGGTAGAGATCGGCCGGCCCGCCAGGGCGGCCATGGTCCCAAGCTCCGAGAGGACTTCCGTGGACAACCGAGCCAGGGCGTTCGCCCGGCGCCGGGAGTCCGCGGCGACCCGCACGCTGTCCACCCAGGGCGCGACCCGCCGCGAGCCGTCGAAAAGCTTCAGGGAGATCCGGCTCCCGGTGGACATGGAGCAATACGGGTTGGTCGCCGCCCGAGCCTCGCAATCCCAGATCTCCCGTCCCGCCAGGGTAGGCGAGGGAAACGGCCGGCCCAGCTTGAGGTTCACCACCATCGCACGCTGCGCCCAGAGCGCTCCGTACTTCGCGTCGGTGAACTCCGCCGGCACGGTCTTCACCGGCATGTCCAGCGAACGACTGAGGAGGCCTGCGATGTACAGCATCGACGCGACCGGTGCCGCCTCCAGGGAAAGCATGCTCCGCGCGCCCACCAGGTCGTCCGAGGCCATCGCGCCAAGCGCCTGCTCCCAGGGCTTTCCGGCAATGGACGCGAAGAGCCCGGCGATCATCATCTCTCCCGCGACCGACGGATCGAGGTGCTGCTTCAGGAGATCGGGGTTGCGCGCGAGGACCAGGTGGGTGAGCACGACCGGCGCGATGGTGGCGTCGGCCCGCGCGGCGGTCCGCAGGAGCGACGGCATGCGCACCGCATCGACGAGGGAGTTGACGGAGCCCAGCTGCGTACACGTGCTGGGCAGCATCAGCTTGCCTTCCCGCTCGGTACAGATGCGGCCGATGTAGCGCTGCACCAGGTAGACGTCGGCCTGCTCCTTCGCCTTGCCCGCGACGAAATCGGCGAATCCCCAGATCACCGCCGACTGCAGGTCAGCGAGGCTTCGCCCCCCGGCGGGCCCGCCGGCCTGCTGCGGATTCTGGAAGATGAGCCCCTCCTTCTGGTGCACCCTGCCGCGATACCCCTGCCAGTCCGCCTCGGGGAGCTCCAGGGCGATCTCCGGGACGCGGGCGAGCACCGACGCATCCACGAGCTTCAGCGACTCGCCCGGATCCTCGTCGACCTCCGCCTCGCAGAAATTGACCAGTCCTCCCTGCGCATCCGCTGCCGCGGCGCTGGTCCACAGCCGCAGGCATGCCCGACGCAGCACCTGGGCGGTGATGACCGGCGTCGAAGCGGTCGCGACGTGCTTCGAGGAATCTCCCGCGGCCGTCCGCGGGATCGCGGCGGCGGCGGCCGAGGGTGACACCGCGAGGGCCAGGAGAAGCGCGGGAGTGGCGACGAACCTGCCGCTCGGCCAGATGATGCACATGGGAAAGCGCGAAGTGACGTTCACGGCGTCTCCGGCGGTTACGGGGATCCTGCGGGCGTGGTGAGGGATGGCGTGGCGATGGCTGGCGCCACGTGGGCGATGCCGAACAGCGCGAATGGGTCGAACTTCAGGTCGGCAAGTCGTCGTGGCGCCGCCGCGGGGCGGAACGCGTCCCGGAGGTCATCGAGCCAGTGCACGGTGTCGGTGGAATCGGCGCGCACGGCCTCACGCGCCGCCGCGAACCAGGCGATCCGCGGGGCGGCATAGCTGGTCCCGCACCGCGACCCCACCGAGCCGTCGTAGCCGATGGCATGTTGCCGCGCGAGGCGCGTCACCGGCAACGTGTCCACGACGGAGGAGCTGCACGTCAGGGCGCCGTTGCCGTCGAGATCGAGCGCAACCAGCACGAACGCCGACCCGGCAGCGCGGCGCCCGAAATCCACCTGGCTCTGCTGCGCGGTCACCGTCAGGTTGTCGTTCCCCGCGGCGGCCACGACCAGCACGTTGCTGAGGACATTGTTCTCGATCGATCCCCCGAGCAGGTCGGTCGTCCACGAGACGTTCACGACCGCCCCCGACCCGCGGTCCGCCGCGTACCAGCTGAGCAGGCGGACGGTGGCGGTGAGGATGTCGGTCGCGGAATGGTAGCCGTCGCGCTGGTACGGGTCGGCGATCGTGTCGGGCAGCGTGGCAATCACGCGCTCGGCGCGCGCCGCCGCCGCGGCCAGGTTGGCCTCCGGAAGCCGGAAGGCGGCGCCGCATCGCGGGAAGGTGAGGGGGTCGTTCCTGGAGTAGCGACAGATGCGCCGCAGCTGCCGGCGGACCGCATCGTCTGCCGTCGTGCTGTCCAGCACCACGAGCTTCTGCTCGATGATGTCGTTCACCCGCAGCACTTCACGAAGCAGCGGGGAGGCCCCCTGGTAGCGGCCGAGCGGGACGAAGATCACGTCGACGAGGGTGCTGTCGATCCGCTGCAGCGGAAGGATCGCCCTGAGCACGGTCGCGCTGTGCACTTCACTGTCCGGGGGCGCCACGAAGGCAACCTGCCCACATTCCGGCTCCCGAGGGGAGGCGATCGCCCAGCGCTTCCGCACGTCGGTGAGGATGCGCGCCATCGAGGTGCACGAGGTCCGCGCGATGGTGTCGCTGGGCCAGTTGGTCTCCAGGATCACCAGGGGTACGTGTCTCCGGCGGGGCGCCGCGAACGCCCGGCCAAGCGCGGCCAGGCCCGAGGAATCCGGGAAGTAGCTCGCTGCGGCTGACACCTTCCCGGTCGGGATCGCCTGTCGGTAGGCGAAGGGGCTTCCGACCGTGACCTGGGCGTCGACGCCGATCGAATCGAGCTGTGCCAGGAACTCCGTCACCTCGGACGCCCGCATCGTCAGGTCGAGCACCCGGTTGGGCGAGAACGCCGCTTCCGGCGCGCTGACGACGGTGACGGCGCGGCTCCACTCATCTGGCTCGAGCACCTGTCGCGTGAGCGAGGCACTCGTCTGGATGATCTGCGGCGAGTAGGACCGGAGGGTTTTGAGGTCGGCGTTCCACGCCGCCTGCGGGGGAACCGTCGGGAAAACGTAATCCCCGGCCTTGAGCATTCCCTTCTCGTACGATGGATTCAGTTCGGCGATCTGCGACCGGAGCTCTTCCACCAGCAGGGACTGCTGCAGGCCGGCCTGCTGCGCCTTCGGACCTTCCGCGATGTTGTACCGACGGAAGATCACCGCTTCGACGCTGCTATCGGCGGCGATCGACTCGCGGCGTGCGGGCAGCACCCGCGCAAGGAACTCGAGGAACCGCTTGGTTTTCTCGCTGTCGTCGTAAACGCCGCTGAAGACGATGCGCACGCGGGCGGAGTCCGCCGTGCTATCGGCTTGCTGCGCGGGGACATCCCGGGGGAACGACACCGTCGCCGCGAGCAGGGCGGTGCCGACGCAACTCCATCTGCGATGGTCCATGGCAGATGTACCGGCTTGGGACAAGCCTCTGTCGCTGCGTCGCGACCCGTTGGCGCGCACCCCGAACGGAGTGGAAGCGCGGGTCGCCATCATACGCTGTTACGCTGTCGGGTCGCAAGGACGCCCCGAGGTACGCGGCGGAACGGTAGCGTTGTTTCTCATGGGCTTGTGTCCGATGTGCGCCGATGTGCGCGGCCGGCCCTCCCTTCCGCATGTCACCCTCACCCTGGGGGAAAGCGACGGGCGATCTTCGGGGGGTACTGGAAGAGCGGGGATGGCCCCCGATTGCGCGTCCGCCAGGCGCACCTCATGATGGAGCCGATGCGCCTCACCCACCTCGCGCGCGCCCGTCTCGCCGCCGCCGCCCTCGCTCTCGCACTGTCAATCGCCACCGCCTGCGGCAGCGACGCGCCCGGCATCGCCCCGCCGGTCGTGACCAGCGACAGCATGACGGTCACGGTGCAGCCGGTGCTCCCCGCGCTCCCCGACGCCCCCGCGCTCACGATGGCGGTGGTGCGCATCATCGCCGCCGACGGGCCGCAGGCGGGCACGCGCCTCCTCGACAACCGCTACCCGATCAGCGGCACCACCGCGGTGCAGCCGGACCCGCTCGCGTGGCGCTTCTCCATGATCGGCGTGCCGGCCACGCGCGCGGTCGCCGAGGTGGAGCTGATGAGCGGGGCCGGGGGCACGAACACCGAGTGGAGCGTGCGCTCCGACACCTTCGCCATCGCCCGCGGCGCGCGCGTCGCCCTGCGGCCGGCGATGGGGCGCGGGCCGATGTCGAACCTCACCGCCTCCTCGGTGACGGTGCGCGCCCTCTGGGGCGACCCGGTGAGCGTGGGCCAGGTGGAGGACCTCCTCACCACCCTCGACGGCCGCTTCGCCCAGCAGCTGGTGGCGGTGCACTCCCTCGACCCGGCGATCGCCACCGTGGACCCGAGGGTGTTCACCGCGCGCGGCGTGTCGGTGGGGGTGGCGCGCATCGTCGCGATGGCGGGCTTCCGCGCCGACACGATCCGCATCGTCGTGGCCCCACCGGTCACACGGCTCGAGGGGGTCGCGAGCGTCGCCGCCACCAGCGTGGGCGACACCCTCGTCGTCCCGGCGTTCGCCTACGACGCCACCGGGCGCCTCCTGCGCCACGTGGGGGTGACGTGGACCGCCTCCGACACCACGATCCTTCGCCAGCTGCGCGACGGCGCCTTCCTGGCGCTCCGGAATGGCGAGGCCACGGTGCAGGCGCGCCTGCTCGCCGACACCACGCTCCGCGTCACGACGCGCGCGACCGTGCGCCAGGAGGCGGTGGGGGTGCGGATGCTTCCCGCGTCGGGCACGCTCAAGGGGGTCGGCCGCGGGCACGCGCTCACCGCCGCCGCACTCGACCGCCGGGGCAACGCGATCCCGGGGCTCGCGTGGAGCTGGTCGGCCACCGGCCCGGTCTCGGTCACGCCGGGCGTTGACCGCTCGGTCGCCTCGCTCGTCGCGGCAGACCCGGGCGACGCGACGGTCACCGCCACGGTCGCGGGGGTGGAGGCGACGGCCAGCTATCGCGTCGTCCCGGACATCGTCGGCCTCGCCGTCGAGCCCTCCACCCTCGTGATTTCCGCCGGGCAGACTGCGCGGCTCTCGGCGCTCGGCGAGGACGATCGCGGGCGTCGCTACCCGGTGCCGGCCTACTTCACCACCGCGGGCGGCGCGGTCGCCACGGTCGACACGACCGGCGTGGTGACCGCCAGGCGCCTGGGCTTCACCACCATCTCCGCCATCGACTCGCTCGGCCACATCGCCACCGTGCCGGTGACGGTGCAGGAGGTGGCCCCCGGGGCGATCGAGAAGCTCGCGGGCGACGGGCAGGTGATCGCCGCCGGCTCGGAGGCGACCATCGCCCCGCAGGTGCGGGTGCGCGACACGCGCGGCGTGCCGATGGCCGGGCAGCCGGTGGTGTTCACCGAGGACCGGGGCAGCTTCGAGCTCCGCACCGGCGCCGACGGGATCGCCCGCTACGAGCACTGGATCGTCGTCGGCAAGGCGCGCACCGCGGCCCTCGTCGCCACGGTTCCGGGCACCTCGCTCCGCGCCACCTTCACCGCCACCGTCGTCGCCGGCCCGGCGGTGATGGCGGGGATCCTCGTGCAGCCCTCCGACAGCGCGACCTCGGGGGTGCCGCTCGCGCGGCAGCCGGTGGCCGAGCTGCACGACGAGTACGGCAACCCGGTGCACCTCGCCGGCGAGGTCGTGTGGCTCGAGCTCGAGGGGGGCGCCAACGTCGGCGCCACGCTCGGCGGCACCACCACCGCGGTCACCGACGCGCAGGGGATCGCGCGCTTCGGCAACGTGTCGATCGTGGGGCCGCCGGGGAGCTACAAGCTCTCGTACCGCTACACCTCCTGGGGACTGCTCTCCACGCCGGTGGTGGTGCGCTGAGGCGCGCCGGCCCGCGCGCCCATCTCCCGCACCACCGCCGCGTCGAGCTTCGCTCCCGCCTCCTCGCGCAGGATCGCCATCGCCGCCTCGTGCGTGAGCGCGGCGCGATACGGCCGGTCGCTCGTGAGCGCGTCGTAGATGTCGGCCACGCAGAGGATCCGCGCGGCGGGCGAGAGTTCGCCGGCGCCCACGCCCCAGGGGTAGCCGGTGCCGTCGAGCTTCTCGTGGTGCAGCGCCGCGTCGCGCGCGAAGCCGGCGAAGGCGCGCACGCGCTGCAGGATCTCCTGCGTGTACATGGGGTGCCGCCGCACCTGCGCCCACTCGTCGCCGTCGAGGCGCCCCTCCTTGTCGAGCACGCGGTTGGAGACGCCGAGCTTCCCGATGTCGTGCAGGAGCGCGGCGCGACGCAGGCGCTGGAGCTCCGCCCCCTCCATCCCGGCGCGCGCGCCGAGCCACTCGGCGTATTGCGCCACGCGCGCGGAGTGCTGGTAGGTGTACGGCGACTTGGCGTCGATGATCTCCGCGAAGGCGAAGGCGATCTCGTCGAGCCCCGCGTCGTCCACGTTGCGCACGCGATCCGGGGGCTCGGCGGCGCGGACGCGCGCCTCCACGTCGGGGCCCTCGAGGGCGCGCCACCACCCGGCGTCGCCCCGCCAGCGCCAGCCGAGCACCAGGTCGGCGAGGGTGGGGTCGAACCAGCGCCCGCGTCGCTCGCGCACCACGCGCATCGCGCGCGCGAGGCCATGGTCGTGGTGGAAGGCCTCCACGGTCTGCGCGATGTTCACGATGCGCGCGAGGAGGGGGATCTCGGCGCCCTCGAGCCCCTCGGGATGCCCGAGCCCGCACCAGTGCTCGTCGAGCGAGCGGATCGCGCCGCAGGTGGCCTCGGGGAAGCCGATGCGCCGCGCGATCCCGGCACCGCGCTCGCAGCGCACCTGGATGAGCTGGCGCGTCACCTCGCCCCCGCGCGCCACGCGCCAGAAGTGGCGGGCCCGGTCGGCGAGGGTGCCGCGGGTGCCGTCGCCGCGGCCGGTGACCTGCGCGGTGCGGAAGGCGAGGACGAGGGCGTGGTGCCAGTCCACCGTCTTGAGCGCGGGCTTCACGACGCGATCGTCGGTGCCGAAGAGCGACGCCATGCGCGCCGCGTTGCTCGAGCAGCCGGCGTCCTTGAGGAGGAGGGCGTAGTAGAGCGCCGACTGCTGCTCCGGGTCGAGCCCGAGCTCGGAGGCGAGGCGCATCCCCACCAGGCAGGCGCGGAGGGTGTGGCCTGCCGGCTGGCCCTCGGTGAGGTCGAGGGCGTACGAGAGGGCGGCGAGGACCTCGGAGAGGGAGACGGCGGAGGGCATCGCGTTGCCCGGGAGGCAAGGAAGAGGCCGCCGGGGGCCCGCCGTGCGGGCCGGCGGTGATCGGCCCGCCCTCGAGTCAGGCATCAACAGGCTTGAACGGACAAGGTCACAAGGGGGCGAAGGCCGCGAGGGCCACGATGGCTTCGCGACCTTCGCCCCCCTGTGACCTTGTCCATGCGGCTGTTGCCGTTGGGTCGGGTACGCAGCTTGCCCTCCCGCTCGCCTGGAGGTGACCTCGTGTCCCGCGCTCTTCGCAACAACGGCCTGGCCATCGCGGCCTTCGCCCTCTTCGCCATCAGCTTCGCCGGCCAGCTCGCGACGGGCTGGCGCGCGCACTCGGCGGACGAGCGGGAGCATGGGCGGCCGGCGCCCACCTTCGCCGCCTACCTCCGCTCCGGCCACCTGGTGGAGGCGACCTTCGAGAACTGGGAGTCGGAGTTCTTCCAGATGGGGCTCTTCGTGGTGCTCACCACGATGCTCCGGCAGAAGGGATCGTCGGAGTCGAAGTCGCTCGAGGGGGGCGACGAGGTGGACGAGGATCCGCGTGCGCACCGCCACGATCCCGACGCCCCCTGGCCGGTGCGCCGCGGGGGGCTCGCGCTGGCGTTGTACGAGCGCTCGCTCTCCGGCGCGCTCTTCCTGCTCTTCGCGATCTCCTTCGCGTTGCACGCGGAGGGAGGGGCGAGGGAGTACTCGTCGGAGCAGCTCGCGCACGGGGGCGCGGCGGTGACGGTGTGGCAGTTCCTCGCCACGAGCCAGTTCTGGTTCCAGTCGTTCCAGAACTGGCAGTCGGAGTTCCTGAGCGTGGGGGTGCTCGTGGTGCTCACGATCTGGCTGCGCGATCGCGGCTCGCCGCAGTCGAAGCCGGTGGCGGCGCCGCATGCGCAGACGGGGGAGTGACGGCCCGCGCCATCCGCACGCTCGTGCGCTCGTAGCCGAGCGATTCATAGAAGGCATGCGCGTCGGCCCGCTTCACGTTGCTGGTGATCTCCACCAGCCCGCACCCTGCCTCGCGCAACGCCCGCTCGGCCGCCGCCATCAGCGCGCGCCCGATCCCCTGCCCGCGCAGCGACTCCTCCACCACGAGCGAGGTCACCCGCCCCACGGGATGCGGCCGGTGCAGCACGAGCATGCGGTGCGTGGTGATCACGCCGGCGAGCGCACCGCCCTCCCCTTCGGCGACGTACGCCGCGTTCCCCTCGGCGGCCCACGCGTCCCAGAAGGCCTCGATGCGCGCCGCGTCCGTGGGGTGCCCGAGCTGCGTGAGCAGTCGCGCGAGCTCCGCGGCATCGCGCACCGTGGCCTGGCGGATCGCGGGCGCCATGCGTCGCCCGCCGTTCAGTAGCTGATCCACTCCGCCTCGCGCGTGGCGCGAATGCCGAGGGCGGCCACCTGCTCGTGCTCGCGCGCGGTGAGGCGGAGCACCCCCTCACGCTCGTGCGACACCACGCCGAGCACGAGCTCCCCCTTCCGGAAGATGGCGAGGTCCTCGAGCCAGCCGTCGGGGCCGGGGGCGAGCTCGAACAGCCCGTCGTCGAGGTAGGAGAGGAGGATGGGGAGGCTCTCCTCGTCCAGCGCCCAGAGGCGCACGGGACGCTTCGGCTCCTCCCCGAGCGACGACGAGGGGAGCACGCGCACCGCGTCGGCCTTCTCGAACTCCTCCAGCTCGTCCTCGAAGGCGTCGGCGTAGGGGGCCTGCATGTCGTCGAGCGCCATCACCGTCACCGAGAACTCGTCGGCGCCGTGCGCCGCGAGCCAGTGCAGCAGGGGCGCCGTCTGCTCGGGCTCCACCCCCGCGTCGCGAATGAACCGGACCTCGTATTCCTCGGCCAACTGTGCTCCTCGTCGAATGACCTTCCCCTCCGGGATCTGTACCGTCGATCCGCGGCAGAGGTCCGTCGGTGCCGAGGGGCGAAGGTGGGGGCGGGGGGGGCGCGCGGCTAGGGGTCGGGATCCGCATCGGCGGGAACGCCTGGAGCGCCGGGGGTCCCGCGGGAGGGACCGCCTCTGGCCCCGAGATCCGGTATGACACATAATTGTGTCATGGAGAACCGCATCCGCCCCCTCCGCGACGCCCGCGGCTGGTCGCAGCACGACCTCGCCACCGCCGCCGGCACCAGCCAGCAGCAGGTCGCCCGCATCGAGGCGGGCACCCAGTCGGTGCGCCTCGAGCTCGCCCTCGCCCTCGCCGCCGCCCTCGAGGCGGAGCTGGCCGAGGTCTTCCCCGACGCGCGGCGCCCCCTCGCCCGTGCGCGCAAGCGCCGCGCCGGGCGCGCGCGGGCGGGGGAGCCGGAGCCGGCGACCTGGTTCCTCTCCCTCCGCCTGCGCGGGGGGACGATGCTCGACGTCGTCGTCCCCTCGGCGGTGGCGCGCGCGCTGCGGGAGCGGCTCGCCGCGCGGGCGCCGGCGTCGCCCTTTTTCGTCTTCGAGGCGGGGCCGGTGGCGCTCGCGGTGAACGTGGACCACCTGGTGCACTACCACGAGCTGTGGGACGGCACCGGCCCCGACGACTGGCACGACGAGCGGGTGCCGGAGGAGCAGGTGGGGATCTTCCTCGCCGAGGGGGGCGCGCCCCTGCTCTTCGACGCGGGAGCCCGAGAAGACGCCGGCGCCGGCACGCACCCGCGCGACCTCCTCGACCTGCTCGACACCGCCGTCCGCGCGAACGAGTTCGTCTCCTTCCGCGATGCGGACGGAGAGGAAGCCTTCTTCCGAGCGGGCGACGTCGCGCTGCTCAGCGTGCCGCTCTGAAGGCGGGGGATTAGCGCCTGGGGATTGGCAGCGGAGCGGAGTTTCTGGCGACTGGCGACTGGCGACTCGGGGGCCATTGCGCGCCGGGGCCCCCCAGTCGCCAGTCGCCATTCGCGAGCCCCTCCGCTCCGCTGCCATTCGCTAGTCCCCCGCTCTTCCTATACCCTCCCCTGATCGCCTTACCCGCACTCCTCCGATCATGCGCTCACTCCGCGCCGCGGTCCTCGCCCTCGCCGCCCTCCTCGCCGCTCCTTCCCTCGCCTCCGCACAGCAGTACGAGGCCCTCTGGTACTCCACCGACGCCGAGGCCAGCGTCCAGAGCTTCCTCGCCAACGCGAGCCGCATCTCCGTCGTCGCCCCGCAGTCCTTCTCCATGGACTCCGTCGGCGTCATCTCCGGCCGCGTCGAC
>DASWVQ010000186.1:0-5942 GCA_036401195.1 Gemmatimonadaceae bacterium
CCGAACACGCTCGGCGTGGAGTACAACGTGCACGTGCTCGAGTCGATCCTCACGCACGTGGCGCCGGCGCTGGGCTGGCGGTAGCGCCGGTCCGTCCGCACGACGCTCGCCCTCCAGGGCGCCGTGCGGCGCGACGGCGAGTTCCCTATCCCGCTGGCCGCGTCGCGACGTACAGCGCGTGCATGGGCCCCGTGGTGTCGTGCGCGCGCGCGTGCTGCACTTCCACCTCGAGTCCCGCGCGCCGGAGCGCCTGCAGGAAGCGCGGGTCGTCGCCCACCGACCAGTACGCGATCGTGCCCCCGGGCCGGAGCGCCCGGATGGTGGTCGCGATCCCCTGGTCCGCGTACAGCCGCTCGCTCTCCGACATCAGCATCCCCGCGGGGCCGTTGTCCGTGTCGAGCATGATCGCGTCGAATCCCGCGGGCTCGCGGCGGAGCAGGTCGAACACGTCGCCCTGCACCACCCGCACCCGCGGGTCGCGCATCGCGGATGTGGAGATGTCCCAGGCGGGATCGGCGTTCCAGGCGATCACCTCGGGCACCAGCTCGGCGACGACGACTTCGGCGTCGCCCTGCAGCGCCGCGAGGGCGGCGCGCAGGGTGAAGCCGAGCCCGAGCCCCCCGATCAGCGCGCGGGCGTGGCGGCGGTCGCGCACGGGGGCGCACGCCACCTCGGCCAGCCGGTCCTCGGAGAGGTGGCGCCGCGTGGACATCAGCTCGATGCCGTCCGCGCGGATGAGGTACGCGCCGTCGTGGCGGTAGAGCACCAGCTCCGTCCCCTCGGGGGTCCTGGCGGCGCCGAGCCGTTCGTATCGCTTCATGGGGGGTTCGTCAGTCCTCGGTGGTGCCGCCTTCGCGAGCCGTCACGCGGAGCAGCGAGGCCGGGTCGGCGGTGATCCCGCCGTAGCGCGTGATCCAGTGCAGGTGCGGGCCGGTCACGCGGCCGGTCGCGCCCACCCGGCCGATCACGGTGTCCTGGTCCACGGTGTCACCCACGGCCACCGCCACCCGGCTCAGGTGCAGGTAGGCCGTCACGATCCCGGCGCCATGGTCGACGTAGACGCAATTGCCCCCGAGGAAGAAGGCGCCCACCAGCCGCACGACCCCCCGGTTCGCCGCGTGCACCGGGGCCCCCACGGCGCCCGCGTAGTCGGTGCCCATGTGTCGCGAGGTGACGGCGCCGTTGAATTCCCGTCCGCTCCCGAAGGCGCTGGTCACCCGAGAATCGCGCGGCCGGCGGAAGGGCACGCGCCAGAGTCGCGGTGTGGTGTGCGCCTGGCGCGACACCTCGGCGGCGCGCGCCGCCTCCCGCCGCATCCGGGCGGCGAGGGCGGCGCTCGGGGGCGCGCCGAACCGCGGCGCCACGGTGAGCCGTTCCAGCGGGTAGTCCGCGGTCGTGAGGGAGAGCGATTGCACGACCGAATCGGTCGCGCTTTCCGTGACGCACTGCACGACGACCGGCATCGGGGAAGCCGCGTCGATCGGCGCGGCGGTGATCGCCTCGCGGACGATCCCGTCCTCGGTGAAGTGCAGCGGCTCACCCGCGAACGTGCCCCGGATCCCGGTACTGGCCGGAACCCCCTCGACGCGCACGCGGAAGAACGAGCCCTGGCGCGGTGTCGCGGGCTCGGTGCTCACCGCAGCCCCGGCACAGCCGTCGTCGCCCGCTCGGTACGACTCGAGGGGCGTCTTCGGGAGGTCGGCCGGACGACGCGCAGGAGCGGCCCACGCCACCACGGCGACGGGGAGGAGCCAGGCGGACGGGAGATGCATCGGTGGCGGGGACGCGGGTGAGTGCGCCGCGGGGACGGGACGTGGCGAGCCCCTCCCGGCGGGTGGCTGATGCCGGCTGATGGCGGCCGATGCAGGGTTGATACCCCGCGGGCGCGGTGGTGATCGCCGCGTCGTGCGGTTGCCCCGCCCCCGCGAAGCGGATCGAGATCCCCACGAAGCGCAGGAACGAGGGGGATCTTGCCACCCGCCGATTGCCGCCGTCATCGGAATCGAGCCAACGACCAGAGCCCAAAGACCAGAGCCCAACAGCGAATGACCAGCCGACGGCTTGCAGCCTCTGGCCCTCGGCTGGTCATTCGCTGTTGGGCGCTGGTCTCTAGGCTCTGGTCGTTGGGCTGACGTGCCCGTCTCCGCTTCGCTGGAGGGCGCCACGCAGCTTGAACAGCATCTTCCGGATCACCGTCAGGTCGTCCGTCACCTCCGCGGCGGCCTGGCGATCGAACGCACCGACGGCGGCGGCATGCGCGAGCAGCGAGTCCAGCTCGGCGGCCGAGCCGATCGAGATGTTGATGAAGCGCAGGAACTCGGCATCGCGCCCCTTGCTGGCCCCCTCCGCCAGGTTCGTCGGCACCGACAGCGCGGCTCGACGCAGCTGGTCGGCCAGCTCGCCATGCCCCCTCGCCATCCGGCGAGTCTCCACGTCGATCCGCCCCGCGAACGCCGACGCGCGCTGCCAGACCAGGAGGTCCCGATGATTTCCCATGGCGCGACGCTACACCCACGGGAGGCGAGCCCCGCCACCCGCCGATTGCCGCCCTCATCAAATCGAGCCAACGACCAGAGCCCAGAGACCAGAGCCCAACCGCGAATGACCAGCCGAGGGCCAGGGGCTGCCAGCTCTCGGCTGGTCATTGGCGCCTGGGCTCTGGTCGTTAGGCTCTGGTCGTTGGCTGAAACGAGAGAAGGCGCCGCTTCCGCGGCGCCTTCTCTCGTTTCAGGAGCGGGCGATGGGACTCGAACCCACGACGTCCAGCTTGGGAAGCTGGCATTCTACCACTGAATTACGCCCGCCAGTTTCGCGTCACACCAGCCTGCCGGCGACGCATCCCCAAACATAGCAACCGCCCCGAAACCGGGCAAGTCGCCCGCTCCCGACCGCCGGAAGTACCAATCTCCTATCCCCAATTCCAGAAAGCACTTCCACCACCGCCCCGCCCGCCATGGGTACCCCCGTCGGCCTCCCCCCGACAGATGGTACACAAGTACCCCCCTTCGCGCGTGGCTGTCGGCATTCCCCCGACCTAAATTCAATGCAAATCCCGCTGTTAGCGCCTCCTCCCCGCGGGCAACTTGCTCCCTGACTTCCATCCCGCTGGAGCGCGCGGAGCGACCACATGGCCAACCCGATGCATGGCCTGAATTTACGGAGGACGGCGTGACCGGAATTTCCGCCCCGGCCAGCCTCTCTCCCCGTGCACCCCTCATGGCCAACCTCCCCGCTCCCCACGTGATCGACCTCCACGGGGTCGCCCGCCGCTTCGGCCGCCACTGGCCGCTGCGTCACGTGTCGCTCCGCGTCGAGCCGGGCGAGGGGGTCGCGCTCATGGGTCGCAACGGCGCCGGCAAGACGACGCTCCTTCGCGTCATCTCCACCGCGCTCCGCGCCACCAAGGGCACCGGCACCATCTGCGGCCACGACCTGCGCCATGAGCCCGACCTCGTGCGCGGCGAGATCGCGGTGCTCAGCTACGCGCCCGGCCTCTACCCCGACCTCACCGCCTGGGAGAACCTCGCCTTCTCCCTGCGCATGTACGGTCTCGAGCCACACGACGCGACGATCCGCGCCGCCCTCGAGCGGGTGGGGCTGCACAAGTCGGCCGACGAGCGGGTGCGCTTCTTCTCCTCCGGCATGACGCGTCGCGTCGCCCTCGCCCGCCTCTTCCTGCGCGACTTCTCCCTCCTGCTGCTCGACGAGCCCTACGCCTCCTTCGACGCGGACGGCATCGCGCTGCTCAACGACTTCTGCCTCGAGGCCCGCGAGCGCGGCGCCGCCGTGGTCGTCGCCACGCACGACCCCGCGCGCTCCCGCGCCATCGCCGACCGCTGCGTCTTCATCCGCGACGGGCTGCTCGACGAGATCCCCTGGCCCACCGACCTGACCCGCGTGGACGTCTCGCCCGACGCCGCCGAGGCCTCCGCATGACGAGCCTCACCCTCGACCGCGCCCGCGCCATCTTCTGGAAGGACATGGTCGCCGAGCGGCGCACGAGGACGAACTTCAACGCCGTGGTCTTCTTCGCGGTGCTGATGCTCCTCCTCTTCGGCTTCGCCCTCGGCCCCGACGCCGACGCCCTGCGCAAGGCCGCCGTGGGCGCGATCTGGCTCTCCATCCTCTTCTCCGGTGTGCTCTCGTTCAACCGCTCCTACGCGGTGGAGCTGGAGAGCAACGCCATGGAGCAGCTGCTGCTCTACCCGGGCGACCGCCGCGCGATCTTCCTCGGGAAGCTCGCCGCCAACCTCGCCTTCGTCGCGCTCACGGAGCTGATCGTCGTGCCCATGGCCGCGATCCTCTACAACGTGGAGATCCTCCCGCGCATCCTCCCCCTCCTCGGGGTGCTCGCGCTCGGGACGATCGGCTTCGTCACCCTCGGCACCTTCTACGCGGCGATGGCCGCGCGGGTGCGCGCGCGCGAGGTGCTCCTCCCGCTGCTGCTCTTCCCCATGCTCGTCCCGCTGCTCCTCGCCGCGGTCGAGTGCACCAAGTCGGTGCTGATGGGCGACCTCATGGGCGACTGGCGCGCATGGGTGAAGCTCCTCGTCGCCTTCGACGTCATCTTCCTGGCCGCGGCGCTCGTGGCCTTCGAACACATCATCGAGGACTAGGGATGTCCGTCATCGACGCCACCCGGCCCGCCGCTCCCACCGCCGCCCCCGCCGCGCCCCCCCTCCCCGCGAAGTCGCGCTGGGGGCTCTACGGCTGGCTCGCCCTCGCCGCGGTCGCCGCGACGCAGGCGATCGCTATGGCCCTCTCCCCCGCCGACGCGGCGATGGGGCACACGCAGAAGATCATGTACGTGCACGTCCCCACCGCCTGGTGCGCCTTCCTCGCCTTCGGGATCGTCTTCGCCTACAGCGTGCTCTATCTCTGGATGAACGAGCAGAAGCACGACGACGCCGCCCTCGCCGCCGCCGAGGTGGGCACCGCGCTCACCGCGCTCACGCTGGCGCAGGGGTCGATCTGGGGGCGCCCCACCTGGGGGATCTGGTGGACCTGGGACCCGCGCCTCACCACCACCGCGATCCTGCTCCTGATCTTCGCCGGGTACCTCGCGCTCCGCGCCTTCACCGAGGACCTGGAGAAGGCGGGGCGCTGGAGCGCCGCGGTGGGGATCTTCGGCTTCATCAACGTGCCGATCGTGTTCATGTCGGTCCGCTGGTGGCGCACCATCCACCAGGTGCAGAGCACGGGCGATTCCGTCGCCCCGGTGTACAAGCTGGGACTGCTCATGAATGTGATCACCTTCACGGTGCTCATGCTCGTGCTGATCGCGCGCCGCGTGGAAGCGGCGCGGCTGGAGCGGCTGGTGGACGCCCGCCGCGAGGCACGCATCCTCTCGGAGGGCCGCTGACATGCCGCACAGTGCGGACTGGGGTATGGGATGGGCGCTGCTCGCCTACGGGGTGAGCTGGGCCGTGATGATCGGGTACCTGCGCTACGTGAACAGCCGCGTCGACCGCGCCCATGCGGCGCTCGCGCGCGAGGAGGAATACTGATGAGCGACACCACCACGCGTCCCGCCGGCCCCACGGGCCAGCCCGCCCCGAAGCGCCGCAAGCCGAAGGCCCTCGTCTGGGGCGCCCTCGCCGTCATCGCCGGCGTCTTCGCCTGGCTGGTGTGGGGGGGGATCGACAGCAACATCGTCTACTTCCTCACCCCCTCCGAGCTCCAGGCCAAGGGGACCAAGGCGTACGACACCCCCGTCCGCGTGGGCGGGATGGTGCAGCCCGGCACGATCCAGTGGGACGCGCAGAAGCTCGACCTGCGCTTCAACGTGCATGACGGGAAGGCGGTCATCCCCGTGCACGCGAAGGGCGCCCCCCCGCAGATGTTCCAGGACGGCATCGGCGTGGTGCTCGAGGGGACGTACAACCGCTCGGGCACCTTCGAGAGCACCACCCTGATGGTGAAGCACTCCAACGAGTACAAGC
>DASWVQ010000187.1:0-14560 GCA_036401195.1 Gemmatimonadaceae bacterium
CCGCCGTGCGGGATGCAGAAGGTCTTGTGCAGGTTCAGGTGGCACACGTCGCCGCCGATGTCCCCCGGCCGCGCCAGCCCCACCATCGCGTTCATGTTCGCGCCGTCGAGGTACACCTGCCCCCCGTGCGCGTGCACCACCTCGCAGATCTCGGTGATCGCGGCCTCGAACACGCCGTGCGTGGAGGGATACGTCACCATCAGCGCCGCCAGGTCGCTCGCGTGCGCCGCCGCCTTCGCCTTCAGGTCGGCCACGTCGATGTTCCCGTGGGCGTCGGTCTTCACCACCACCACCTGCATCCCCGCCATCACCGCGCTCGCGGGGTTGGTGCCGTGCGCCGACTGCGGGATGAGGCACACGTTGCGCCCGCCCTCGCCGCGGCTTTCATGATACGCGCGGATCACCAGCAGCCCCGCGTACTCCCCCTGCGAGCCTGCATTGGGCTGGAGCGAGACCGCCGCGAAGCCGGTGATCTCCGCCAGCGCGCGCTCCAGGTCGCGGAACAGCTCCTGGTAGCCGGCGGCCTGCGCCGGCGGCGCGAAGGGGTGCAGCTTCCCGAACTCCGGCCAGGTGATCGGGAACATCTCGGCGGTCGCGTTCAGCTTCATCGTGCACGAGCCGAGCGGGATCATCGAGTAGGTGAGCGACAGGTCGCGCGCCTCGAGCTTCCGCATGTAGCGGAGCATCTCCGTCTCGCTCCGGTGCGTGTTGAACACCGGGTGCTCCAGGAAGGGGCTGGTGCGGGCGAAGCGCTCGTCGTAGCGGTCGTCCACCCCCGCCGCCAGCTCGCTCGCCACCGGCGCCGGCTGCTCCCCCGCCAGCACCGCCAGCAGCTCCTGCACGTCGGCCGCGGTCACCGTCTCGTCCAGCGCGATGCACACCGCGCCGTCGCCCAGCGCGCGCAGGTTGATCCCGCGCTGCTCCGCCCGAGTCACCACCGCCCCGGCCATACCCCCCACCTCCACGCACACCGTGTCGAAGAAGGTGTCGTGGCGCACCGCGAGCCCGAGCGCCCGCGCCCCCTCGGCCAGCGTCTCCGCGTGGCGGTGCACCCGGCGCGCGATGCGCGTGAGCCCCTCGGCGCCGTGCCACACGGCGTACATGCCGGCGATCACCGCGAGGAGCACCTGCGCGGTGCAGACGTTCGACGTCGCCTTCTCGCGCCGGATGTGCTGCTCGCGCGTCTGGAGCGCCATGCGCAGCGCCGGGCGGCCATCCGCGTCGCGCGACACCCCGATGATCCGCCCCGGGAGGATGCGCTTGAACTCGTCGCGCGCGGCGAAGAACGCCGCGTGCGGGCCGCCGTACCCCAGCGGCACGCCGAACCGCTGCGAGTTCCCCACCACCACGTCCGCCCCCCACTCCCCCGGGGGGGTGAGCAGGGTGAGCGAGAGGAGGTCGGCGACCACCACCGCCAGCGCCCCCGCCGCGTGCACCTGCTCCACCACGGCGCGGTAGTCGCGCACCGCGCCGTCGGTCGCGGGGTAGCTCAGCAGGGCGCCGAACAGCTCCGCCCCGAAGCGCGCGGTCATCGGGTCGCCCACCACCACGTCGATCCCGCGGAAGCGGGCGCGCGTGCGCACCACCTCGATCGTCTGCGGGTGGCAGTCGGCGGCGATGAAGAAGGTGTTCTTCGTGTCGCTCCCCTTCGCCGCGTGCGCCATGGTCATGGCCTCGGCGGCCGCCGTGCCCTCGTCGAGCAGCGAGGCGTTGGCGATCGGCATGGCCGTGAGGTCCATGACCATCGTCTGGAAGTTGAGCAGCGCCTCCAGGCGCCCCTGCGCGATCTCCGCCTGGTACGGCGTGTAGGCGGTGTACCAGCCCGGGTTCTCCAGGATGTTCCGCTGGATCACCGGGGGGACGAGGGTGTCGTGGTACCCCATCCCGAGGTACGACCGGAAGATCCGGTTCTTCGCCGCCCGGCGGCGCATGCGATCCAGCGCCTCGTGCTCCGTGGTGGGCGCGGCGATGTCGAGGGGGCGGCGGAAGCGGATCCGCTCGGGAACGACCGCATCGATGAAGCGATCGAGGGAGTCATAGCCGAGCGCGTCGAGCATCGCCCGGATATCGGCGTCCCGCGGCCCGAGATGGCGCGGGACGAAGCTGTCGGCGTCGGCGGCCGTGACGGCGCCCGACGCGCGGGATGATGTCTTGGCCATGCCGTCCAAGTTAGCTTAGCGTCCCTTACATGTCTGCATGGCGCTTCCTTTTCACCGCGCCCCGGGAGGGCGCCGCCAACATGGCCCTCGACCGGGCCCTGATGGACCGCGCCCGGGAGAAAGGGGAGTGGATCCTTCGGGTCTACGGATGGCGCCCCCCCACGCTCTCGCTGGGGCGCAACCAGCGCGCGGCGGGGGCCTGGGACCTGGAGGCGATCGCCGCGCGCGGGATCGGCATCGTGCGCCGGCCCACCGGGGGGCGGGCCATCCTGCACGACCGCGAGGCCACCTACAGCGTGACCGCCCCGGCGGGCGACGCCGGCGCGCTCGCCGAGTCCTGCGCGCGGATCAACCGCATCCTCGCCCAGGGGCTGCGCGCCCTCGGCGCGGAGGTCCACGTCGCCCCGGCCGCCGGGCGCCAGCCGATCCCGGGGCTCACCCCCTGCTTCGAGCGTCCCGCGCCCGGTGAGCTGGTGGCGGGTGGGCGCAAGCTCGTGGGAAGCGCACAGTGGCGCGACGCGGGGGCCCTCCTCCAGCATGGATCCATCATGATCGAGGGCACCCAGTCGCTCGTCGCCACCCTCCTTCGCGACCCCCTCCCCCTCCCGCCACCTCCGGCCACCCTCGGGGAGCTCCTCGGCCGCGTCCCCCCGATCGAGGAAGTCGGCGTCGCACTTTTCGGGGCCGTGCGCCTCCTCGAGGATCCGGCAGCCACGCCCCTCGACGCGCGGGAGGTGCGCGAAGTCGAGACAAATGCCGCGCGCATTCGTCCGCTGTTCGAGGATCCCGGCTGGACCTGGCGTCGCTGACCCCCATCTTTGGCCCTGCGGGACCCCCCGCGGCATCCCCCATCCCCGCCCACCCACATGCGCACGCGACTCGCCTTCGCCCTCACCGCCTTCGCGCTGGCCGCCTGCTCCCGCTCCGAGACCCCGGCCGCGGGCGACGCGAAGGGCGACACCGGCGGCACCCTCGTCATCGCCACCGCCGGCGACGCCGACGCGCTCCTCCCGCCGGTGATCACCGGCGTCACCGGCCGGCAGGTGGCCGACCAGGTGTTCGACCGCCTCGCGGAAATCGGCCCCGACCTCAACACCATCGGCGACGAAGGGTTCACGCCGCGGCTCGCGAAGAGCTGGAGCTGGGCGCCGGACTCCCTCTCCATCGCCTTCGCGCTCGACCCGGCGGCGCGCTGGCACGACGGCCGGCCGGTGCGCGCGGGCGACGTGCGCTTCAGCTTCGCCCTCATCAAGGACCCGAAGACGGGATCCACCACCACCCCGCTCGTCGCGAACGTGGACTCGGTGACCGTGCGCGACTCGCTCACCCCCGTGTTCTGGTTCGCGACGCGCAGCCCCGAGCAGTTCTACGACGCCACGTACCAGCTCTACGTCGTCCCCGAGCACGTGTACGGGAGCGTGGCGCACGAGGCGCTGAAGACCGCCGACGTGGCGCGCACGCCGGTCGGCTCCGGGCGCTTCCGCTTCGTGCGCTGGGACCCCGGGTCCCGCATCGAGCTGGTGGCCGACACCGCCAACTATCGCGGGCGCGCGAAGCTCGACCGCGTGATCTGGACGATCGCCGCCGACCCGCAGGCCGCGCTCACCCGGCTGCAGGCCGGGGAGGCCGACTTCTACGAGCTCCTCCTCGCGTCGCAGGTGGCCGACGTGACGAAGGGCGGCACCCTCCGCGTGCTGCCGTATCCGGCGCTGCAGTACGCCTTCATGGGGATGAACCAGCGGGCGCGGAAGGGGCAGGGCCCGCACCCCGTCTTCGGCGACCCGATGGTGCGCCGCGCCCTGTCCATGGCCGTGGACCGGGCCGGGATGCTGCGCAACGTCTACGACTCCCTCGGCAAGCCGGGTCGCGGCCCCTTCCCCGCCGCCCTCGGCTCCGCCGACACGACCATCGCGCTCCCCCCCTTCGACACGAGCGCCGCGCGGGCGCTCCTCGATTCCGCCGGGTGGCGCGCGGGCACCGATGGCGTGCGGCGCAAGGGCGCCACGCCGCTGCGGTTCACCATCCTCGTCCCCGCGTCGAGCACCCCCCGCATGCGATACGCGGTGCTGCTGCAGGAGCAGTTCAAGCACGTGGGGGCCCAGGTGGAGCTGGAGCAGGTGGACTTCCCCACCTTCCTCTCCCGCCAGGGCGCGCACGACTTCGACGCGATCCTCGCGGCGATCGGCACCGATCCCAACCCGGGGGGCGCGAAGCAGTTCTGGCACAGCGCGGCGATCGGCAAGGGCGGGAGCAACGACATCAGCTACGCGAATCCCCGCGTCGACGCGCTGCTCGACAGCGCCTCCGCCACCTATTCGGCGAGCCAGGCGAAGCGGTACATGGGTGAGGCCTATCGGCAGATCGTCGCCGACGCCCCCGCCATCTGGCTCTACGACGTGGCCACGATGGGCGCGCTGCACAAGCGCGTGCATCCGGCGGGGCTGCGCGCCGACGGGTGGTGGGCCGACCTCCCCGACTGGTCCATCCCCGCGGGCGAACGCATCGCCCGCGACCAGGCAGGGCTCGGCGCCGGCAACCGCTGAGCGGTGCACCGCGTCCTCCTCCGCCGGCTGGTGCAGGGGCTGGCCGTCGTCGCCTTCGCGACGACGGCCAGCTTCGTCCTGGTGCACCTCGCCCCCGGGGAGCCCTTCGCGATCGACGATCCCCGCATCACCCCCGAGGTGCGCGCGCAGTGGATGCGGCAGTTCGGCCTCGACCGGCCCCTCGGGGAGCAGTACCTGCGCTACCTGGGCAACGTGGCCCGCGGCGAGCTGGGATGGTCGTTCTCGCAGCACCGGCCGGTGGCCGCCGCGCTGGGCGACGCGATCCCGCGCACCCTCCTCCTCATGGGCACGGCGCTCGTCGCCAGCCTCGCCGCCGGGATCGCCCTCGGGGTGTGGCAGGCACGCCGCCGCCGGGGGATGGCGCGCCGCCTGGTGAGCGGCGCGTCGCTCGTGGCGTACGCCATTCCCGACTTCTGGATGGCGCTCCTGGTGCTCCTCACGTTCAGCTGGTGGTTCCCCATCCTGCCCGCGGGCGGGATGGTGGACCCGGTGATGCACGACTACCTCGGCGCCGGGGGACGCGCGCTCGACGTGCTGCGGCACCTCGTCCTCCCCGTGGGGACCATGCTGCTCCTGAATGCCTCCGCCATCGCGAGGTACCAGCACGCCGCGCTCGCCGACACCCTCTCGCAGGACTACGTGCGCACCGCGCGCGCGAAGGGGCTCGACGAAGGGCGCGTGGTCTGGCGTCACGCCCTGCGCAACGCGCTGCTGCCGGTGATCACGATCGTGGGGCTCTCCCTGCCGGCGCTGGTGGGGGGCGCGGTGTTCGTGGAGAAGGTCTTCTCCTGGCCGGGGATGGGGCTGCTGCTGGTGAACGCGGTCGGGTCGCGGGACTATCCCCTCGTCACCGCCGGCGTGATCGCCGGCGCGTTGATGGTGACGGTGGGCAGCCTGCTCGCGGACCTGCTCTACCTGCTCGCCGATCCGCGGATGCGCGATGGCTGAGTCGCGCGCCCTCGTCCGGCGCGCGCTGCGCCCCCCCGCGGCCCGCGTCGCGGCCGCGCTCCTCGTCGGCCTCGTCGTCGCGTCGGCGCTGGCCCCGCTCATCGCCCCCTTCGACCCGGCGCGGCAGCTCGACATCGTCGCCCTCGCCGCCCGCGCGCCCTCGGCGGCGCATCCCTTCGGCACCGACGCCTACAGCCGCGACGTGCTGAGCCGCATCCTCTACGGGGGGCGCGTCTCCCTCAGCGTCGCCTTCCTTGCCGTCTTCATCGCCTCCACGGTGGGGCTGGTCTACGGGGCGCTGGCGGGATTCTTCGGCGGGATCGTGGACGCGATCCTCATGCGCCTCCTCGACGCCTTCCTCTCGGTGCCGCGGGTGCTCCTCCTCCTGGCGGTGCTCGCCCTCCGGACGCGGGTGGACCTCCCCCTGCTCGTGCTCCTCATCGGGCTCACCGGATGGTTCGGGGTGGCGCGACTCGTGCGCGCGGAGGCGCTCGCCGCGCGGCAGCAGCCCTGGCTCGCCGCCGCACGGGCCCTGGGCGCGGGCAACCTCCGGCTCCTGGGGCGGCATCTCCTCCCCAACGTCCTCGGCCCCGTCGTGGTCGCCGCCACCCTCGGCATCGGCAACGCGGTCGCCCTGGAAGCCGGGCTGTCCTTCCTGGGGATCGGGGTGCGCCCCCCGCAGGCCAGCTGGGGGAACATCATCCAGGAAGCATCGGCGAACCCGGGAGGGCTCTGGTGGATGGTGGTCTTCCCCGGATTGGCGATCGTTGGCACCGTCCTCGCCAGCACGATCCTCGGCGACGCCTTGCGCGACGCGCTCGACCCACGGCAGCTTGACCGCGACCCGGACTGAACCGCGCATGGCCGAACCCCTGCTGCGCCTCGACAACCTGCGAACGTACTTCTACGGCGGCGCCGGCGTCGCCCACTCCGTCGACGGCGTCTCCCTCGACATCGGCCCCGCCGAGACGGTCGGGCTCGTCGGCGAATCGGGGTGCGGCAAGTCGGTGACCGCCCTCTCGATCATGCGCCTCATCCGCCCGCCGGGACGGATCGAGCCCGGGAGCCGCATCCTCTTCGAGGGGCGCGACCTGGTCCCCCTCCCCGAGCGCGACATGCGCGCGGTGCGCGGCAACCGCATCGCCATGATCTTCCAGGAGCCGATGACCGCGCTCAACCCGGTCTTCACCGTGGGCGACCAGATCGCGGAGGTGGCGCGGATCCACGAGGGGGCGTCCCGGCGGGCGGCGATGGACCGGGCGGTCGAGATGCTCGAGCTGGTCGGCATCCCCGCCCCCGCGCAGCGCGCCGGCGAGTATCCGCACCAGCTCTCGGGGGGCATGCGGCAGCGCGTCGTCATCGCCATGGCGCTGGTCATGAACCCCGCGCTCGTCATCGCCGACGAGCCCACGACCGCGCTCGACGTGACCATCCAGGCGCAGATCCTCGAGCTCCTCAAGGACCTCCAGGCGAAGCGCGGCATGTCGGTGCTCATGATCACGCACGACCTGGGCGTCGTCGCGGAGACCTGCACCCGGGTGATCGTGATGTACGGGGGGGAGGTGGTGGAGGAAGCCTCGGTCGACATCCTCTTCGCCGCCGCGCACCACCCGTACACCGAGGGGCTGCTCGGCGCCATGCCGAAGGTGGGGGGCGGGCAGGAGCGCCTCGCGACCATCCCGGGCACCGTGCCCCCTCCCACCGCGTGGCCCTCGGGTTGCCGTTTCCGCGACCGCTGCAAGTACGCGTGGGAGCGCTGCGCCACCGAGCATCCCCCGCTGTACCAGATCGGGGGGGGGCACGTGTCCCGCTGCCACCTCGCCGAGGAGCCGGAGCGACGCGCGCATCCCCATCCGCCCCTCGTGGAGGTGGCGTCGTGACCGCCCCCGCGATGGATCGCACCGCGGCCGACGCGGCCACCGCCCCCCTCCTCTCCGTCCGTGACCTGCGCAAGCATTACCCCATCACGAAAGGGGTCTTCTCGCGGAAGGTCGGCGCGGTGCGCGCGGTGGACGGCGTCTCCTTCGACGTGATGCCCGGGGAGACCCTCGGCGTCGTCGGCGAGTCGGGGTGCGGGAAGACCACCACCGGGCGCTGCATCCTGCGCCTCATCGAGCCCACCTCGGGGGAGATCGACTTCCAGGGGGCCGACCTGCTCGGCCTCGGGAACGCCGAGCTGCGGCGCGTGCGCCGGCACATGCAGGTGATCTTCCAGGACCCCTTCTCCTCCCTCAACCCGCGGATGTCGGTGGGGGCGATCGTGAAGGAGGGGCTCACGATCCACCACCTCGCCGAGGGGGCCGCCGCCGACCTGCGCGTGCGCCAGCTCCTGGAGGAGGTGGGCCTCCGCGCCGAGTACGCGAACCGCTACCCCCACGAGTTCTCCGGCGGCCAGCGCCAGCGCATCGGGATCGCCCGCGCCCTGGCCGTGGAGCCCCGCTTCATCGTGTGCGACGAGCCGGTGTCGGCCCTCGACGTGTCGGTGCAGGCGCAGGTGATCAACCTCCTCCAGGACTTGCAGCGCCAGCGGGGGCTCGCCTATCTCTTCATCGCCCACGATCTCTCGGTGGTGGAGCACATCGCCGATCGCGTGGCCGTGATGTACCTGGGCAAGGTGGTGGAGCTGGCGCCCTCGCGCGCCCTCTACGCCGAGCCGCTCATGCCCTACACGCAGGCACTGCTCTCCGCGGTGCCCGTGCCCGACCCCCGCGCGCGTCGCGAGCGGATCGTCCTCAGCGGCGACGTGCCGTCACCGGCGAATCCGCCCTCCGGCTGCGTGTTCCATCCGCGCTGCTTCCACCCGGCCAAGGACGAGGCCTGTACCCGGATCGTCCCCCCTCTCGAGGAGAAGGGGCCGGGCCACTTCGCGGCGTGCATCAAGCAGCTGCCCACCCGGGTCTCCTGGGAGGAGCAGCGGGCGGCCGGCGCGAGCCGGCCGCCGGAGCGGTACCTTCCGATCGTCCAGCCGCAGGGGTAGCGCGGCCTTCCCTTCATCCGAAAGAACATGGCCCGGGACAAGAACGTCTTCGAGCAACCGAACGCCACGGGCGTGGCGACCGATGCGCCGCCGCCGGCGCTCGCCGGCATCGTCAGCGACCGCAGCTTCTTCGGCCACCCGCGCGGCCTGTCGACGCTGTTCTTCACCGAGATGTGGGAGCGCTTCTCGTTCTACGGGCTGCGCCCCCTGCTCGTGCTCTTCATGTCGGCCGCCCTCATCGAGGGTGGGTTCGGCTTCGACCGCGGGGAGGCGTCGGCGATCGTCGGCATCTACGCGGCCTCGGTCTACCTCGCCTCGCTCCCGGGCGGGTGGGTGGCCGACCGCATCCTCGGCCTGCGTCGCGCCATCATGTACGGCGCCATGCTCATCTCCCTGGGGCACATCTCCATCGGCCTCTCGGCCTTCGTGCACGGGCGCACCCCCTTCTTCATGGGGCTCGTGCTCATCGTGCTCGGCACCGGGCTCCTGAAGCCGAACATCTCCGCCATCGTCGGCGACCTCTATCCCGAGGGCGGGGCGCGGCGCGACGCGGGCTTCTCGATCTTCTACATGGGGATCAACCTCGGGGCCTTCGCCGGCCAGCTCATCACCGGCATCCTCGGTGAGAAGGTCGGCTGGCACTACGGCTTCGGCGCCGCGGGCGTGGGGATGCTCTTCGGCCTCTTCTGGTACATCGCACGCGCCGGGAAGACCCTCGGGCCCATCGGCCTGGAGACCACGAAGCACCCCGACCCGGCGACGCAGGCGAAGCAGCTCGCCCGCGGGAAGCTGATCCTCGGCGTGGGGCTCGCCATCCTGCTCGCGGTGATCGTGGGCGCCGCCGCGGGGATGATCACCCTGAACGCCAAGGCCATCGGCGAGAGCTACACCTACATCCTCGTGGGGCTCGCGGCGCTGTACTTCCTCTACCTGTTCGCGCTGGGCGGGCTCACCGGCGACGAGAAGAAGCGCGTCGCGGTGATCATGGTGCTGTTCGTCTTCGCCGCCGTCTTCTGGTCGGCGTTCGAGCAGGCGCCCACCTCGCTCAACCTCTTCGCGCGCGACTTCACCGACCGGCGCATCGGCGGCTGGGAGATCCCCGCCACCTGGTTCCAGTCGGTGAACTCCTTCTTCATCATCCTGCTCGCGCCGTTCGTGGGCGCGCTCTGGGTGCGGCTCGCGAAGCGTCCGCAGGGCGACCTCTCGAGTCCCGGCAAGTTCGCCCTCGGCCTCTTCTTCGCCGGCCTCGGCTTCCTGCTGATGATCCCCGCGGCGAACATGATCGTGAGCGCCGGCAACGGCATGCTCGTGTCGCCCTGGTGGCTGGTGGGCAGCTACTTCTTCCAGACGGTCGGTGAGCTCTTCCTGAGCCCCGTCGGCCTCTCGTCGATGACCAAGCTGTCGCCGCGGAAGTACGTGGGGCAGATGATGGGGATCTGGTTCCTCGCCTCCGCGGTGGGCAACCTGATCGGCGGCCTGGTGGGCGGGCACGTGGACCCGGAGAAGCTCGAGCAGATGCCGAAGCTCTTCACCACCACGACCGCCTCGCTCATGATCTCCGCGATCGTCCTCGGCCTGCTCACGATCCCGATCCGGAAGATGATGAAGGACGTGCCGGCGAAGGCGCACTGACCGCGGTGAGGCACCGGCACGACGCGAACCGCCGACGCAGCGGATCGAGCGAATGGAGCGGAAACGGCAACCCCATGCAGCGGGGGTTGCCGTTTCCGCTCGATCCGTTCCATCCGCTGCGATCGGCGGTGCCCCATGTGCCGGCGCACCGCCCTCGGTGACGTCAGGGCCAGTCGAACACGCTGGACGGCTGCGACCGGGCATGCAGCGCCGTCACGTCGCCCGGCTCCCGCCAGAACACGCGCGTGCGGTCGTTGTGCGAGAACACCAGCGCCACCCGCCTCCCCGCCCCTTCGCCCAGGGGGAAGGCGAGGTCCACGCGCCACAGCCTCGCCGATCCCGCCGGCACCGCGCCCAGGAGGCTCACCCCCAGCGAGGCGCGCATCGGCGTCGTGACCGCCACCGGCGCGTCGCCGCGCCACACGCGGCCGGCATCGGCGAACCAGCCCCACCCCAGGTCGCCCAGCGAGCCCACGCGGCCCACGAGGTGCCGGTCCTCCACCTGGAGCACGCCGCGCCATGCGCCGGCGAGCCGCGCGTCCCCCCACCCGCGCACCCCCGCCTCGGGCGCCCCGAGCTGCAGCTGGTAGGGAATGCGCTGCTTGCTCCCCCCGCCCCACTCCGCCGCGACCATCAGCGTGCGCCGCCAGTTCGGCTTGAAGTACTGGGCCACGCGCCCGGTGAAGAGGATGTCGTCGAACCGTCCCCCGGCCCGCCGCGCCTCGCCGCGCAGCTGCCCGCGCATCGCGCGCTCCTCGTTCCCCGCGCCGAAGGAGAGGTCGGAGGCGAAGAAGCGATCGGCCTCGTCGGATCCCAGCGCGGGAATCCCGCGCCCCATCATCCCTCCCACCTGCACCCCCACCGGGAGGTCCTGCGTCGCGCTCAGCGCATCCATCCCCTGGACGCGCACGAAGCGCAGGGCGCGGAAGCCCAGGAAGGCGTTGAAACGTGCCGCGGTGAGCTTGTCGTAGTCGAGGAGGACCGGGCGCGGGTCGGGGCTCACCCCGCTGTCGTTGAGGAGCACCGTCGACCGCCCTGCGCGCTCGCGCTCGTAGGTCATCCCCACGCCGAGGAGCCCCAGGCGCTCGGGCGGCCCCACGCGCGCGATGCCTCCCAGGTCGCCCCACCCGCGATCCACCCGCACCCCGCGCGTGGCCTCGCCGGGCGCCTCGAGCCCCACGTACCCCCCGCTCGCGCCACCCCCCGCGTGCCAGGCGTAGCGCTGAAGGCCGGTGAGGAAGGGGCGGAACAGGGCACCCTCCCAGTCGCCCCCCCGGTCGGCGCGCCGTCCGGCGAGGCTCAGCACCCAGGGCTGCTCCAGGAACTGGTTGTCCACCAGCCGCGCACCGTATTCGTCGCGTCGCGGCTCGCGATCCCGCCAGTCGGCGGCGGCGTAGACCCCCAGCCCCCCGAGGTTCGCGTTGCCGAGCCGCAGCTGGCGAAGGGGCGGCATCCCCGCCCCGGGCATCGCGCCCACCACGAGGGAGGCTTCGTCCACCGTCTGCACGTCGAGCTCCACCGATCCCGCCTCGTCGCCCGGGAGCACGGCGATGCGCGCATCGGCGATGAAGGGCTGCGCGCGCAGGATGCGCTCCGACTCGGCGCGTCGCAGCTCCAGGCACCGGTCCCCCTCCTTGAGGAGGAGGAAGCGCCGCACGATCTGCGGCTGGGTGTTCACGTGCGTCGCGCCCACGATGTCGCGGAGCACCGGCACCCGCCGGGCCCCCGCCACCGTCGGGGCCACGGAGCGGATCGTGACCCCCGAGATGGGCTGTCCATGGCACCAGGTCTGGGCGCGCGTGGTGTCGCGCTGCGCCCCGGCGGGGCCGACGAGGGCGGCGCTGCAGATCGCGGGGAGCACGAGCGCCGTCCAGGCGACGCGCCGCCGGGGACGGGTCATCGAGGCTACTTCCCCATCCGGCGCTTCAGCTCCTCGAGCCGGCGCGCGGCGTCCTCGTCGCGGGCCTCCCGCTCGCGCTGCCGCCGCATCGCGTCGAGCTCGGGAGACGGGTCGGTGCCGATCGCCTCCTCCACCTCGCGCTGCGCGGCCGACTCCGCGCCCACCGAGGCCGGCGCGGGGCCCGCCCCCGCCATGGCCCCCTTGAGCGCCGCCGTCATCTCCGCGACCTCGCGCTCGGTGAGTTCGAGCTCCGCTTCCTGCGCCTCCACCTTGCGCGCGAGCACCGCGGCGCGCTCCGCGTGGTGCTTCTCGAAGCGATCGGCCACCGCGACGGTCTCCGCGTCGCCGATCCCCTCGGCGAGCGCCTTCCGCCGCCGCACCGTCTCCAGCTCCCGCTGCTCCTGCGCGAGGCGGCGACGGGCGACCTCGAGCCCGTCGCGCAGGTCGTGCAGCCCCGCGCGGGCACGAACGAGGGTCTCACGCATGTCGGCGGCGAGGGCCCGGCGCTCTTCGGGCGGGGCGGCGCGGTTCACGAGCCGCTCGAGCGCCTCTCGGAAGTGATCGAACACGCCCTACGATACTGGCGCGGGCCGCTCCGCCGCAACATCCTCCGGGATGCCCGCACTCGTCGGCGTCACCGCCACCCGGAAGGAATTCGACGGCGCCCCGCGCGTCCGCCTCAACGCCGCGTACACGCGGGCCCTCGAGGGCGCCGGCGTCGTCCCCGTCGTCCTCGCCCCGCTCGAGCCCTCCGCCGCCCCCGCGGTGATCGCGCGGCTCGACGGCCTGGTGCTCTCCGGCGGGGAGGACGTGGATCCCGCCCGCTTCGGCGAGCCGCGGCACCGCCAGCTCGGGGAGGTCGTCGCCGTGCGGGATGCGTGGGAGCTGGCGCTGGTCGCCGCCGCGCGCTCCCGCCGGCTGCCGACGCTGGCCGTCTGCCGCGGGATCCAGCTCCTCGCCGTGGCGGCGGGAGGGACGCTGATCCAGGACCTCCCCTCGCAGCACCCGTCGGAGGTGGAGCACGACCCGAAGCTCCCGCGCGACGCGCGCGCCCACGCGGTCCGCGTGGAACCCGGGTCGCGCCTCGCCTCCGCGCTCGGCGGCACGCAGCTGCGCGTGAACTCCTTCCACCACCAGGCGGTGCGGGAGCCGGGGGCCGGCTTCCGCGCCACCGCCTGGGCCCCCGACGGGGTGATCGAGGGGATGGAGGCCACCGACCCCGCCTGGTGGGCCCTCGGCGTCCAGTGGCACCCCGAGGAGCTCGCCGAGGCCACCGAGCCCTGGGAACGTGGGCTCTTCGCCGCCTTCGCCGCGCAGATGCCGGCGTAGGCCGCCGTTCATCGCGCCGGCCAGACGGGGATCACGATGTGGGGGTACGAACTGTACCTGCTGATCGCTCCTCGTGGCGTCAGCGATCTTCGCGCCCTCCGGTGGGGTTGGAGAAGGGCGAAAACGAGAAAACTGGAATCACCCAGCGCGCATTCCCGGTCCGGGGGCGCGTTGTCGTTTTCGTCGTTATCGCAGGTATCGCTCTTTTCTTACCCCCTCCGGCCGGCGCAGCGATCGTTGCCTGCGCACGGAGCGATCAGCAGGTACAGTTGGTACCTCCTCATCATGATCCCGTCTGGCCGGCGCGACGCGCTACCCCGCGATCCGGAACCGCACGGTATCGCGCACCTGGCGCATCAGGCGCTCGGGGGACTGCACGTTCGGGAAGAGGAGCCGGTCGCTCACCGCGTTGAGCGCGGCGCGGATCACGGCGAAGCGCTCGGCGGCCCGCGCGAAGAGCGGCGCGAGCCCGTGCTCCGCGGCGAGCCGGTGGTCGGCGGCGAGCTCGAAGCCGCGCCGGCCGAGCGTCTCGTAGTAGTCCAGGTCGGGGCCCCCCTTCCGCCACCGCACGGCCTCGATCCGGTCGGGAAAGAGCCCGCTCAGCCAGAGGGCGTAGTTGCCCAGGTGCGCGCGCACCAGCAGGCTGCGTCGCGCGTCGGCGTCGTCGAGGTCGGCCACGAGCCGGTACAGGGCGTCGTACACCTCGTCGTCCGCCGGCGAGATGCGGATCGAGCGGTCGCCCACGGCGAAGTGCACCACCACGGCGGTCACGTAGTCCGCGATCCCGCGGTCCCCCTCCCCCGCGCGGCGCAGCGAGTCGCGCACCAGCGCATACGTGAACAGCGGGAGGGACAGCAGCACGCCGCGCCGGTCCGAGAGCACGGCCTCCGGGAGCCGCGGGTCGTCGAGGATCGCGTCGATCCCCTCGTCGGCCAGCCGCGCTTCCAGCCGGCGCAGCTCCGCCTCCGAGTCGCGGGCGAGCAGTCGCGCCGCCAGCTCCGCGTCCTTCCTGGTGAGATTCCGCCGGACGTCCGCGAGGATCATCGCCGAG
>DASWVQ010000188.1:0-22520 GCA_036401195.1 Gemmatimonadaceae bacterium
CGCGCGGCGGCGAGCAGCGCGGCCACGTCGATCGGCGCCGCGCCCGCTCCCGCGCTGGCACCCGGCGCCGCGCCACCCATCACCACGGGCGGATGCACCCGCCCTCCCATCGTCAGCGCGCCGAACAGCGCGACCACACTCCCGATTCGCAGCATCGTCACTCCCGTGATGGCGCCCATGGTGACCACCATCGGCTCAGGTTGAAATTTCAGCACTTCAGGCCAACGAGAATCGCTCACCTGCCTGACTCCGCCTGTCCCTGCCCCCGTGTGTCGTGCCGTCAGGGAAATGGCCGCGGCTGGGGCCACGGCCACACCCACACTCCGCCGGCGTTGCTGCCGGCGAGGGCGTGGATCGCCGCGTCGCGCGCGCGCGGGTCCGGCGACTCGATCAGCTCCTTGAGCGCCGGCACCGAGCGCTCCCCCATCGCGGCGAGCGCACGGATGTAGAGGAGCTGCATGTCCTTGTCGGGGTCCCGCCGCATCGCCGCCTGGAGCGCGGGAACCGCCGCGGGATCCTCGATGCTGAAGAGGGCGAAGGTCGCGGCGCGCCGGACCAGCTTGTCCGGATCGCCGAGCAACGCCATCAGCGCGCGCGGTGCATGCTCCGGCTCCACGTTCCCGAGCGCCCACGCGGCCGCCGTGCGCACGCTGGCCGTCCCGTCGCCGAGCGCCGCGGCCAGCGCGTCCTCGGTCGCGGGCGACACGTGGCTCCCGATCGAGCCGAGCGCCCACGCGGCCTGCGCGCGGACCTTCGCGTCGGCATCACCGCGGACCGCGGCGGCCAGCGCCTGCTCGCCGGGCGCCGAATCGTCGCCCCCCTCGCCGAGCGCCCACGCCGACATCTCCCGCACCGACGCGCTGGCATCGCGGCGCAGCGCGTTCGCCAGCGCGTCCACCGCGACCGGTTGCCTCGTGTACTCCGCCAGCCCCCAGGCCGCGACGCGTCGCAGCGCGGCGCTCGTGTCGGCGCGCAACACCTTCGCCAGCAGCGCCGCCCGCTCGTCGTCGTTCCCCTCCCCACGACCCGCCAGCAGGTCCACGCGCGGCGCGGCGCCGACCGCGGCGCCCGCCGCGGCGCGTGCACTCGTGCCGGCCACCGACTGCACCACCCCCTGCACGACGTCCGCGATCGTGCGCTCGATCGTTCCCACGGGTGCCTGCGCGCTCGCCCCCATCTCCATGCGCCGCTCGAGCGGCTGCTCCATCGAGCGTTCGAGCGACTGCTCGTAGGATTTGTTCATCGAGCGCTCGAGGGCGCGCGCCTGGCGCGTGTCCTCGCCCGCCGCCACGACGCCGGTGTCCCGCTTCCCGTCGGGCGCGACGCGCGCGGTCGGGCCGTGCACCGCCGCGGTGCGCGGCGCCGGCGCAGCGGCGCTGATCAGCACCGCCATCATCCCGAGGGAGAGCGTGGTGGCCAGCACCTGGCGCCGGCCGGGGCGGGCGCGCGGGCGGTCGGGATCGAGGATGGCCAGCATGCGCCCCTCGAACTCCGAGCGCCGAGCCATCGCCATCGCCACCGCGGGCGTGCGGTCCGCGCGCACCGACGTCACGATCTCGAGCAGGTGCTCGGCGTAGTCCGGCGCATGCGCGCCGCAGTCCAGCGCCATGTCGTCGCAGGCGCGCTCGCTCTCGTTGCGCAGCGCCTTCGCGGCGCTCCACACCATCGGGTGGAACCAGTACAGGGCGCAGGCGACGCGGGCCAGGGTGTGCCCCACCAGGTCGCGACGGCGCACGTGCGCGAGCTCGTGCAGGAGCACGGCGCGGCGGCGTTCCACGCTCCATGCCTCGCACTCGCCGGGGAGCACGATCGCCGGCCGCACCACGCCGCAGGCGAAGGGCATCGCCACCTGGTGGCTGCACAGCAGCGCCGGTGGCTCGTCGAGCCCGAAGCGGTCCGCTACCTCGTACAGCAGGTCGCGCCATTCCCGCCCGTCGAGGGGCTCGGCGCGGCGCAGGATGCGGCGCACCGCGAGCCACGACCAGGCGATCGAGAGGAGCAGGGCGAGCGATACCGCGATCCACACCACGAGGGCGAGGGGGAGGGCGCCGTCGAAGAGCAGCCGCGCCACGTTCCCGCCGGGCACGCCCAGGCCATCGGTGGCGGGGGTCATCGGCGCCGGCGAAGGCGCGGAGGGGAGCGACGCGTCGCGCGCGTCGGCCGGCGTCGTCACCGGCGGGGCCTCCGGGGTCGTCACCGACGGAGTGACCTGCGCATCGCGCGCGGCCGGTCCCTCGGCTGCCGGGAGCACCGCCACCCGGAGCGGCGCCCACGTCGCCAGCGCCGGCACCGCCAGGAGCCCGGCCACCGTGACGAGCCACACGAGGTGGCGCATTCCCGCCGAGGCGCGGGCGAGGAGCCGGGTGACTCCCCAGGCGCCGGCCAGGAGGAGGGTGGCCTTCAGCAGGAGCAGGATCAACGACGTGGGAATCATCGCGCTACCTGGTGGTGGCGCGGGCGCGCCGGATCATGTCGCGGAGGCGCGCCACCTCGGCGTCCTCGAGGTCCACGTCGGACATGCGGAGCAGCGCGGTTACCGCCTGCTCGGGGCTTCCCGCGAAGTGCGTTCGCACCACGTGCGCGAGGGCGGTCTCCTGCGCGCTCTCGGCGGGCTGCGCCGGGGAGTACACGTAGCGGTGCCCGTCCTCCTGGAAGCAGATCAGCCCCTTGTCGCCGAGGATCCGGAGCACCGACCGCACCGCCGAATAGGTGGGGGGGTCGGGAAGGTCGGCCATGATCTCGGCGACGGTGGCCTGCTGGCGCCGGTGGAGGATGTCCATCACCTGGCGCTCGCGCCGGGAGAGGGCCGGAACTTCCTGGCTCTTGGTCATGACGGGGGGCTCTGGTTCTGCTGAAAAATCAACCATGCCGATTTTTCAGCAGAACCGCGGGTTTGTCAAGAGTTTCTTTTTGCCGCACCCACCCTACGCCCCGCTCGGTTCAGGGGTTTCGGGTTCCCGCGGCGCCGGAAAGAGCTGAACCAACAGGAAGCGAATGAGGAGAAATGAAGGAATCGCTCGGTGCGCCGGACGAGCGCCCCTTCGGCGTCCAGTTCGCTTCATTCCATTCATTTGCTTCATGGTGGTTGAGCGGTTCCCGCCGAACCCCGTGTGACACAAACGCTTACACACTTTCTCCCCTCCGGTCGATACTATTAGGTACGGCCAGCGCGGCAGCATGGCGCCAGCCTCGCCACTCCCTCCCCTGCACCGCCGGAACACGCGCGCCCCCCCCCCAGCGCGACCCGCGGTTCACGCCAGACCGCCCTCGAGGCCCTGTCGCCCATGGCAACCTCATCAGCCGAGTCGTCGGCGTTCACGCCTCCCGACACCCTGCTCCGGAACGCGCGGCGCTACGAGGCGCTGTTCGAGCAGGCGGGCGACGCCGTGTTCATCTTCGACTGGGACGGCGTGGTGACCATGGCGAACGGCGCCGCCTGCCGCATGTGGGGGATGACGCAGGGGCAGTTCGTGGGGACGAAGGTCGACGGCCTCCTCGAGCGCACGCAGTTCGAGGCAGCGCCGATGCGGTACCCGTCGCTCACCCCGGGTGAGGTGGCGCGCACCGAGCGCGTGGCGCAGCGCGCCGACGGCACGCACTTCCCGGTGGAGATCACCACGGTGCGGCTCGACGACGGCTTCCAGGGGATCGTGCGCGACATCTCGGAGCGGCGCCGGGCGGAGGAGGCGCTGCGCGCCGAGCGCGCGCGGCACGCGCTGGTGTTCCGCCACATGCCCGCGTTCATCCTCACCCTCACCGGGCCCGAGATGATCGTGGAGCTGGCCAATGAACGGGCGCAGCGGCTCGCGGGAGGCCGGCTCCAAGCGGGCCGCCCCCTCCTCGACGCGATGCCCGAGCCGGAAGCGCGGGAACTCGTCCAGCGCCTGGCCGAGGTGCGTGACGGCGGGACGGAACTGGTTCGCCGCGGCGTTCCCGTGCAGGTGCAGGAGGCCGACGGCACCATGCGGTCGCTGTTCGTGGACTTCGTGTACCAGCCCCTCCCGGGTCCCGACGGCACCCCCGACGGGGTGCTCGTGCACGGCGTGGACGTGACCGAGCAGGTGGTGGCCCAGCGTGAGCGCGAGGTGCTCCTGGCCCACCTCGAGGAACAGCGCGCGAACTTCCACGCGGTCGCCGATTCCTCGCCCGACGGCTTCATGCTCTTCGAGGGCGTGCACGATGCCGCGGGCGAGGTGGTGGATTTCACCTGGGTGTACTGCAACGCCGCCGGCGCACATATCGCGCGTCGCCCACGGGCCGCGCTGATCGGCCGACGGCTGCTGGAGGAGATGCCGGACATCCGCGAGGAGGGGCTGTTCGACATCTACCGCCGGGTGGTGCGCACCGGGGTCCCGGAGCAGCACGAGTTCACCTACCGGCGCGAGGGGTGGAACACCACCCTCCGCCTGCTGGCCATCCGGGTGGGGAGCGGGTTCGGCCTGCTCTTCAGCGACATCACCGCCCAGCACGTGGCGGCGGAGGTGCTCAAGCGGAACGAGGCCCGCTTCCGCGCGGTGATGGACCGCGCGGCCGACCTGGTGGCGATCCTCGACGGCCGCGGCGCCCTCCAGTACGCGAGCCCGTCGTACGCGCGCGGGCTGGGCTACGACCCGGCGACGCTGCTCAACCGCTCGGGCTTCGACCTCGTGCATCCCGACGACCTGCCGGCGGTGCTCGCGGTGTTCGACCGGATCTCGCGCGACCCGGGGGGCACCACCGCCCTCGAGTTCCGCGCCCGGCACGCGGATGGGCGCTGGCGCACCTTCGCCGCCGTGGCCACCAACCTCTTCGCGGATCCCGCGGTGGAGGGCCTCGTCGTGAGCGGGCACGACGTGACCGACGAGCGCCAGCTGGAGGCGCGGCTCCGCCAGGCCCAGAAGATGGAAGCCGTGGGGCAGCTCGCCGGTGGCATCGCGCACGACTTCAACAACCTGCTCACCGTGATCAAGGCGAACGCCGAGTTCCTGGCGATGGAGACGTCGGGGCAGCCGCGCGACGACGTGGAGGAGATCCGCAAGGCGGCGACCCGCGCCGCCTCGCTCACCCGCCAGCTCCTCGCCTTCAGCCGGCAGCAGGTGCTCGCCCCCCGCGTGGTGGACCCCAACGAGGTCATCGCCGAGCTGGAGCGCATGCTCGCGCGACTCATCGGCGAGGACATCGAGTGCACCTTCGTGCTGGGGCGGCAGGTGGGGCAGGTGCTGGTGGACCCGGGGCAGCTCGAGCAGATCCTGCTCAACCTCGCCGTCAACGCGCGCGACGCGATGCCCCTCGGCGGGGAGCTGCGCATCGAGACCTCCCGCGCCCCCCTGCCCGAGGCGATTCGCGCCGCCCGCCCCGAGCTGCCCGCGCGCGCCTGGGTGCGCATCGCCGTCCAGGACACGGGGTGCGGGATGTCGCCGGAGACGATGGCCCGCGTCTTCGACCCCTTCTTCACCACGAAGGAGATGGGCAAGGGCACGGGGCTGGGGCTGGCAACGGTGTACGGCATCGTGGAGCAGTCGGGCGGGGTGATCGACGTGCAGAGCACTGCCGGCATGGGCTCCACCTTCACCCTCTATTTCCCGGCCACCGACGACCTTCCGGTCGAGGAGCCGCTCCTCCCCGACGCGACCCCGCGCGCGGGACGCACCGAGACGATCCTCCTCGTGGAGGACGACGACGCCGTGCGCGCCGTGGCGCTGCGCATGCTCGAGGCGGCGGGATTCCGGGTGATCCCGGCCCGGCACGGCGCGGAGGCGCTGCTGCGCATCTCCGAGTCGGCGACGCCGGTGGACCTGCTGCTGAGCGACGCGGTGATGCCGCAGATGGGCGGCGTGGAACTGCTGCGCGCCGCGGAGAGCTTCCGTCCGGGCATCGCGGCGGTGCTGATGTCCGGCTATACCGACGAGGAGCTGGGGCGTCGCGGCGGGGGCCTGGACGCGGTGATCCTGCTCCAGAAGCCCTTCACGCGCGAGCGCCTGCTCGAGGCGGTGGACGAGGCGCTCGAGCAGCGGCGCCCGGCGGGGGGTCAGCCGGCGTCGTGAATCGCCTGCGCCGCCTGGCGCAGCGCGTCGGCGTCCATCCGCTCCAGGGGCAGGGCGAGCAGCGCGTCGACGCGCCGCGCGAGCGCGTCCCAGCTGTCGGCGAAGGCGCGCCGCGCCTCCGCCGCGTCGGTGGCCTCGGCGGGATCGGGGAGTCCCCAGTGCACCTGCGCGCGGGCGCCGGGATAGAAGGGACAGGCGTCGCGCGCGTTGTCGCACACGGTGATCACGAGGTCGAAGGTCGCCCCGCCCAGGTCGTCGAGGCCCCGCGGCGTGCGCCCCTCCCAGGCGATCCCCCGCGTGCGCAGCTGCTCGAGCGCGAAGGGGTTCACCCGCGCCGCGGGACGCGAGCCGGCGCTCGCCGCCTCGATACGGCCGGCGCCACGCGTGGCGAGGAGCGCCTCCGCGAGCTGGCTGCGCGCGGAGTTCCCGGTGCAGAGCACGAGCACCCGGAACGGGGTCGTCGACGACCGTGCCGCGCTCACCGCCCCACCCCCGCGCGCGATGCCATCGCCGCCGTCGCCCCCAGGTCGGGCCCGAACCAGCGGCGCCCCGCCCAGAGGGAGACGTACACGAGCCCGATCAGCGCCGGCACCTCGATGAGCGGACCGACGACCGCCGCCAGCGCCTCCCCCGAGCCGATGCCGAAGGTGGCCACCGCCACCGCGATCGCCAGCTCGAAGTTGTTCCCCGCCGCGGTGAACGAGAGCGCGGCCGTGGCCTCGTAGCTGAAGCCGAGCCGCACCGAGAGGGCGAAGGCGAGCCCGAACATCACCAGGAAGTACGCCAGCAGGGGAAGGGCGATGCGCACCACGTCGAGCGGGAGCTGGAGGATGCGATCCCCCTGCATGGCGAACATCAGCACGATCGTGTAGAGGAGGCCCACCAGCGCGGTGGGGCCGATGCGTCGCAGGAAGGTGTCCTCGTACCACCGCGCGCCGCGCGCGCGCACGAGCAGGCGGCGCGTGAGGTAGCCGGCGAGCAGCGGGATGCCGAGGAAGATCAGCACGCTGCGCGCGATCATCCCCATCGAGACGTCCACCACCGCCGTCTCCGCGCCGAACCATCCGGGCACCACGGTGAGGAAGAGCCACCCGAGCACGCTGTAGGTGAGGATCTGGAAGAGCGAATTCAGCGCGACGAGCACCGCCGCCAGCTCCCCCGAGCCGCAGGCGAGCGAGTTCCAGATCAGCACCATGGCGATGCACCGCGCGAGGCCGATCAGCACCAGCCCGTTGCGATAGGCGGGGAGGTCGGGAAGGAAGAGCCAGGCCAGCGCGAGCATCACGAGCGGGCCGAGCACCCAGTTGAGCACGAGCGACGTGCCGAGCAGCCGCCGGTCGGCCACGTGCTCCCCGATCGTCTCGTAGCGCACGCGGGCCAGCACGGGGTACATCATCCAGAGCAGCCCCACGCCGATGGGCACGGAGACGCCGGCGACCTTCACCCGGTCGAGGCTCGCGCCGAGCGAGGGAAAGGCGCGACCGAGCAGCAGGCCGAGCGCCATCGCCCCGAAGATCCAGAGGGGGAGGAAGCGGTCGAGCGCGGAGAGCCGCCGCACCAGCGACGCGGGAACGGCGCCGGGCGACAAGACCGCGGGTCGCACGGGGGATTCGCTCATGGGGAGGCCATGCGGAAGGGGCCGGCCGTCGTGGCCGGCCCCGGAATCTACCAGTTCCCGCGAGGCGCGCGCGTCACGACCCGGTATCACCCCGCGGCGATCGTCGTCCCCGAGGCGATCTCCACCCGCACCTCGGCACCGTGCACCAGCGTGTTGTGCGCGGGGCAGCTCCGCGCGACCCGCTCGAGCATGTCGGCGTACTGCGGGGGGAGCTCCGTGGGGAGCAGCACCTTCACCACGAACTCGCCGACCCGGCCTGGGTTCTGCGCGCCCACCTGCTGGAGCTCGACCCGCATCCCCTCGTACGGGAGACCCCGCGTGTGGAGGAACTGCTGCACGTACAGCGCGACGCAGGTGCCCAGCGACACGCCGAGCAGCTCGAGGGGCATGGGCCCCTCGTCCTGCCCCCCGGCCCGCGTGGGCTGGTCCACGAGGATGCGGTGGCCGCGCACCTGCGCCGCGAACCGCACCCCGCCTTCATGGGTGATGACCATCGGGGGCCGTGACCCGTGCTCCGCCATGTGCCGCTCCTGCGCTGCGCGCGATGAGGGATCGATGCAGTGATACTCTACTATTGAATTATACAGTCATTTACTTGGTCGTCAAGCGAAGGGCTCCCCGGCCGCGCCGCGCGCAGCGAGTCGGCCCCTACCCCCGCCCCCGCCCCCGCCCCCCCGCCGCGCGTGCGCGCCCGACGCAGCAGCGCTCGCACCCGCATGGTGTCCACCACGCTCGTGTCCCACCCCGCGCCGGCGAGCACGCCGAGCACCTGGGCCACGGTGGGCGGCGGCCCCAGGCCGTAGATGTCGCGGTGCACGAGCAGCCGTCCCCCGCGCACTTCCACCAGCTCGTAGCGCACCACGAGGGGCACGCGCACCGTGAGCGGGACGGTCCGGGTATGCGTGGAATCGGCGATCATCGCCTCGAGCAGGGAGTCGCTCACCCCCGGCGCCCCCGCACGGACCACCGCGCGCCCCAGCCGGATGGCGTCGTCGTTGCTGAGCCGCACGCACCCGTGCGACCCCGCCGTCCCGATCGACCGCGGCCACGGCGTTCCGTGGAGGAAGTAGAGCGGGCGGAAATGCAGCTTCACCCGCCCCATCGGGTTCGACGGGCCCGGCGGCGTGACCTTCTCCCGCGCCGCCCACGGGCTGTCGGGGGGGATCCACCAGGGGTTCCACTCCACCGCGCTCACCTCGAAGTCGCCGCGCGGCGTGGGATACTTCGGCATCCCCACCGCCACGCGGATCGTCCAGGGCTCGCCCCCCCATTCCCGCACCTCGAGCCGGAACGCGGGGATGTTGAGCGCGAGCGCGAGCGGCGGTGCCTGGGGGCGCGCGGCGTGCGAGAGCGCCAGGAGCGCCATCACGCCCAGCGCCCTCGTCCCCCTCGCCCACCTGCTGCCGGCCGGCATCTGATCCCTCCCCCCGTGGCCGCCCCCTTCGATCATACGTTTGGGCGCGACAGGGCGCGCTCGGGATTTCCCGCACCCCGCTTCAGCGTTCCGCCGACGTTCGGGAATCGGCCGCGGATGCTATGTGGGAGGTGGCTCCCGCCACCGGCCGGCGGGACGCCTTCGCGGAGGAGGGAGATGAGCAGCGACATCGTCCGGGTGGTGCTCGCCGACGACGAAGTCATCGTGCGCTGCGGGCTCAAGATGGTGCTCGGGGTGGCGCGCGACTTCGCCGTCATCGCCGAGACGGACAACGGGCGCGACCTGCTGGCGCTCGTCGCCCGCTTCTCCCCCGACGTGGTGGTGCTGGAGCTCGCGCTCCCCGGGCTCGACGGGCTGGCGGCGACGCGCGAGATCGCGACGCACCACGGCCACACGCGCGTGCTGGTCTTCACCCGCCACGCGGAGGAGGAGTACCTCCCCGCGGCGCTCGACGCGGGAGCGAGCGGATACCTGGTGAAGACCGCGACCGAGCGCGAGGTGGTGGACGCCGTGCACGCGCTCGCGCACGGCGAGCACTACGTGCAGCCGCGCGCCGCGCGCCTGCTGGCGAACCGCTCGAGCCGCAACGCCCCCGACGCGCCCGATCGCGCCCGGCTGCACCGCCTGACCGGCCGCGAGCAGCAGGTGCTCCAGCTGATCGCCGAGGGATACAGCGCGACCGACGTGGGCACCCGGCTCGCGATCAGCCCCAAGACGGTGGACACCTACAAGCAGCGGATCGAGCACAAGCTCGGGATGGCGGGCCGGCCGGAGTACGTGCAGTTCGCCCTTCGCGTGGGGCTGCTCGACGCCTGCGCGCACGCCAGCCACGGGAACAACTGAGGGCCTCCCGTTCGCTTCATGGTGGTTGAGCCGTTCACCAGGGCCGCGCCCCCGGAAACACGTACGTCCTGACCTGCAGCTTGTGGTCGGCCACGGCGCCGGCGATGTCCGTCGTGGTGACGATCCCCCGCACCTGTTCCCCCTCCATCACGAGGACGCGGTGCACCGCCATGCGCCGCATCAGGTCCGCCGCGGCCTCCACCGGCTGGTCGGGGGTCATCGCATGGATGCTGCGGGTCATCACCTCCGCCACCGCGTGCTCGTCGAGGACGTTCCACTCCGGCCCCCCCGCGCTGTCCATCCGCGCCACCACGTCCGCACCCGCGTCGTCCCACAGCTCGGTGTAATAGCTGGCGGGTGGCACCTCCTCCCGCTCCGCGTCCTCCTCCACGCCCGGTTCGAGCGCGTCGCCCCAGTCCACGTCCTCGGTGCGCTCGGTCGGGACGGGGGGCCGGGTCGCATCGAAGGTGAGCAGGTCGCTGGCGGTGACCACGCCCACGACCTTCGAGCCGGCCGTGACCGGCATGCCGGAGAGATGGTGTCCCGCCAGCAGCTCCGCCGCCTCGCGCAGCGTGGCGTCGGGGCTCACGGTGACGACGTCCGTCGTCATGATGTCGCGCAGCCTGAGCATGGTCGTCCTCCTTGCGCGGGTGCCGCGCCGTTCAGGCGGGAATCGCCTGCGGGTGCATCAGCAGCGTCGCGCCATGCCGCCCCTTGAGGAGCTGGTCGGCGGTGCTGCCCACGAAGAGCCGGCCCACGCCGCGGGCGTGCGTGGTCATCGCCACGAGGTCTGCCCCCGCCTGCGCCGCGGCCAGGATCAGCGCGGCGCCGGGATCTTCGGCCAGCTCGGCGCGGACGTCGATCCACACGCGCGGGAACTTCGGGCGAATGCGCGCGGCGACGGCCGCCAGGTAGCGTCGCGCCTCCACGAGCGCGCGCGCCGTCGCTGGCCGATCCACCACCGCCATCGCGGGGGCGGCGCCGGCGCCCTCGATCCCGAAGGGCATCAGCGCCACCGGTTCCATCACGTCGAGCACCGGCTGCACCACGCGCACCAGGGTGAGCCGCGCCTCGTCGGCCGCGCTGAGCTGCAGCGCGTGGGGCAGGACCGCCTCCGCGAAGGGGGAGCCGTCGAGCGGCACGAGCAGCCGCTCGAAGCGATCGGGGGCGGGGTCGTCGTCGGGCGCCGGCCGCCAGAGGAGGAGCGGCACCTCCACCGCGCGAAGCACCGCGTCGGCGACGCTTCCCACCACGGAGCGACGCAACCCGGTGCGCCCGTGCGAGGTCATCACGAGCAGCGTCGCCGGCGTCGCGGCGGCCTCCTCGGCCAGCGCCGTCGCCACGGAGCGGTGCACGACGACCCGTGGGATCACCGGCGGGCCCTCCGCGGCGAACCGCGCGGCGACCTCCTCCACGTAGGCGCGCTCGTCCTCCTCCTCGCGCGCATCCAGCCGCACCTCGTCGGCATCGGCGCCCGAGGTGTAGTCGAGGGGGCGATAGGGGTGCACGCGGAGGAGCTCGAGGCCCGCCCCCATGTGCCGGGCGAGGGCGACGGCGGCGGGGAGCACCAGCTCCGCGAATGGGGATCCATCGAGCGGCACCAGCACGCGGGCGTACATGGCCACCTCCAGCGGCGATGCGCCATGATGCGCTCGCCGCCGCCCGCCGTGCGTCCGGCAGACCCACGGACAGCGCCGGCGGCGGGGGCGGCGGGGAAGGCGGCGGCCGGCCGACCCGCCGCCCGCCCCCGCCCCGCGCCGTCACTTCTTCCCCGGCTCCGCCTCCCCTTCCGCGAAGCTCACGTCGAGCCCGCGGGTCTTGAGCATCTGCACGAACCCCACCTTCTCCACCGCCTTCATGTAGGCCTCCCGGGGCTCCACGATGCCGGCGTCGACGTGGGCGATGAGCGCGTCGTTCAGCGTGACCATCCCGAGGCGCTTCGACGTCTGCATCACGGAGGGAATCTGGAAGGTCTTCCCCTCCCGGATGAGGTTCGTGACCGAGGGCATCGAGAGGAGGATCTCCCGCGCCGCCACGCGTCCGCCGCCGATCTTCCGGCAGAGGGTCTGCGAGATCACCCCCTTGAGCGACTCGGCGAGCATGACGCGCACCTGCGCCTGGCGGTCGGCGGGGAACTGGTCGATGATGCGGTCGATCGTGCCCGCGGCGGTCGTGGTGTGCAGGGTGCCGAAGACGAGGTGGCCGGTCTCCGCGGTCTCCAGCGCGATGGAGACCGTCTCCAGGTCGCGCATCTCGCCCACGAGGACGATGTCGGGGTCCTCGCGCAGCGCGGCGCGGAGCGCGCTCTTGAACGACTTCGTGTGCACCCCCACCTGGCGCTGGGTGATGATGCACTTCTTGTTCGGGTGCACGAACTCGATCGGGTCCTCGATCGTGATGATGTGGTCGCTGCGCGACCGGTTCACCAGGTCGATGAGGGCGCAGAGGGTGGTGGACTTCCCCGAGCCGGTGGGCCCGGTGACGAGCACCAGCCCCTTGGTGAGGTAGCAGAGGCGTCGCACCTCCTCGGTGACGTTCATCTGCTCCACCGTCACCACGGTGGCGGGAATCTGCCGGAAGACGGCGACCGGGCCGTTGCGGTCGCGGGCGACGTTCGCGCGGAAGCGGGCGCACCCCGCCACTTCGTGGGCGAAGTCGGTGTCGTTGGTCTCGGCGTACTCGAGCCGGTTGCGCTCCGGCATGATGGAGCGCGTCATCGCCCCCAGCTCGATGCCGCTGAGCGCCGGCTGGTCGAGGCGGTGCATCTCCCCGTCGCGGCGCAGGATGGGGGGCTCGTTCACGCGCAGGTGCAGGTCGGAGGCGCCGGAGCGCACCATCTCGCGCAGCAGGTCGTCGAGTCGCGTGCGCGCCTGCTCGCTTCCCTCGAAGCCACGGATCGCGCTGAGGGCGTCGGCGATGTCGGTGGCGGCGACTTCGGCGTTCGCCGAGGGGCTCCCCGCCGGCGCGCCCTGGGACGTCGGGGGCACCGCAGGGTGGGCGGCGCCGTTGGTGGCGCCGTTGGTGGCGCCGTTGGTGGCGCCATTGGGCGCGGCGAGCTGCGCGGAGAGGCGCCATCCGCCCCCGTTCGACACCCCGTGCAGGATGAACTCCCCCGCGTCGGTGACGCGGCGGATGGTGACCGGGGCGCGCGCGCTGATCGCGGCCGCCTCGTCGGGCCCCGCGACTTCCATGAGCAGCCCCGCCACCTGCGCGCCGCTGAGCGCGGCACGGGTGATGGGCTGCATCGTGTCGCCGCTCACCAGCATGGCGGCCTCCCCCTCGTGCAGTCGCAGCTCCCGCGCTCCCTGCTGGGCCAGCGCGGCGAGCAGCCGGTCGATCTGCGCCATCAGCCCACCTCGCGGACGTGGGCGAGGGCGGAGTGATTCACGAGGGTGAGCCGCTCCTCCTGCGCGAGGGGGAGGAACTGGGCGGGCTCGGCGTTCAGGTAATCGAGCAGCCGGCTGCGGCCGGGATGCGAGTGGGGGAACAGCCACCCGGTCCGCACCTCCCCCGCGAGCATGGCCACCTCGACTTCGACACGCGCCTCCTGCCGGTCCCATGCGGGCGCGAGCGGCACGTCGATCCACGCCACCGCCTCCTTCGACACCAGGAGCGCCGGGGCACCCGAGGGGGCGAGGGCGAAGTAGCGATCCTCGTCGTTGAGGAACTCGACCGGCTCCTGGGGCTCGGGGCGGAAGCGGGAGAGGGGGTTCAGGAAGATGTCCCCCTGGAGCCGCCGGCCGTCGGTGAGGCACACCGTGGCCGGGCAGCGGACTTTCTCGATGCGGAAGTCGGTCACGCGTCTGGTGGGGTCAGGCGGTGGCGGCGCCCGCCCGGACATCAGGGGGCAGCCCATTCATTCCCAGTATCGGCAGCCCGGGGCATTTCGTGCACCCCCGAGGTCGGGATTCGACGAATTCACTCCATCCCTGATGAATGGGGTCGCTTCCGGGGATCGCCGATGCGAAGCACCTGGCGGGTGCGCGCCGAAAGCGGGACTGGGGACGCAGCGCCGAAGGGTCCCGGAATTGCCCCGATCCCCGGCCTGCATTCCCGCTGTCACAGCGCCCGGTCCCGCGTGGCTTCGCGCCACGACCCACCCCGATCAGTGAGGGCCCCGATGACGAACGGTTCGAAGGGAGACGTGCCACGCCGGCCGCTGGGGCGCACCGGCGTGGCGGTGTCGGCGATCGGCCTGGGAGGGTGGCACCTGGCACTCCCCGGGGTGAGCGAGTCGCTGGCGATCCGGCTGGTGCGGAGCGCGATCGACCGCGGGATCGACTTCCTCGACAACTGCTGGGACTACAACGAGGGCGCGAGCGAGGAGCGCATGGGGAAGGCGCTGCGCGACGGCTACCGCGCGCGCGCCTTCGTGATGACGAAGATCGATGGGCGCTCCCGCACCGCCGCCACCGCGCAGCTGGACGAGTCGCTCCGGCGCCTCGGCGTGGACTGCATCGACCTGGTGCAGCACCACGAGGTGCTGCGCTTCGAGGACCCGCACCGCATCCTCGATCCCGAGGGAGCGCAGCGGGCGCTCGAGGACGCGCGGCAGGCGGGGAAGCTCCGCTTCATCGGCTTCACCGGGCACAAGGACCCGCGCATCCACCTGCACATGCTCGAGGTGGCGCGGGCGCAGGGAGTGCGCTTCGACGCGGTGCAGATGCCGCTGAACGTGATGGACGCGCACTACCGGAGCTTCGAGCGGCTGGTGGTGCCGGCGCTGGTGCGGGACGGAATCGGCGTGCTGGGGATGAAGAGCATGGCCAACGGCCAGATCCTGCGCTCCGGGGTGGTGACGGCGCCGGAGTGCCTGCGCTACGCGCTCAGCCTGCCCACGTCGGTGGTGATCACCGGGTGCGACTCGATGGAGGTCCTCGACCAGGCGATCGAGGTCGCGACCACCTTCCAGCCCCTCGGCGCCGCCGAGCGCGACGCCCTGCTGGCCCGCACCGCGCCGGCGGCGGCGCGCGGGGAGTTCGAGCTGTTCAAGACGTCGTCCGTGTACGACGGCACGGCGGAGCATCCCGAGTGGCTCGGCGAGGAGCCGGCACGGGTCCAGGCGGTGATGCCCGGGTGACCGGCCACCGGGCAGGTCGCAACGTCAACGGCCTGTACTGACGATGGAGCGGATCGAGCGGATCGAGCAGATTCGGCAACGACACTCGGTCACGGCTGTTGATGTTCGCTCGATCCGCTCGATCCGCTCCATCCGCTTCGTCGTCGGTGCAAGCCGTTGAAGGGGACGTTGCCCCTTCTGCTCGATCTGCTCGATCTGCTTCGTCGTCAGTACCGGTTGTTGAAGGAATTATTTATGAATAGTAAATAATCATTAATATTGTCTCACGGTTGTCGCGGCGGTAGAATCCGCAGGTCCGGCGCGAGTGCGCCGGGAGGAATGGAAGGGGAGTAGCACGCCGCCGGCCCGGGGGGGATCGGCGGCCCCGGGTTCGCCAGCACTGCGCCCCATCGGCGCACGGACCCGGGGCGGTGGCCCGCGACGCGGGCCGCCGGGGCGAGACCTTCGCGCAGCCGGGGCTTCCCGGCGTCGTGCGGAGGGCTCGCCCCTCCGTGGTTCAGGCCCGCACCGGGCCGGGAGCAGGACATGCGCCGCATGAGCGCGCTCTGGAGCAACACGAAGGTCGGGTTGATGATGGCGGGGCTCACCGCCCTCCTCGCCCTGGCCGGGCAGGCCCTCGGCGGGTCGGCCGGCCTCACCCTCGCCCTCGGCATGGCCGCCGCGGGCAACCTCGCCATGTACTACTGGTCCTCCACCCTCGTGATGCGGAGCTACGGGGCCCGCGTCGTGAGCGCGCGCGAGGCCCCGGCCCTCCACGACATGGTGGACCGGCTGCGGCGGCGCGCCGGGCTGCCCATGCCCACGGTGGCGATCGCCCCGCACGCGCAGCCCAACGCCTTCGCCACCGGACGCAACGAGCGCCACGCGGTGGTGTGCGTCACCCAGGGGCTGCTCGACACCCTCGACCGGGAGCAGCTCGAGGGAGTGATCGCGCACGAGCTGGCGCACATCCGTCACCGCGACATGCTGCTCATGACGGTGACCGCCACCCTCGCCGGCGCGATCGGGAACCTGGGGAACATGCTCATGTTCTCCTCCCTCTTCGGGTCCCGTGACGAGGAGGGACCGCACCCGGTCGCGCAGCTCGCCGTGATGCTGCTCACCCCCATCGCGGCGATGCTCATCCAGTTCGCGATCAGCCGGCAGCGGGAGTTCCGCGCCGACGCGCTGGCCGCGCAGCTCACCGGGCGGCCGCGCGCGCTGGCGAGCGCCCTCCAGTCGCTGGAGGCGGGGGCCCGCCGCATCCCCATGGCGGTGAGCCCCACCGCCGCCCCGCTGGCGCAGGTGAACCCCCTCGCCGCGAGCGCGCGGGGGCTCGCGAAGCTCTTTTCCACCCACCCGCCCACCGCCGCGCGCGTCGAGCGCCTGCTGGCGATGGAAGGCGGCGTGATTCCCCTCCAGCGGAGCGCCTGATCCATGGAGATCGGCCTCTGGTTCTGGCTCGGCTTCAATGCCTTCGTCCTGCTGATGCTGGCGCTCGACCTCGGCGTCTTTCACCGCACCTCGCACGAGGTGTCGGTGAAGGAGGCGGGCACCTGGAGCGCGGTGTGGGTGGGACTCGCCCTGCTCTTCAACGCGGGGCTGTACTGGGCGTGGGGCGCCGGCCCCGCGCTCCAGTTCCTCACCGGCTACCTGATCGAGAAGTCGCTCTCGGTCGACAACATCTTCGTGTTCGTGATGCTCTTCTCGTACTTCGGCATTCCCGCGAAGTACCAGCATCGCGTGCTCTTCTGGGGGATCCTCGGGGCCCTCGTCATGCGCGGCGCCTTCATCGCGGCCGGCGCGTACATGCTCCAGCAGTTCCACTGGGTGGTCTACATCTTCGGCGCGGTCCTGGTGATCACCGGGATCAAGATGGCGCGCCGGGTGGGGGAGTACGACCCGGATTCCAACGCGGTCGTGAAGCTCCTGCGGCGGGTGCTTCCGCTCACGCCGCGGCTGCACGGCGACCGCTTCTGGATCCGCGAGGGGACGCGCCGGCTGGCGACCCCGCTCTTCCTGGTGCTGCTCCTGGTGGAGCTGGCCGACCTGGTGTTCGCGATCGACTCGATCCCGGCGATCTTCGCGGTGACGCAGGAGCCCTTCCTCGTCTACACCGCGAACGTGTTCGCCATCCTGGGGCTGCGGTCGATGTACTTCCTCCTCGCGGGGGTGGTGCACCGCTTCGTGTACCTCAAGTACGGGCTCGCCGCGGTGCTGGTGTTCGTGGGGGCGAAGATGCTGCTGGTGGACCTGGTGAAGGTCCCCGTGACGGTCTCGCTCGGGGTGATCGCCACGCTCATCGGCGGTGCGATCCTCGCCTCGCTGCGGGCCACGGCTGGACACACGACCCACCCTTCCGGTGGCGGCCCGGGCGATCCGCCTGCATCGTATGCGCGGACACCCGATCCCCTCGGAGGTGCATGACGATGCGAACGATCGTGATGGCGCTGGCCGCGCTCGCCGCGGGCGCCCTGCCGGCCCAGGAGCCGCAGGGCCGTGCGGGCGGCGCCCGCGCGCCGGAGGTGCGCGAGTGGGAGGTCCCGTACGGGGCCCGCACCCGCCCGCGCGACCCCTTCGCCGACTCGCGGGGGCACACCTGGTTCGTGGGCCAGGTGGGGAACTACGTGGCCTCCCTCGACCCGGCGACGGGTGAGTTCCGCCGCTTCACCATCGACGAGGGGACCAATCCCCACAACCTGGTGGTGGAGCGCGGGATGGTGTGGATCACCGGCAACCGCAACGGCCGGCTCGTCCGGCTCGATCCCGGCACGGGCAAGCTCACCACCTACCACATCCCCGATTCCACCGTGCGCGATCCGCACACGATGGTGTTCGACCCCGTGCGCCACGTCGCCTGGTTCACCGCGCAGAACTCGGATGCCGTGGGCCGCTTCGACCCGGAGACGGGGGCGTTCCGCATCTGGAAGACGGGAGCGCGCACCCGGCCCTACGGGATCGTGCTCGATGCACAGGGACGTCCCTGGTTCGACCTGTTCGGCACGAACAAGCTCGGCACCATCGACCCGGTCGCCCTCACGCTGGCCACGCACGCGCTTCCCAACGACAGCACGCGGCCCCGCCGCCTCGTCATCACCGCGTCGGGGCAGGTCTTCTGGGGCGACTACACCCGCGGATACCTGGGCCGGCTCGATCCGCGCACCGGGGCGACCAAGGAATGGCGCATGCCGGCGGGGTCGCTCTCGCTTCCGTACGGCATGGCCGTCGACGACCGCGACGTGATCTGGGTCGCGCAGACCGGCCAGCGCGGGGTGGCCGCCACGATCGTGGGGTTCGACCCGCGCGGCGAGCGATTCGTCGCCGAGGCGCGCGTGGGGCGCCCGGAAGCGAACACGATCCGCCACATGACCTTCGACCGCGCCACCCGCCAGCTCTGGTTCGGGACGGACCAGGGCACGATCGGGCGCATGATCGTCCCCTAGCCCTTCCCGCGGGCGGTCAGGCCCGCGCCCCGGCGGCGGCCTCCTCGGCGACGGCGAGCACCTCGTCGATCGTCGTCCGGCCGCCGTCGCGGGCATACCAGCGCCGGATCTCGCGATAGCGCGCATCCTTTGACATCGCCTGCCCCTCCGCCGAGTCGACCCACGCCTGCAGCGCGCGCGGGCGCGAGCCCCACCATCCCACCTCCTCGAACGACTCGTCGAGCACGATCACGACCGGGATCGCGCGACCGCCGGTGGGCGAGAGGTGGGCGTTCATCAGGGCGGGATTCGCGTCGCGCCCGAGCACGCGCAGGTCGATCGACGGCACGGCGTCGGCGAGCGCGGCGAGCCATGGCACCGTGTTCACGGCATCGCCGCACCAGTCCTCGAGCAGCACCAGCAGGTGCCACTGCCCCGGGATCCGCGTCGCGCGGTCCGCCACCTCGGCGGGGAGCCGGGCGCGTGCCGCCATGTTCCGCCAGAGCTCGGGGGTGTTCCGCGCGCCGGCCACGAACTCGCCGAACGACAACCCATGGGCGAAGCGGGCGCGGTAGTCCTCCGGGGTGATCAGCGGTGCCATCATCGGATGCATGATCGAATGCCTCAGTGCCGCATGTGCTCCATTCCCGCCATGGGGCGGGCATCCGGCCGCATCGCGGCGGCCATCGGGTCGAGCGCGCCATAGCTGCCCATGCGCATGGGCCCCCCGCCGAGGAAGATCCGTGCGCCGAACGAGGCGCTCCAGAACTGGCGGGTGCCGAAGAGCGCGCGCGGATCGATCCCCCCGCGCGACGCCCCCACGGCATGGTGCTGGAGCTCCACGTAGGGACGCACGCTCGCGGGATAGCGCCCCGCGTCGTAGCCGTAGCCCAGCGTCGAGATCACCCAGCGCGTGGCGCCCATGGCGTGCGCGTCGTGGTCGTAGCGGAAGAACCCCGGCGTCCCGGGCGCCCCCTCGCGGGTGTATTCCGGGCGCGTGGCCACCTCCACCCGCGCGTACGGCTGGTGGCGCGCCTCGCGCCCGAGCCCGAGCTGCCCCTCGCCGAGCACGGAGTAGTAGCCATCGTCGCCGTCGGGACGGCTCCGCGAGGCCTCGAGCAGCGCGTACACCTTCCCCACGGCATGCTGCGCCTCGTGCCGGGCGCTCGCGTTCCAGAGGCCGGTGCGCGTCACCGCGTCGTGATGCTCCTCCTCGATGCGCGCGAACGAGGCCGAGAGCTCCCATGGCGCGGCGGGGCCGAACCCCTCCCCGAACCGGCGCGCGGCGCGCACCGACCAGGAGTCGCCGAAGCTCCGGATGTTCGAGAAGTCGTAGGGACCATCGGGTTCCTGGCCGCCGAACAGCCCGGCCTCGAGGCTCCACCCCCCGCGCAGGTAGCCGGCGTTCGCCGTCCACCGCTCGAGCACCTGCGAGAGATGGTGGTTGGTGGGAAACTTCACCGCCGGGCGCGCCATCGGGTCGTCAGTGCCGAACGGGGCGAATCCCTTGCCCGCGGAGAGGGAGAGCGTGCCCCCGCCGAGGTCCCACCAGTTGGCGGAGAGCATCGCCTCGTGCAGCAGCGTGTGCGGGTGGCGGCTGTCGATGAAGCCCTCGCCCCACCCGCCGAAGGTCAGCTCCCCGTGCGGCTGCGTCCACCCCTCGAAGTTCCAGGTGGTGCGCAGCACGACGCGCGCGTCGCGGCTCGCCAGGTCGAGCATCACCGCGGGCTGCGTGAGGTAGAGCCCTCCCTGGAGCAGCGTTTGCTGGCGCCACGGCGAGCCCACCGTCATGGTGGGAATCGCCTGTGCCATCCCCATCGCCTGCCACCCGCCGCCCAGGTCGCGCATCCACATCTCGTGGGCGTGCGCCGGCACGCTGTCGGCGGGCGCGGGCATCGCGTGCGCGTGGCGCGCCATGGTGTCCGCGGGGGGCGGCGGAGGGGACGGCTGGTGGCCCGCGTGCTGCGCGTAGGCGCGGGACCCGCCGGCGAGCACCAGCGCGAGGAGCAGGCGGGTCATCGGGATACGCTTCATGAAATCGTCATTCCGGAAAGGGTCATCGGCTGTGCTTGAACATCATGTCGACCAGCTCGTCGTACATCGCCTCGGCCTCCCCTTCCCCGGCCCGGATGGCGGAGGTGGCGCAGTGCTTCAGGTGGTTGCGCATCAGCTCGCGCCCCACGCTGCGCAGCGCCTCGTGCACGGAGGAGATCTGGGTGAGGATGTCGGCGCAGTAGCGGTCCTCCTCGACCATCTTCTGCAGGCCGCGGACCTGTCCCTCGATGCGGCGGAGCCGCTTGAGGTTCCGGTCCTTGATCCCCGCGTCCACGCCGACCGCCTTGCGGCCGCCCTCGTCGTGCGTGCCGCACCCGCAGCTCACCGGCGCGGCGCCTGCATCCTCCGCGATCGCCAGGGGTTCCCTCGTCTGCTTCGTGGCCATGGTCCCTCTCCCGTCGGGGTGGTGGTGTGCGGGTCATGCGATGCGCGCGTGGCGGAGCCGGAGCGAGTTGGTCACGACGCTCACCGAGCTGAAGGCCATCGCCGCGCTCGCGAGGATGGGACTCAGCAGCAGGCCGAGCGCCGGGTACAGCACCCCCGCCGCCACCGGGATGCCGATCACGTTGTAGATGAACGCCCAGAACAGGTTCTGCTTCATCGTGCGCATGGTGCGGCGCGACAGCTCGATCGCCTGCGCGGCGGTGCGCAGGTCGCCGCGCATCAGCACCACGTCGCCCGCCTCCACCGCCACGTCGGTGCCCGTGCCGATCGCCATTCCCACGTCGGCCTGGGCCAGCGCCGGCGCGTCGTTGATGCCGTCGCCCACCATCGCGACCACCGCCCCCTCGGCCTGGAGCCGGCGGATCTCGGCGACCTTCCCCTCCGGGAGCACGCCGGCCACCACGCGGTCGATCCCCGCCTCGCGCGCGACCGCGTCGGCGGTGCGCTGGTTGTCGCCGGTGAGCATCACCACGGTGAGCCCCATCCGGTGCATGCGGGCGATCGCCTCGCGGGAGCTCGCCTTGATCGGGTCGGCCACCGCGATCACCCCGGCCAGGGCGCCGTCCACCGCCACGTACATCGGCGTCTTGCCCTCGCCGGCGAGGCGGTCGGCGTCGGCGCGCAGCGGGGCCGCGTCGATGGCCCAGTCGCGCATCAGCGCCTCGTTCCCCACCGCGAGCGCGGCGCCGTCCACGACGCCGGTGGCGCCGCGGCCGGTGTGCGACGCGAACGCCTCCGGCGTGCGCAGGGCGAGCCCGCGATCCTTCGCGTGGCGCACCACCGCGTCGGCGAGGGGATGCTCGCTCGAGCCCTCGATCGAGGCCACGAGCGCCAGCAGCGCGTCGCGCCCTCCCTCCGCGGCGAAGCGCCCCGCCGCCGGGACGACGTCGGTCACCGTGGGCCGCCCCTCGGTCACGGTGCCGGTCTTGTCCAGCACGACCGTGCCGACATCGCCGGCGCGCTGCAGCGCCTCCCCACCCTTGATCAGCACCCCGAGCTCCGCCCCCTTCCCGGTGGAGACCATCACCGCGGTGGGCACCGCCAGCCCCATGGCGCAGGGGCAGGCGATGATCAGCACCGCCACCGCCGCGGCGAAGGCGCGCACCGCCGGCGCGGTGTCCGCGAGCACGAACCAGGTGGCGAAGGTCGCGATGGCGATCGAGATCACCACGGGGACGAAGATCCCCGAGATGCGGTCGGCGAGCCGCTGGATCGGGGCGCGCGAGCCCTGCGCGTCGCGCATCAGCTTCACGATCTGCGCGAGCACCGAGTCGCTCCCCAGCGTCGTCGCGCGGTAGCGGAAGGCGCCGGTCCGGTTGATGGTGCCGCCGATCACCCGGTCCCCCGCCTTCTTCGCCACCGGCAGCGACTCGCCGGTGAGCATCGACTCGTCGACCGCGCTCTCGCCGCTCACCACCTCGCCGTCCACCGGCACCCGCTCGCCGGGGCGCACGATCACCACCTCGCCGCTCTCCACCGTCTCCACCGGGACGTCCACCTCCTGGTCGAAGCGCACCACCCGCGCCGTCTTCGGCTGCAGGTGCACGAGCGCGCGCAGCGCCGCCGAGGTGTTGCGCTTGGCGCGCGCCTCGAAGGTGTTGCCGGTGAGGATGAGGGCGAT
>DASWVQ010000189.1:0-9943 GCA_036401195.1 Gemmatimonadaceae bacterium
CGGTTGAACCGGTTCATCGCCCCCTCGATCCCCTCCGCCATCCAGCACTCCACCCCCTCCACCACCCTCGGCATCAACTCCGCCACCACCTTCCGCTCGTGCTTCCCGAAGGGCGACAGCACGAAGTCCGCCTTGTCCCCCCCCATCCGCCGCGGGTCCTCGGGCTCCGTGCCCAGCCTGAGCCGCGCGTACTCCTGCGACTTCAGCACCCCTTCCACGGACTTGAGCCCGTTGTTCCCCCCGGCCGAGCCCTTTGCCCGGAAGCGCATGGACCCGATGGGGAGCGCGAGGTCGTCGCCGACGACGAGCAGGTCGGACTTCGCCTGCCACCCCACCCGCTTCAGGTAGGGGCGCAGGGTGTTCCCCACGAGGTTGTAGTACGTGGTGGGGCGCACGAGGCGGACCTGGTACTTCCCCACGCGGCCGCTGGCGACGCGCGCGTCGCCGTCGCGCCGCCAGCCGTCGAAATGCCAAACGTCGGCGAGGTGGTCGAGGACCCACCAGCCGACGTTGTGACGCGTGTCCTCGTATTCCGGCCCCGGGTTCCCGAGCCCGAGGATGACCTTGAGTTGCATGTCCTCGGGCTCGGAAGGGCGGGCGAAGAACCGGGAGACGAGCGAGCGCAGGGAGGCGATCAGGCCTCCGCGCCCTCGTCGCCCTTGGGCTTGCGGATGAGCTCCGGCTCGGCGACCGCGGCGGCCTCGGGCTCGGCCGTCTCGGCCTGCACCTTCGGCATGCTCACCACCGCGACGGTGGCGTCGGCGGCGTCGAGGAAGGTGGCACCGGCGGGAAGGGTGAGGTCGCTCACGTGGATCGACTTGCCCAGGCCGAGGCCGGAGACGTCGACGTCGATGTGGTCGGGGATGGTGGTGGGGTCGGCCTCGATCGAGACGGAGTGCATCACCTGGTCGAGGATGCCCCCCTCGCGCACGCCCGGTGCGGCGCCGCGGAAGATCAGCGGGACCTCGACGGTGATCTTCTCGCCGGCGACCAGCTCCTGGAAGTCGACGTGGAGGACCAGCTTCTTGAAGGGGTGGCGCTGGATCTCGCGGATCAGCGTCTTCTTCGTGGCCCCGTCGAGGGAGAGCTCGATGACGGTGGAGGCGGTGACGTGCTCGAGGAGGCGGCCGAACTCGCGCGCCTCGAGGGTGAGCGACTGGGGCTCGCGGGCGTGGCCGTAGATGACCGCGGGGATCTGGCCGTCGCGGCGCAGGGAGCGCGCGGCGCCCTTGCCGGTGGTGGTCCGCGCCTTGGCGGAGAGGGTGGCGGAAGCCATGGAGTGATGCCTGTGCGAAATGCTCTCGTCATGCAGCGAAGCCGCCGGGCCGCGGTACTACTCTCAGGAGGCTGCGTCCTCCCTACCATGCCGCTGCCCTCGCGAGAGGGCTGGCCCATCGGGTCCTACGTCAGCGAACGACGAAAGTCGAACGTCGAACGTCGAACGTCGAACGTCGAACGTCGAACGTCGAACGACTTTCGCCTGCCGCTGCCTAATCGAACAACGAACTCACCGACTGCTCCTGGTGGGTGAAGCGGATCGCCTTGGCGAGCAGCTCCCCCACGCTCAGCACCACCAGCTTGTCGAAGCGGCGCGCCGGGGCGATGGCGATGGTGTCGGTCACGACGGCCTCCTTGATGGGGGCTTCCATGATCCGCTGCACCGCCGGCCCGGACAGCAACGGGTGCGTGGCGCACACGTAGATGTCCCGCGCGCCCAGGTTCTTGAGGGCGCGCGCCGCTTCCGACACGGTGCCCGCGGTGTCGATCATGTCGTCGGCGAGGATGCAGTCCTTGCCGTGCACGTCACCCACCACGTTCACCACTTCCGAGACGTTCGCCGAGGGGCGGCGCTTGTCGATGATCGCCAGGGCCGCGTTCAACCGCTTCGCGAACCCGCGCGCCATCTTCGCCGCCCCCACGTCGGGCGCCACGACCACCGGGTCCACCAGCTCCTTCTTCCGGAAGTACGCCGTGAGCACCGGCATGGCGTACAGGTGGTCCACCGGGATGTCGAAAAACCCCTGGAGCTGGTGCTGGTGGAAGTCCACCCCCAGCACTCGGTCGGCGCCGGCCCTCATGATCATGTTGGCCATGAGCTTGGCGCCGATGGCCACGCGCGGCTGGTCCTTGCGGTCCTGGCGCGAGTAGCCGTAGTAGGGCATGACGCAGGTGACCCGCGCCGCCGACGCCCGCTTCGCCGCGTCGATCAGGAGCAGGAGCTCCATGATGTTGTCGGCGGGCGGGTTGGTCGGCTGGACGATGAAGACGTCGTTCCCGCGGATGTTTTCATCGATCCGCACGAAGATCTCGCCGTCCGCGAAGCGGGAGCAGGTGACCTTCGTGAGCTCGGTGCCGAGGTGGCGGCTGATCTCCTCGGCGAGCGCCGGGTTGGCGGTGCCGGAGATCAGCTTGAAGCCGAGCCGCGCGGAGGACGTCACGTCCATGACCTAGCCTTGTAAGATAAAGAAGGGGAGGGACTTAGTCAAATCCACCGCCAGCGCTGGCGGCCATTGCCCGCCGTGGATTCGAACCACGATAGCCGGATCCAAAGTCCGGAGTCCTGCCATTGGACGAGCGGGCACCTCTCTTCGCCGGCCATCCGGGCGCCGCCACCCGCCGGCGCCCTCCGGACAGCCCCCAAAGCTACTCGGAAGGACGGTCCCGTACAACGAGACCGCCCCGATCGCCGGATACCCCGCGGATATGACCTCGACCCCTTGTGGAAGAGTTCATCAGGCGTAGAACTGTGCGCGTGGAGGCGCCCCCGGGCCCGCCACCCGGCGGGGCACCCCACCCCCGTGTGTCCCGCTCCTCTCCCCCCCACCCCCTGCAGGAGAGCGTTGCATGAGGATCAGCGTTTGTGCGCTGCTTGCCGCCTGTGTGCTCGGCGGCGCCCCACCCACCAGCCTCGTCGCGCAGCAACCCACCGGCGGCGTCGCGGTCCGCGTCACCGACCAGGCCACCGGCCGCCCGCTCGAGGGGGCGCGGGTCCAGGTGACCGGCACCAACGTCGGCGGGCAGACCAACGCCGACGGCCGCGTCGCCCTGCGCGCCGTCCCCGCCGGCGCCCAGACCCTGCGCGTCCTCCGCGTGGGCTTCGGGGAGCAGACCCGCCCCGTCACGATCGCGGCGGGCCAGACCGCCGACGTCGCCGTGGCCCTCCGCGCCGTGCCGGTGAACCTCGCCCCCGTGATCACCACCGCCACCGGCGAGCAGCGCCGGGTGGAGATCGGCAACGCGACGTCCAACATCGACGCGGCCACCGTGGTGCAGAACTCCCCGGTGAACAACCTCGACCAGCTCCTCAACTCGCGCGCCCCGGGCGTGCAGGTGGCGAGCGGCTCGCAGACGGGGACCGGCGCCCGCATCCGCATCCGCGGGATGAACTCGATCAGCCTGAGCAACGAGCCGATCTGGATCATCGACGGGATCCGGATGACCTCCAACAACTCGAGCTTCTCGACGGTCACCGGGAACGGCGCCAGCGGCAACACGGGGGGCAACAACCCCAGCCGGGTGGGCGACCTGAATCCCGAGGAGATCGAGAGCATCGAGATCGTGAAGGGCCCCTCCGCCGCCACGCTCTATGGCACCGACGCCGCGAACGGCGTGATCGTGGTGACCACGAAGAAGGGGCGCGCCGGCGAGACGCGCTGGAACGCGTACGCGGAAGGGGGCATCCTGAAGGACCAGAACCCCTATCCCACCGCCTACACGATCTTCGGCAAGCGCAACGGCGCCCCCGCGGGCATCGGCGTGTGCAACCTGCAGCGCGTGGGCACCGGCGAGTGCACGGTGGACTCGGTCGCCGCGCTCAACCTGTTCAAGGAGAAGGAGCTCTCCCCGATCGACCTCGGGAACCGGAAGGAGCTCGGTCTCCAGGTGTCCGGGGGGAGCGAGGCGCTGCGCTACTTCAGCGCCGTGTCGCGGGAAACCGAGCAGGGGGTGCTCTCCCTCCCCCGCTTCGAGCGCCAGGCGTTCGACTCGCTCGGCTGGGCGATCCACCCGTGGACGAGCCACCCCAACACCCTCGAGAAGAACACCGTTCGCCTCAACGTCAACACGTCGCCCACCCCGAAGCTCGACCTGGGGGTGACCACCAGCTACGCCAACGTGCGGCAGCGCTACTCGCTGGAGTCGAACTCCACCGCGGGCCTCGGCTCCCAGGCGTTCGGCGGCCCGGGCACGACGGGCAACGGCACCGTCACGGTGGGCTCCGTGAACTACCCGAAGATGGGATACCGCGCCTGGACTCCCGGGCTCGCCTGGCAGGAACGGTCGGGCCAGGAGGTGAACCGGTTGATCTGGTCGGCCCAGGCCGACTGGCGCCCCTACGCCTGGCTGCGCAACCACGCCACCGCGGGACAGGACTTCACCGCCCGTTCCGATGACAACCTGCTCCTCCGCGGCGAGGGGCCGCCGCTCACGGCGAACACGCGCCTGGGCTCGCGCGGCATCAACCGGGTGGAGATCGCCAACATCACGATGGACCTGGGGAGCACCGCCAGCTGGAACGCGATCGGCGGGGCGATGAAGTCCACCCTGGGCGCGCAGTACGTGCGCTACAACTTCTCCAGCGCGCAGACGGGCGCGGAGCAGCTGGCCCCGGGCTCGCAGAACGTGGGCTCCGGCAGCCAGCTCGCGGTGGGCGAGTCCAACGTGCTCACCCGCACCCTGGGCGCCTTCTTCGAGCAGAGCGCGGCCTTCCGCGACCGGCTCTTCCTCACGGCGGCGGTGCGGTCGGACCAGAACTCCGCCTTCGGCACGAACTTCCAGCGGGTCTTCTATCCCAAGGCCAGCGCCTCGTACATCATCTCCGACGAGCCGTTCTGGAAGGCGCCCGACTTCCTGAACTCGCTGCGGCTCCGCCTCGCCTACGGGCAGTCGGGGGTGCAGCCGGGCCCGAACGACGCCATCAAGTACTACACGGCCAACACCACGAACCTGAACAACTCCGACATCCCGATCGTGGTGCTCGGTGGCGCGCTGAACCCCAACCTGAAGCCCGAGCGCAGCACCGAGGTGGAAGGCGGGTTCGAGGCGCGGCTCTTCAACCAGCGGGTGTCGCTCGACGCGACGTACTACAGCAAGGTGGCCAGGAACTCCCTGATCGACCGCATCCTCCCGCCGTCGTACGGGTCGCTCGCCACGCAGATCACCAACCTGGGGAAGGTGAAGAACGCGGGGGTCGAGGCCGTGATCACGGCACAGCTGCTGGACCGCGCCGCGCTGGCGTGGGACCTCACCGTGAGCGGCAGCGCCAACGACAACAAGGTCGTGTCGCTGGGCGACACCCCGCCCCAGGTGGGGACGACCACGCGCATCGTGGCCGGCTACCCGATCTCCGGGTTCTGGGCGCGCCCCATCACCGGGTGGGAGGACAAGAACGGTGACGGGCTGCTCACCTACTTCGCCGACCCCGCGAAGAACGAGGTGTTCGTGGGCGACTCGGTGATCTTCCGCGGCTACTCCACGCCGCGCTACAGCCTCACCTTCTCGAACGGCTTCGACCTGCTGTCGCGGGCGCTGCGGCTGCAGCTCCTGGTGGATTACCGCGGCGGCAACAAGTGGTACAACAACACGGAGCGCATCCGCTGCACGCGCCCGAACTGCGCCGGCCGCATGAGTCCCGACGCCACCTTCGCGGAGCAGGCCACGAACATCGCGGCCAACGAGCACCCCGCGCGCACCCTGGACGGCTTCTTCCAGTCCGGCGCGTTCTGGCGGCTGCGCGAGGCCTCGCTCGCCTATACCCTGCCCGACCGCTTTGCCTCGTCGATCAATGCGCGGTCGGCGTCGATCGTCCTGAGCGGGCGCAACCTGTGGAAGCAGACCAAGTACCGCGGCGTGGACCCGGAGCTGGGCTTCAACCTCACCTCGGGCACCGACGCCCCGTCGGAATTCCAGACGATGGGCCCCGCGAGCTACTACATCGTCCGCCTCAACCTCGGCTTCTAGGAGAACGCGATGACCAGGCAAGCCATGGCCGGCCTCCGGCGCCGCCCCGCCCTCGTGGGGTGGGGCGCCGCCGCCCTCGTCCTCCTGGGCGGGTGCCGGATCAGTGACACGCTGCTCGACGCGAAGGACCCCGACATCATCAACCCCTCCGACGTGCAGAGCGCGGAAGGGGCGACGGGGCTCGCGAACGGGGCGCTCGGGACCTTCCGCGACATCACCGCGGGGAGCGAAAGCACCTGGCTCTTCGGCGGGCTGCTCGCCGACGAGTGGTCCACCAGCTCCACCTTCATCCAGAACGACGAGACCGACCAGCGCATGATCCAGGAGAACAACTCCTCGATCACGGGGATGCTGCGCCGGCTCTACCGCACGCGCACGCGCACCACCGAGGCGGTGAAGGCGCTGGAGCAGTACCGCCCCGACGCGAAGGTGCTGATGGGCGAGCTGTACTTCGCCCGCGGCTTCGCGGAGATGCAGATGGCGCAGGACTTCTGCAACGGGATCCCGCTCGGCGACCCGCTGGCCGAGCCGCCGGAGGACGGGCCGCAGAAGTCGGTGGCCGAGGTGTTCACCGCGTCGCTCGCGTCGTACGACGCGGCGCTGGCGCTGGTGCCGGGGACCGACGCTGCGAGCGTCGCCATCGCCCGCGCGATCAGGATCGGCCGCGCCCGGGCGATGGTGAGCCTCGGGCTCAGCAACCTCGACGCGGCCGCGGCGCTGGTGGCCGGCATCCCCACGTCGTTCGCGTACCAGCACACCTTCGCCAACACCACCACCGGCTCCAACACGATCTGGGGGCAGGGGCTGAGCGCGCGCCGCTACGCGGTGAGCGACACCGTCGAGGGGAACACGCGCAACATCCGGGTGGCGAACGCGCTCCCCTTCGGCTCCGCGAAGGACCCGCGGCTGCCGGTCACCGACCCGACCAACGTGAACGGGCAGGACGGGCAGACGCGTGCCCGCACCACCACGCTCTACGCCCAGTTCACCCCGGTGGACGTGGTGAACGGGATCGACGCGCGGCTGATCGAGGCGGAGGCGGCGCTGCGCAAGGGTGACCCGTCGTGGCTCACCATCCTCAACGCGCTGCGCGCGAACCCGCCGAAGGTGGGGAACATCCAGCCGGCAGCGATGCCGGCGCTCACCGACCCGGGCACCGCCGAGGCGCGGCTCGACCTGCTCTTCCGCGAAAAGGCCTTCTGGACCTTCAGCCGGGGGCAGCGGCTGAACGACCTGCGGCGCCTGATCCGGCAGTACGGGCGCACGGCGGCGAACACCTTCCCGCAGGGGTCGCACTACAAGGGCGGCAACTACGGGCCGGACGTGAACCTGCCGATCGTCACCGACGAACGGAACAACCCGAACTTCAAGGGGTGCACCGACCGGAACGCGTGAGCGACTGATCCACGCTCGAACGCCGAAAGGACCTGGTCCCGGAGCATCGGGGCCAGGTCCTCTCGTTTATTCGTAGTAGTCATCCTGAGCGAAGCGAAGGATCTGGCTCCAACGCGCCTGAGCCGGATCCCTCGCTTCGCTCAGGATGACGTCAGGAGCTGGTGCGCACGACGCGGAACTCCGTCGGGAGCGCGAGCGCCGGCGGGGGCCCCTCGAAGACGCCGAACACCGTGGAGCCCGACCCGCTCATCATCGCGATCGTCGCGCCTGCGTCACGCAGCGCCCGCACGGCGGCGGTGATCTCCGGATGCCGCGTGGCGACCACGGGCTCGAAATCGTTGGCCGCCACGCGCGCGAGCGCATCCCAGCGGCCGAGGGCGCGGGCGTCGAGCGGGGGATCCGCATGCATGGGCAGCGCCCCGGCCGCGCGGGCCGCGGCGACCCAGCCGTACGCCTCCCCGGTGTTCACCGCGAAGGGCGGGATCACCAGCACCAGCGGCCGCGCCGGCGGTGCGGGCAGTGGTTCGAGCCGCTCGCCGCGCCCGCGTCCGATCGCGGACGTGAGTCGCGAGGCGAGGAAGGGAACGTCGCTGCCGAGGGTGAAGGCCAGTGCCGCGAGTGCCTGGTCGCCCAGCGGGTGCGGCGCGATCGCGTCGAGCGCGCGCAGCACGGCGCCCGCGTCGGCGCTCCCGCCGCCGAGCCCCCCGCCCACGGGGATGTGCTTCTCGATCGCGATGGCGAACCCGCGAGGCCATCCGCTCGCCTCCGCGTACGCGGCGGCCGCGCGCCAGGCGAGGTTGTCCTCCACCCGCCCGAGCCCCGCGGCGGGCATGGCGGGGCCGGCGCAGTCGAGGGAGCGGCCCGAGGGAAGGACGCGGACGCGCACCAGGTCGGCGAGCGCGATGCGCAGGAAGATCGACTCGAGCTGGTGATACCCGCCAGGTTCCCGCTCCAGCACGCGCAGGCGGAGGTTGACCTTCGCCTGCGCCTGCACCTGCACCTCGCTCCCCGTGGCGATCGCGTCGCTCACGCGCGCTCCTTCGCCGGCCTCCGCTCTGCCGGGGCGCGTTCCGTCGCCCCCCCGGCGCCCTCGCGCACCGCGCCCAGGTCGCCCATGTGCATCCCGAGACGCGCGAAGTACCAGGCGCCGATCACGGTGATGGGGATGAACGAGAGGAAGTGGAAGGCGAAGGCCCAGGCCACCGCGAGGTTCTCGGGGACGGCGTACACCGCAAGCCCCGCCTTGGCGAAGGCCTCGAAGAGCCCGAAGAAACCGGGGGCTGCGGGGAGGGCCACGCCGATGGCGATGATCCCCTGGAGGAAGAGCGCGGCGGTGAAGGGGGCCTCGATCCCGACGGCCTTGAAGGCGAGCCAGAAGGCGAAGGCGTTGAGCAGCCAGTGGAGGAGGGTCCACCAGAGCACCGCCACGAAGCGTAAGGGGCTGCGCAGCACGCCGAGCCCCGCCAGGAAGGCCTCGAGCACGTCGCGGCCGCGCGCCTCGAGCCGCGGGAGGAGGCGGCTCGCCACGGCGTGGTACGCGGCGCGCACCTGGTCGGGGAGGAAGACCATCAGGGTGAGCACCGCGAACACCGCGGTGGCGAACACCACGCCCCCCCACACGAAGCGCTGGACCGGCTGCCCCCCGATCGTCGCGCTCCCCGCGAAGTGCGGGTCGAGCATGGCGACGAACATGAGGGCGAGGACGATGGTCGCGTCGAACACGCGGTCCACCGCGATGGAGGCGAAGGCGGTGGTGAAGGGCACCTCGCCGCGCGTCTCCTTCGTGAGCGCATAGGCGCGTGCCAGCTCGCCGGCGCGCGCGGGGAAGACGTTGCTCACCATCATCCCGATCGCGGTGGGGCGCCAGAGCACCCCGAAGGGGAGGCGCGGGGCCACGGGATCGAGGATGGTGCGCCACCGGCGCGCACGGAGCGGGAAGATCCCCGTGGCGGCGACGGTGGAGAGGAGGAGCAGGGAAATGTTGGAGTCGCGCAGGTAGCGCAGCACCGCGGCGTAATCGACGCCGCGCAGCGTCCACCAGAGGGCGACGGCGCTCACCGCGACGCCGAGGGCCCCCCGCCAGCCGAATTTCATGAGGGGGTCAGTCCGCGACGAGGGCCAGGTCGAGCAGGTCGAAGAGCTCCTCGAGCGATTCGCGCGGCGGCGGGGCGGGCGCGGCGCGCATCTCGTCGCGCAGCTCGATGGCGCGGCGCAGGGCGGAGCGGCCGCGGTAGGTGAGCGACTCCACCGGCACGATGGGCTGTTCGGGCATCGGGGCGGGGGCGGCGAGCGGGTGGTCGGCGAGGGCGTCCACCGAGGCGGCGCCCTGGGCGAGGAGCGACTCCAATGCCGTCCGGCCCGAGCTGCGTGCGGCGTGCGGTGTGGGCGCGGGCGCGGGGGCCGGCGCCACGGCCGCCGCGGGGGGCGCCACGGGGGCCATCGGCGATGCCGGGATCGCCGTCATGGGCATGATCGGCGTCGGCGCGCTCGAGGGGGTGAACCCGCCGTACTGCGGCGTGAGGGGCGTGGACGGCGTGAGCGGGGCAGGTGCCGGTGCCGGCATGGACGCGGGCGCGGGCGCGACGATCGC
>DASWVQ010000190.1:0-6680 GCA_036401195.1 Gemmatimonadaceae bacterium
GGGGCGGGTGGCCTAAGTTCCAAGGCTCGCAGGATTTACAGCCAAAAGAGTCTCCCATGCCCTACGCAATCATCAAGACCGGCGGCAAGCAGTACCGCGTCGAGGCCGGTCGCACCTACAAGCTCCCGTCGCTTCCGGGCGAGGCGGGCGGCAATGTCGAGTTCAACGACGTCCTCCTCGGCTCCGACGGCCAGAACGTCAAGACCGGCGTGCCCACCCTCCAGGGCGCCAAGGTCACCGGCGAGATCGTCCGGCATGGGCTCGGCGAAAAGCTCGTCATCTTCAAGTTCCGGCGCCGGAAGAACTACGCCCGCAAGCAGGGCCACCGGCAGGGCTTCACCGAAGTCCGCATCAACGACATCTCCCTCGGCTGAGCGAGGAGGCACCCATGGCACATAAGAAGGGCGTAGGCTCCTCCCGCAACGGCCGGGACAGCAACCCGCAGTACCTCGGCATCAAGAAGTACGGTGGCGAGAAGGTCATCGCCGGGAACATCATCATCCGCCAGTGCGGCACGAAGTGGCACCCCGGCAACAACGTCGGCCTCGGCACGGACTACACCATCTACGCCCTCATCGACGGCGTGGTGAAGTTCGAGCACAAGAGCAAGTCCCGGCTCAAGGTCAGCGTCTACCCCGCCACTCCCGCCGCCGAGCCCGCCGTCGCGTAACCGCGGCTGACAAGCAGGTAGCTGGAACGAAACGAGGGCCTCACGCCGCAAGGCGTGGGGCCCTTTTCGTTTCCGGGCCTGCGGGAGCGGGAGCGAGAGCGGTGCGGTGCGCCGGACCTTGGGGGTGAGATAACAACGAAAACAGGAAAAGACCCAGTCTCTCCAGGGAGCGCCGATCTCCGCGCACCCCGAGTTCGGGTCTTTTCCTGGTTTCGCCCTTCTCGTCGTTCTCTCACCCAAACGGTCCGGCGCACCGGACCCCGCTACCGCCAGCGGGGCCCGGCGCACCCGGCCGGTTCAGGGCTGCGTGTACTCCGGCGGCAGGTGGTTGTAGCGTGCCGTCAGGAGGTCCTGCCGGGTGGGAGCGTTGTCCTCCACGCCGCGGACGTACACGTGCTCGGCCCGCGTCGCGAACTCGAACGGATCGCCGCTCCAGACCACGACGTTCGCGTCCATCCCCGGCGCCAGCGCGCCCACCTTGTCCGACACGCCGAACAGCTCGGCCGGGGTGAGCGTCACCGCGCGCAGCGCCGCGTCCCACGCCATCCCGTACGCCACGGCGTTCCCGGCCTCGAAGCGCACGTTTCGGACGTTGAACAGCTCCTCGTCGCCACCCCCGGCGTTGCCCACGAGCGCCACCGGGACCCCGGCGCGCGCGAGGATCGCGGCGTTCTCCTGTCGCATGCCGAGCGAGGAGAAGTCACCGGGGATGTTGTTCATCGCCCCGGTGATCACCGGCACCTTCGCCGCGGCGAGGGCAGGCGCCACCTCCCACGCCTCGGCGCCACCCGCGATCATGATGCGGAGGCCGAAGTCCTTCGCCAGGTTGAGCGCCGCGGTGATGTCGCTCGCCCGGTCGGCGGCGATCACCATCGGCACGCGGACGGCGAGCACCGGCTGGAGCGCCTCGAGGTCCGCGCGCGACGCCGCGAACTCGCGCGTCTGCCCGGATTCGAACGCCGAGCGGCGACGCGCATAGTCGCGGGCATCACCGAGCACCTCGCGCACCTTGCCGAGCAGCTCCCCGCGCGCGCCCACCCCGGCGCCCTGCGAGTTCCCCACCTGGGCGAGCATCGCCACCGGCGCGCGGCGCACCATCTCCGCCGCCGTGGTGCCGGCGTTGTCGATCAGCGCCGCCTGGCCCGCGATGAGCTGGCCCCCGCCCGGCGCCACGACCACCGAGGTGATCCCGTCCTGCCGCGCGGGCGCGATGTAGATGTTCGCCGGGTTGAGGCCGTCCCACACGCGGAAGGCCGCGGCGACCTGCTCCTTGCCGCGCGCCGCCTGGTCGGTGGGGCCGGAGGCGAAGCCGATGTCCACCAGGCCAAGCTGCGTCCCCGAGTTGATGAAGCCGGGCGTCACCACCTTCCCGCGCGCGTCCACCCGCTGCGCGTCGGCGGGGATGTCCACGGTCGCTCCCACGGCGGCGATGCGGCCGTCGCGGATGAGCACCGTGCCGTTCTCGATCGGCGCGCCGCGCACGGGATACACCTTCGCCCCCGTGATGGCGATCGTCTGCGCCGCGGCCGCACCGAAGGGCGCGGCGAGGATCGCCGCCGCGACGGCGACCTGGATGTGCTGCATGGGCGTGCGCATCAGCGGGCGCCTCCGCGGGTGAGCGGCACGAAGCCGAGTTCGAAGTCGGTCCGCCACCACTCGGTGGGATCGTTGCGGTCGAAGCGGAGCGACCCGTCGATCCACACCTTCTCGGCGCGGGTGTACACGCTGAACGGATCGCCGGACCAGAGCACGACGTCCGCGTTCTTCCCCGCTTCCAGCGTGCCGACCTTGTCCTCCAGGCCGAGCGCCCACGCGGGATTGCTCGTCACCCACTTGATGGCGACGTCGGGGGTGATGTCCAGCCCGATCGCGCGGCCGGCGGCCATCGCCTTCGCCGCCTCCTGCGGGAGCCGCTGCGAGCCCGAGGCGTCGTCGGAGTGCACGATCGCGCGCGCGCCCGCCGCGTCCACCAGCGCGATGTTCGCGCGGATCGCATCGGCCGCCTCGAGCTTGAAGCCCCCCCAGTCGGCCCAGAGCGACGCGGAGATCCCGTTCTTCGCGAGGAGGTCCGCCACCTTGTACGCTTCCACGCCATGGTGGAAGGAGCGGATCTGGTAGCCGAACTCCTTCGCGATGTCGATCATCTGCGCCATCTCGTCGGCGCGGTAGCAGTGGTTGTGCACGTAGATGTTGCCGCGCAGCACCTCCGCCAGCGTCTCGAGGCCGAGGTCGCGCGCCGGCGGATCGCCCTCGCGCTTCTCCAGCCACTTGTCCCAGCGGCTCTTGTACTGCAACGCCTGGATCCACGCGTTGCGGTAGCCCGCCACGTTGCCCATCCGCGTGGAGGGGCCGCGGCTCGCGTACACGCGCTTGGGGTTCTCCCCGCACGCCATCTTGAGCCCGTAGTGCGCGCCCGGGAACTTCATCCCCTGCACGGTGCGCGACGGCACCACCTTGAGGATCGCGCTGCGGCCGCCGATCAGGTTCGCCGAGCCGGGAAGGATCTGCAGCGTCGTCACGCCCCCCGCGAGCACGCGCGGGAACTGCGGGTCCTGCGGCCACACCGAGTGCTCCGCCCACACGTTCGCCGTCACGGGGCTCGTGGCCTCGTTGCCGTCGCTGAGCGAGGGGACGCCCGGCGCGGAGTACACCCCCAGGTGCGAGTGCACGTCGATGATCCCCGGGGTGACGTACTTCCCCTGGCCGTCGATCACCACCGCGTCGGCGGGGGCGTCCACCGCCTGCCCCACCGCGACGATCTTCCCGTCGCGCAGGTAGATGGCCCCGTTGCGGATCGTCGGCCCCGCCGCGGTGAGCAGGGTGACGTTCCGGATGACCGTGGGCCGCGAGGCGAACGGCTGGTAGGTGCTGGGGAACGGGTCGGCGTTCGGGAGGGCGACGGCGCCGGGGAGGGGCGGGGTGGGGCTTCCGGACTTCGCCTTCTGGTCCGCGGAAGCGGCGGGGGCTGGCGTGGGGCTCGTGGCCGCTCGCTGCCCCTGCGCGCATGCACCCGCCAGCGCGAGGAGCGCGACAGCAGTGGATCGCATGACGTGGGGAACCGGGTTTCGGGTGGGGCCGCCCCCGGAGGGACGGTGGGGAACCGGAACCTATAGTCGCGGGGCGATCGCAGCCAAGCGCCTGTCGGAGATTCCCCGGGCCAAGTTCCCGGAAGTTGGCCTATTGGCGACTGGATTGGTCGGATTGAGATTCAGGGCGTCAGAACCTTCGCCATGTCACTGATCCCGGCCTTCCTCCTCGCGGTCGCCCTCACCGGCGACGACACCACCGCCCGCCCCGTTCGGGCGTCGGTGGCGCTGCCGAGCGACTGGTCGTTGATCCAGGCCCCGGGGCGGACGCTCACCGCGCGACGCGGGCTGCTGGTGGGTACCGTCACCGCCGACCTGGGGCGGCTCGCGCGGCTGCCGCGCACGACGATGCACCTGCAGTACCTCCAGCGCATCGGCCGACCGGCGAGCCCCGAGGTGGGCGACCTCCAGGGCTTCTCCAACATCGAGGCCGACCGGCTCGCGCGCGTCGGTGAATGGTGGGTGGAGACCGCGTCGCCCGGGGGGCGCGTCCGGGTGAAGGCAGGGAACGTGGACGCGAACACGGAGTTCGCCTGGACGTCGCACGGGAGCATCTTCCTCAACTCGGCGCTCGGCTACAGCCCCGCGATCGTCGCCCTCCCCACCTTCCCGGACCCGGCGACCAGCGCGAGCGTCTTCCTCGCCTCGCGCGACGCGCGCTGGACCCTCTCGGCGGGGATCTTCGACGGCGGGGAAGCGGAGGTGGGAACGCGCGCGCTCGGGCTGGAGCGCCTGGTGAACCGGCCGGGGGAGCTGTTCACGATCGCGGAAGCGGGTCGGCGCTGGGGGAGCACCACCGGGGGGCTCGATGGCCGCGTCGGCGTTGGGGCATGGCAGCATGGCTCGGCGACGCGGCGCGATGACCCGGAGAAGAAGCGCTACGCGCACGAGGGGGTGTACCTGGTGCTCGATCAGGGGCTCCTCGCGCGCACGACGCCGGACGGCTCGCGGGAAGTGCTCGGCGCGTTCATGCAACTCGCCTCGGCGCGGCGGGTGCCCAACGCGCTCGCCGCGCACGCGAGCGTGGGAGCGACGCTGTCGAACCTGCCGGGGATGGGGAGCGACTCCGCCGGCGTCGCCCTGTCGTGGGTACAGGCTGGCGGCGCCGCCGACGTGCCGATGGGGACGGAGGAGCTCGCGGTGGAGCTGCTTTACAGCCGGAGGCCGCTCCCCTGGCTGGTGGTGCGGTCCGACGTGCAGTGGATCCTCGCCGGGCGCACGGCGCCGGGGCGGCACCATGCCACGGTGGCCACCGTGCGACTCATCGTGGCGCCGTAGTCAGGCTCGGGGGAGCTCCATGCGCCGGCCGGTTCGGTGAGAAAAGGGCGAGAACGGCGAAAAAACCGATTGCTCCATGTCGCATTGATGATCCATTCGCCCAGGTGAAGGGAGGCGAAGGATGTGCAGGAACCATTGGTCTTTTCGTCGTTCTCGCCGTTATCCAACCTGACCGGTCCGGCGCAAGGGAGGTTGGGTCAGTATGCCAGCACCTCGTCGAAGAGCCGCACGTCGTCCCCGCAGAGTGCGTCCACGCCGAGCGCCTCGAGGCCGAGCACCGCGTCGGCGTCGTTCACCGTCCAGGTGATCACCTGGCACCCCACCTCGTGGACGGCGGCCACCATGCGCAGGTCCACCAGCTGCCAGTGCGGCCAGAGGTCGCGGGCCTCGTGGCGGGCGAGCTGCCCCGCCGGGTCCTCGAAGGGGGTGGCGAAGAGCAGGCCGCGCGGGATCTCGGGGGCGATGCTGACCAGCGAGGCGATCTGCGCGTGGTCGAAGGAGTGGATGGCGCAGGTCGTGTCGCGCCCGCGGAGGACGGCCGCGACGTCGGCGGCGATGCCCGCGCCCTTGATCTCCACGAACACCGTCATGCGGGTACCCACCAGGTCGAGGACGTCGGCCAGGGAGGGAATGGCGATCCCGGGGGCGATCTCGACGCGGGCGAGCTCGGCGGCGGTCACATTCGTGATCTCACAGCCGGCCATCCCCAGCGGCCCCGCGTACACCCCGAGGACTGGGTCATGGTGTACCACCACCAGCCCGTCCTTCGTCCGATGCACGTCGAGCTCGACGGCGTCCGCCCCGCGCTCGAGGGCTCGCAGGAAGGCGGGGAGGGTATTTTCGGGGAACTCGCGCTTGGCGCCGCGGTGGGCGATCCTGATCATTGGCGGAAGGGCGGAAGTGTCGGCAGCGCCTTAACGTACCAGCCCGGAAGGCGTCTATCCACGTGAGACCACATGGCTGAATCTCCCCCCGTTGCCACCGAGGAGCCGGGCGACCTCGACCTGATCGCGCGGTGGCGGGCTGGTGACGAGCGGGCGGCGACCGTGCTGGTCGAGCGTCACGCGCCGGCGCTGGCCCGCTTCGTCGCGAGCGTGGTGGGTCGCGACCGGTCGGAGGTGGACGAGGTGGTGCAGGACACCTTCGTGCGGGCCTTCGGGGGGATCGACGGGTTCCGGGGGGAGAGCGCCTTCCGCACCTGGCTGTTCACGATCGCCAGGCGGCTGGTGGTGGACCGGCGGCGGGCGGCGAAGCGGCGGCCGGAAGCGGTGGAGGTGCAGGACGACGACGTGGCGACGGAGTACGACCCGCTCCACACGCTGGTCGCGGAGGAGATGGAAGCGCGCCTGCGGCGCGCGGTGGACCGGCTCACGCCGACGCAGCGGGAGGTGTTCACGCTGCGGATCTCGGAGGGGCTGGGGTACAGGGAGATTGCCGAGGTGGTGGGGACGACGGAAGGCGCGGCGCGCGTCCACTACCACAATGCCATGCGGGCCGTGAAGGAGAGTCTCGATGCGTGATTGCGTGAACGGCGAGGTGCGGGACCGGCTTCCGGATCTCCTCCATGGGCAGCTGCCGATGGCGGATCGGGCGGCGGTGCTCGCACACGTGAGCGCGTGCGCGGAGTGCACGGCGGAGCTGGCGCT
>DASWVQ010000191.1:0-4304 GCA_036401195.1 Gemmatimonadaceae bacterium
GGCGTCGAGCTCGGGGGTGACGCATTCGATGATCACGCGCTCCAGGGCGCGCGCGGAGGTCCTGCGGTCGGCGGTCTTCTTTTCGGGCATCGTCCAGGCGGGGATTTCGGGTTCCCCCTCCCGCGCAACATATGGGCCGGGGCGGGATTGGGGGGGCTGGGGGTTAGGGGTTAGGGGGTAGGGGGTAGGGGGTAGGGGTATGCCCCAAGTCGCCAGTCGCCAGTCGCCAGTCGCCAGTCGCTAATCGCCAGTCGCTAGTCGCTAGTCGCTAGTCGCCAGTCAGTCTCAAAGGCCCCACCCCAGACCCCATACCGGAACTTCCCCCACGCGAAAACATCCCCTCCCCGATTAACCCCTCCCCCCCGCGCCCGCACCTTGGAGGCGACTCCATCCCCTGCTGCCATGCGCCTCCTCCACCTCGACGCCAGCGCCCAGGCCACCCGCTCGGTCACCCGCGCCCTCTCGCGTGACCTCGTGCACCAGTGGGTCGCGGCCCATCCCCTCACCGACGTCACCTACCGCGACCTCGCCCTCTTCCCGCCCACCCCGGTGGACGAGCGGTGGATCGCCGCCGCCTTCACCCCCCAGGAGCTCCAGACGCCGGAGCTGGCGGGCGCACTGGAGGAGTCCGACACCCTCGTCAACGAGCTCATTGCCGCCGACGTCGTCGTGTTCGGGGTGCCCATGTACAACTGGACGGTGCCGGCGACCGTGAAGGCGTGGCTCGACCAGGTCATCCGCGCCGGCCGCACCTTCCGCTACAACGGGGCCACCCCCGAGGGGCTCGTCCGCGGCAAGAAGGTCATCGTCACCGCCGCCTCCGCCGGCGACTACTCGCCGAGCAGCCCGCTGGCGCACATGAACCATTTCGATCCCTACCTGAAGATGGTGTTCGGCTTCATGGGGATCACCGACGTGGAGATCATCACCGTCCACGGCTACGACGACCACGCCCGCATCCCCTCCCTCGCCGCGGCACAGACGCGCATCAGCGAGATCGCCGAGTCCGGGCTCGAGGCGCCGGAGCGCGTGGAATGACCACCGCCACGCAGCCGCGGCCGGCCCGGTCGCCGGTGGTCGAGGGGGTCTGGCGCCTCGCCGATCCGAAGATCTCCCTCGCCTCCTTCGCCGGCATGTTCCTCGGCGCCTGCGCCGCGGCCACCGTGGGCGGCGTCGCGTGGGGGTGGCTCGCCCTCACCGTCCTCGGGATCTTCTGCATCGAGGTCGCGAAGAACGCGTCGGGAGAAGTGTACGACTGGGATTCGGGGACGGACCTCGCCATCGCGGCGGAGGATCGCAGTCCCTTCAGCGGCGGGAAGCGCGTGATGGTCGACGGCCTCCTCACGAGGAAGCAGACCTGGGCCGTGGCCGGCATCGCGTACGCGCTGGGGGCGATCGCCGGCGTGGTCATCGCGTTCGAGCGCGCGCACGCGGTGCTCTGGCTCGGCGTGGTCGGCGCGGCGATCGCCTTCTGGTATCACGCGCCCCCCTTCCGCTTCTCGTATCGCGGGCTCGGGGAGCTGGCGGTCGGCGTCGCCTACGGGCCGCTCATCTGCGCGGGCACCTTCCTCGTACAGGCCGGGTTCGTCCCCGGCTGGATGGTCTGGGTGTCGGTGCCCCTCGGGCTGCTCATCGCCGCCTTCCTCTGGGCCAACGAGTTTCCCGACTACCTGGCCGACCGCGCGGCGCGGAAGCGCACCCTCGTGGTGCGGCTGGGCCGCCCCCGCGCCGCCGTGGCCTTCACCGGGATCGTGACCCTCGCCTTCGTGATCGCGGCGCTGCTCCCGCTGCTCGGCGCGCCGCGCGGCACCCTGCTCGGCCTCGTCGCCGCGCCGCTCGCGCTGCAGGCGGCGCGCACCCTCCGCGCCACTCCCGAGGTGACGGCCGAGGTCGTGCCCGCACAGGCGAAGACGCTGCTCTCCTTCCTCGTGTACGCGGTGGCGGCGGGGGTGGGGATGCTCCTCGTCCGGTAAGCTCAGGGCAACAGCCGAAGCGCACCGCACGGCCACTGCATCGACGCGAAGGTCGCAACGGGGCGAAGGTCTCCACGGGCAGGACCGCCCCTGGCGACCTTCGCCCCTTCGCGACCTTTTCACTTCCCGCTGTTGGCAGGGGATCTTGCGACGTTGAGGTTGCGACGTCGGGGTCCGCGGCCGGGAGCCGCGCCGCCTGCCCCACCCACCCACTCCGCGCCCGCGATGCCGCGCGGTAGCTTTCGCGTGATGCCTCACGCCCCGTTTTCCCAGCCCTGGGCCGACGCCCTGCGCGAGATCCTGAATGCCGACGCCACCTATCGCGAGGCATCGAGGAAGTGGCGCTGGCCCCTCGCGCTCGTGATGGAGGCCGCCCCCGACCTCGGCTTCCCGGAGGCGGTGGCCGTGGAGCTCGAGCTCGAGAACGGCGACTGCCGACGCGCCGAGGCGAAGCCCGCCGCCACGGTGGCCTCCGACTACGTCCTCCAGGGCGACTACGCGACCTGGAAGTCGATCGTGCGCGACGACGTGGACGCGGTGAGCGCGGTGATGACCGGGAAGCTCACCCTGGCGAAGGGGTCGCTCTTCTCGCTCATGACGCACGTGCCCAGCGCGCGGGCGCTGGTCGCCTGTGCGCGGCGGGTGGACACGCACTTTCCCGACGAGGGGTGACGCGCTCCCCCCGGTCGGTCCGTTGCCCGGCCGCGTGGCGTGGGTAGATTGCGACATACCCACGCGTAGGATACTCCCCATGACGTCCACGAAGCCCACCCGGTGGGTCCGCCGCCCCGGCGAGCGGCCGCAGGAGCTCCTGGACGCGGCCATCCAGGTGTTCTCGACGCAGGGCTACCGCGCCACCCGCCTGGAGCAGGTCGCGGAGGTCGCGGGCGTCACGAAGGGCTCGATCTACTATTACTTCGCCAGCAAGGAGGAGCTGCTGGCGGAGTCGTTCAAGGGCCGGATCGGGGCGATCTTCGCCGAGGTGAAGGGCGTGGCCGACCGGGCCGTGGGCTCCCCCCCCGAGCGGCTGTGCACCGTGCTCGAGGCCGCGTGGACGAAGTGGGGGATCCCCGAGACGGCCCGCATGTACCGGCTCCTCACCGGGGAGGTGCGCACGGAGCTGCCCGCGCTGTTCGACGCGCTGATGAAGGGTGGCCTGATGCAGCTCTGGCAGCTGGTCGCGGGGATCATCCTCGACGGCCAGGCGACGGGGGCGTTCGCCACCACCCCGGATCCCCTCGCCTCGGCGCGGTTCATCGTGACCGGGCTCATGCAGCAGGCGTTCCTCCTGGCCGACCTTCGGGAGCGGGGTCTCGACGCGACCCCTCCGGCGAAAGTGTTCGAGGCGTCGATGGTCGTGGCCCTGCGGGGCCTTGGGGATCGCGGGCCCTCCCCCCGCCCCGCCTGAGCGGCCGCCCCCTCCTTGACGGAATCTGACCGGCGAGTATTATACTGACCAGTAGGTATCTTATCCGGAGCGTCCGTGCGACCCCATCGCCACCACCCGTCCCCCCAGAACCCCCCGCGCCCGCCCCGCGCGATCCCGCGCGTCGGCGCGATGGCCCTGCTCGCCATCATCGCAATCGCCACCGCCGCCGCGGCGCAGGGCCCATCCGAGTCCGTCCTGCCAGCCACGCTCTCCCTGCCCGAGGCCGTCGACCGCGCCATCCGCCAGTACCCCGCCCTCGACGCCGCCACCGCCGCAGCCGACGAGGCCCGCGCCCTCGTCGCCCAGGCGTCCGCCGCCCGCCTCCCCTCCCTCGCCCTCACCGGATCCCTCAACCGCTACGAGCAGCCCATGCTCGTCACCCCCATCCACGGCTTCACCGCCGGCCAGCTCCCCCCCTTCGACCGCACGCTGTACCAGGGGGCGGCCACCCTGTCGTGGACCCTCACCGACGGTGGCGCGCGCGAGGCCCGCATCCGCCGCGGCCGGGCGGGCGCCAGTGCGGCCACCGCCGACGAGGCGGCGGCCCTCCAGCGACTCGTCGCCCGCGTCGCCACCACCTATGTCCGGGTGCTCGCGCTCGCCCAGGTCGCCGCCGCGCACGAGGCGCGCATCGCCGCCCTCACGACCGAGCGGGGCAACGCACGCCAGCGGCTCGACGCTGGGCGCGCCGCGCGCGTGGAGCTGCTGCGCGCCGAAGCCGCCCTCGATGCGGCGAGCGCGGACCAGGTGCACGCCCGGGAATCGCTCGACCTCGCGGAGCGCGAGCTCGCCCAGCTCACCGGATCGCCCGTGGACGAGGTGCGCGCGCCGCGCCTCGCCGCGACCACCCTCGCTCCCACCCCCCTTCCATCGCGCGCCGAGCTGCTGGCGCGCGCCCGCGA
>DASWVQ010000192.1:0-11756 GCA_036401195.1 Gemmatimonadaceae bacterium
ATCTTCAAGGCGCAGGGGATGGCGGAGAGCGGGCTCGATCCCAAGGCGAAGAGCTGGGTGGGGGCGCGGGGCATCATGCAGCTCATGCCAACCACCTTCCAGGCGATCCAGTCGCGGCGCCCCGAGTTCACCTCGATCGACGATCCCGAGTGGAACATCGCCGCGGGGATCGCGCACGATCGCTACCTGTGGCGCCTGTTCGAGAAGGACGTGAGCGACGCCGAGCGCCGCCGCTTCATGTTCGCCAGCTACAACGCGGGGGAGGGGACCATCGCCCGCGCCCGGAAGGTGGCCGCGAGCGCGCAGCTCGACCGCAGCACCTGGAAGGACATCGAGCAGGTGGCCCCCAAGGTGCCGCGCTGGCGGTACCGCGAGACTATGGGCTACGTGAAGAAGATCGAGGGGAACATCGATCGGTTGAAGCGGTGAGGAATGGGGCGCTCCATGCCAGAGGAATAATTGCCAATACTGACGTGCACAGAAACGAACGAGGTTCCAGTGCGAATCCACGTTTCGAGCGCAAGGCCCCAAAGCGGCACCGCGGCGGCTCCTCAGCGCCTGTAATTCCGTACGCCCGCCGCGCCCGGTCGACGCCCGGCAACCACCGCCGCCCCCTGGCTTCCGACGGCGCGGTACACCGGGCTCCGAGCCATACGCGCCCGCGTGGAATGGCGACCGCGTATGGGTTCGGCTCATGGGAACTCCGATGAGAACCGGGTAGACGCTCAGTTGCCGTTTATTTCATCCACGATCCACCCGGCGACTCCGCCTAATCCCGCTCCCACAAGAGCGTAGAGCGGAGCCGAGAGAAAGGCCCATCCAACGCGTGTCGAGCGACCACCCTCACCGACACATGTCTTCCCGCATGGGGCGACCAACGCTCCGAGCAGTCGGAGAAGCGGAAGGCCAATGCTGCCGGCCACGGCGTACGGGAATACGCGGGAACGATGCGGAGGATCCATAAGAGACTCCGCGGCGAGTGCGAGTGTATCGGGGCGAGTGCTCACTCCGATCGGGGCCGATACTTGCCCAGAGGCCGCCGCCGGGAAGATGGCCGCTGCGGCTGAGATAATGGCGAACGCGAGTAGGAACCTCATGATCAGAACCCCTCACACCGATCACGGGGATCGTCAGCGGGTAAAGTGGTGATGGTGTATAGCTCAGATCGCCTGGTGCCGTCGATCAGGTCGGTCACGGCGAGGCTGTAGGAAACGGACCCGCCCGGGGGGGCCTTCCGCGCAAGAATGGAGTTGGTTTGCTCACCGGTGCTCCAGAGGTACGAGAACGGGCCATCGCCCTCCGTGACGGCGTTCAAGACGGGGTCTGGCTCATACTGACTCACGCACGACTTGCCGCCGACGACCAGCCGAGTAAACCCGCCTACAGCCTTGAATGCGTTGACGTCGCCGTAACCGTTTTGCCAGTTCCGTTCAAACGGATGAGATGCTGCGGAATGCAGCCTTGTGCGAACGTCCGTATTTCGCCACGTGGGATGAATGCTAAAGACCAATGCGGCGATGCCGGCGATCTGTGACGACGCTCCGGACGTCATCGACAGCTGGGCTAGGGCATTCGTTCCGAAAAGAGTTGGCGCGTTTGGAGCAGCGACGGGAACCTTTGCTGCGACCTCCGCCGCAGGGCCCCAGCTCGACGAGGGCATCCGTTGGCCATCCATGCTCATTGCGACGACGGCGACAACCTCATCCATCTCCGCAGGAAATGTGGCGTTTGGATCTCCCGAATTGCCGATGGCCGCGATGAACAAGGGACCTGTTGGCTGCGCGTAGGAGAACGCGATAGCGTCCGCAACGAGATCATCGCCGTTGTAGGGCATCCCGAATGCCATCTGCACCACTCGTGCACCGCGAGCGGCAGCCAGGACGACCGCATCATGAATTCGCTGGGAATCCCAAACGATTACAGAACTGTGGGAGCGGATTGAAACAACGTCAGATGCCCAGGCAATCCCCACCATTCCAAGGCCGTCGTGTGGCGCCCCGATGACTCCGACGACGCGCGTGCCGTGGCCGCACACATCATTCCATGTCGTCGACCCATCCGCGGCAAGCGGTGTAAAGACGCGAGGGGGGCCGGTGGCAGGGCTAAATTGTGAAAAGAACTGGTCCTGAGCGGGATCGACCCCCGTGTCGATGATCGCGACGGTGACGTTGTCTCCCTGCGTCCTGCCCCACGCCTGCGTTACTCCCTGCGATATGTAAGACTCGGGGATGACATCACCACGGGGTGCCGTATAGCGGTAGTCAGTCCAAGAGGTTACGCCGCAACCGAAGTCGAGGGTGAGGGGCGCGGGGTTCCTCTGGATGGCAGGCTGCACGTAGTCGACAACGGGCAGCCGTCGAAGAACACGTAGAGCTTCGATCCCGTTAATATGAAGTGCGATTGCAGGGAGAAACCCGGTCGATGTGCCTGTCCCGAAGCCGCGATCGCGAAGGCTGGTTCGCGCGCTCGACATCTTCGCCAGACATCAACAATTGTCCTTTGTAGACGCCTCGCTTTCTATCCGGTCGTTTGAGACCGATGATCACGTTGCCATCGGCATTCCTTACCGCTGCCCACAGGGTCGAATCGTCGACTCGGGTCCACGACCATCGGTCGTCGCGGCGGGCTGGGATTGTGTCAGTTTCAAGCGAGGCCAGAGCGTCCGAGCTGACGGCCGCGGTGGGTAGCTGGCGTGGCTCGTTGCACCCCGTTCCAGCCAGGATGACGGTTAACAGGGTTATTCGGATCTTATTCACGGTTCCCTCTCCGGCGCCTTGGATAGGCATCCCCAATTGGCGCGCTGAAAGGACCTGTAGATTGGCGGTGGCCTCACGCCAACGCGGATTCGGCGTCGAATCCACCAGTTCGCTGCACGTGCTCTGCATGCGAGTGAACATTAGTAGTCGCTTCCGTCGAGGGCCTGCAAGACCACTTCTTCCTGATGTCCTGTAGGGAAATACCCAGCGGAGACCGCGGTCGGTACCGCATTCCCATGCCCGTTGTTTACTCCCGGAGGGGGCTAGGATCCATGTCGAGGAGGATACGCGGGAATTTCGAAGCGCTGCAGCACCGAATCTGAGAGTCTTCAGAGATTGGCGTGGGGGAAATCATGTCAGCTGGAACGGGACGCATTGAGGCCGCCGCAGACATGCAGAATCGCTCTCCGGCCGAAGAAAGAATCACAGGGCATTCCCTGAAGACTCTCTGTCTGTTGTAGCCTGACCGGAGCACCTCACACCCGGACCGTGATCAAGCTCGGCTGCTTGTAGGCCGCGAGGCGCGGCTGGCACCAGGCCGCGACGGCCTCCTGGGTCACGTCGCCTTCCACCTCGATGCCGATGTCGTGCTCGCGCGAGGGCTCGGGGATCGCCCGCACGCGCACCACGCGCACGCCGGGCATCGCGCCGATCACCTGCTCCAGCTCCGCGGGATACACGTTGAAGCCGTTGCGCGTGAACATCGGCTTCACGAGTCCCCGGAACTCCACGCAGCCATCCGCGTCGCTCGCTCCCAGGTCGCCGGTGCGGAGCCACCCGTCGCGCTCGTGCACGAGCCCCTGCTCACCCCCGCTCACGTAGCCGGGTGACACGTTGTCGCCGCGCACGAGGATCTCGCCCTCCTCGCCCGGCGGGAGGGGCTCCGTGTCGCCGGGTCCCGGGCGGGCGATCCGCACCTCCACGTGCGGGAAGGGGACGCCGAGCATCCCGCGACGGTTCGGCAGGTCGGTGCGGTTGAAGAGGCAGACGGGCCCCGCCTCGGTGAGCCCGTAGCCCTGCCGGAGTTCCACCCCCGTCAGCTCAGCCCAGCGCTCCTGGAGCTCGACCGGGAGTACGGCGCCCCCGCAGATGGCGAGGCGAAGGGCACCCAGCGCGCCCTCCGCCCCTGCCTCGCGCCGCTCGAGCGCCTGGACCAGCGCGTGGAACACCGCGGGCACGCCGACCACCGTCGTCACGTCGCCCGTGGCGAGCAGCTCGGCCGCCTTGATGGGGTTGAACCGCCCCATCGTGGTCACGCGTCCGCCCGCGAAGAGGGGCGCCGACCCGGTGACGGTGAGCCCGAAGAGGTGCGACCAGGGAAGGAGGGCGAGGGTGTGGTCCATCGGCGTGTACTGCCCCCCCTCCACCGTGCTGCGCCCGTTGGCGATCAGGTTGCGGTGCGAGAGGATGGCGCCGAGGGGGGTGCCCCGCATCGCCGAGGTGTAGACCACCGCCGCCTCCTCGTCGCGCCCCGGCTCCTCCGTGCTGCCCACCAGGTCGAGGCCGAAGTGCGCGCCGAGGTCCACCTCGCGCGCCGTGTTGCCGGCGATCACCGTGGCGGTGCGCGGCGCGTCGTCGAGGAGCACGCGCACCAGCCCCGCGGGCACGCGGTCGGCGAAGAGCCCGATCGTGAACACCGCCCCCACGTTCGCGTCCGCACACTGGTGCGCGATCTCCGCGGGGGCGGCGAGCGGGTTCACCAGCACCGCCCCGTGCCCCTCGCTCGCGGCAAGCGCCGTGACGAAGGCCGGGGAGGTGGGGAGGAGGATCGCGCTGCGCCGCCCCGCGAGCGCGCGCACCACGGGCGCACTGCGCTGGAGCAGGGTGAGCCCGGCCGCGACGAGCTGCTGCGCCTCGAAGCCGTCGACGGTGCCGCCGCCCGCGGCGATGGCGAGCGGGAGGAGGGCGAGGGGATTCGACATCGGTGCTGCGAAGGAGGAAAGGGTCAGAGCGTGAAGCGCGACATCGCGGCGCGAAGGCGCTCGGCGATGCTCGCCAGGTGCTGGCTCGAAGCGGCGACGTTCGACATCGCGGCCGTCTGCTCCTCCACGACCGCGCTCACCTGCTGCGAGGTGGAGGCGTTCTCCTCGGCGACGGCGGCGACGCCCTGGATCTCGGTCGCGAGCGCATCGGCCTCCGCGCGCTGGGCCTCGGCGACGGCGACGATGCGCTCCACCGCGCGCCGGCTCGCCTCGATCTCTCGCCCGATCTGCGCCAGCGCCAGCGACGAGGCGCGGATCACCTGCTCGCCCCCCGCCACCCGGTCGCTCATCTCGACGATGCGCTCTTCCGTGGTGATGGCGGCGTTGCGGATCTCGGTGGCGAGCTTGCGGATGGTCTCGAGCGCCCGGGCACTTTCCCCGGCCAGCTTGCGCACCTCGTCGGCGACCACGGCGAAGCCCTTGCCATGCTCCCCCGCGCGCGACGCCTCGATCGCGGCGTTGAGGGCGAGCAGGTTCGTCTGCCGGGCGATGCCCGCGATGGCATCGGTGATCTTCCCGATGCGCTGCGACTTCTGTCCCAGCTCCGCGACCGCGGGCACCGCGTCGCGGGTGACCGCGGTGATGGCCGCCATGCTCTCCAGCGCTTCCGCCGCCGCCTCCTCGCCCCGCGTCGCGGAGCGCGCCACCTGCGAGGATGCGTCCTGCGCGGCGCGGGCGTGCGTGGCCACCTCGGCGCCGCGCGCCGCCAGCCGGGTCGAGTTCTCGAGCGCGGCCCCGATCCCCCGCGTCTGGTGCGCCGCGGCCTCGGCGATCGCCGAGGCGGCGCTCGACACCTCCTCCGTGCTCGCCGACACCTGCTGCGCCCCCGACGCGAGCTCCTCCGCGGTAGAGGCGACGTCGGCGGCGCTCGCGTCGAGCTCCCCGAGCACGCTGCGGAGCTGCAGCGTCATCTCGCGGAAGGCGTCGGCGAGGGTGCCCACTTCGTCGCTCGAGCGGAACCGCAGGTCGTCGCGCAGCTGGCCCGTGGCGATGCGCTCCGCGTGCACCGACACCGCCGTGATGCCCCGCGCGAGCCGGGCGGCGGCGACGCTCGAGAGGGCGAGGGCGACGAGGAGGGCGAGGATCGGCCAGGCGATGAATCCGGTGAGGGCGCTGCGCACCTCGGCCGCGATGGCACCGGCGTCGATGGTGGCGATCACGAAGGCCGCGGGGCGGCCGGAGGGGCCCACGACCGGCGAGGCCGCGACCAGGGTCGTCGCGCCGTCGTCCTCGAGGATGCCGGTGACCCCCTCGCGGCCGTCCACGATGGCGGGGGCCAGCTCTTCTGGCGCCCCCCAGGGGCGGCGGTAGCGGCGGTCGCCGGCGGGCCACTCCATGTGAGCCACCACGCGGCTGCCCACCGCGCCGGGGATGACCACGAACAGGTCCGGGGTGAGCTCGGCGCCGCCCCCGCCGCTCGTCACCCAGGCGCGTCGCAGCGTCGCGCGCATCGCCTCCACCTCGGGCGGTGCCCCGGCCGGGTCGGTCCGCACGCGCTCGATGGCCTCCGGGGCAACGCCGAAGGCAGCGCTCCGGGCCACCGCCGTCACGCGCTCGGCGTGCAGCTCGACGATGGTGGCTCGCGTGTGCTGGTAGACGGGGACGAGGAGCGCGAGGACGGTGAAGAGCACCGCCGCCGCACTGATGGCCGCCATCTTGATACGGAAGGGGAGGCGGCGGCCGGGCGCGCTCGAGGCGACGGACACGGTCAGGGAGCAGTCCTCCAGGTAGGCGCGCTCAAGTTACCGGGGCCGGAGGGGAGGGACAAGCAGCATGGTGGGGGGTCCGCTTGTCGGCCCCTCCCGTGCGGCTACCTTACGCCCATTCCACGGAGGATTTTCATGGCGCAGGGCGGTCTGATGGTGAGCGTGTCGGGGATCCGCGGGCGGGTGGGCGAGGCGCTGACCCCCGAGGTGGTGGCGACGTACGCGGCGGCGTTCGGGGCGTGGGCCCGGGGCGAGGCGGAGCGGCGGGCACCCGGACGGGAGGAGGCGCGGACGATCGTCCTCGGGCGCGACTCGCGGGTGTCGGGGCCCCTGTTCCACAAGGTGGCCACGGCCGCGTTGCAGTCGGTGGGGTGCGAGGTGCTCGACATCGGGCTCACGACCACGCCGACCTGCCAGCTGGCGGTGGAGCACCACCATGCGGCCGGGGGGCTGATGCTCTCGGCGAGCCACAACCCGATCGAGTGGAACGCGCTCAAGTTCATCGGGCCCACCGGCCTGTTCCTCGAGGCGTCGGAAGGGACGGCGATGCGCGCGCTGGTGGAGCAGGGGATCCCGCGCGCAACCTGGGACAAGCTGGGGCACGTGGTGGTGGACCCGGAGGCGATGGATCGCCACATCGAGCAGGTGCTCGCCCTGCCGTACCTCGACGTGCCCGGGATCCGCGCCCGGGGCTTCAAGGTGGCGCTCGACTGCGTGCGGGGGGCGGGGGGGGCGATCATCCCCCAGCTCCTGGAGCGGCTGGGCTGCACCGTGAGCGCGATCAACCTGGAGACCGACGGCCGTTTTCCCCGTCCGCCGGAGCCCGTGGCCGAGAATCTCGGCGATCTGGAACGGCTCGTGCTTGAGTCCGGGGCTGAGGTGGGGCTCGCGGTCGATCCCGACGTGGACCGGCTCGCCCTGGTGTCGGACGAGGGGAAGGCGATCGGGGAGGACTACACGCTCGCGCTCGCCGCTCGCGTCGTGCTGCGGCACCGGGAGGGGGTGGTGGTCACCAACCTCTCCACGAGCCGGATCGTGGACGACGCGTCGGCGCCGGCCACGGTGCATCGCGCCCCGGTGGGCGAGGTGAACGTGGCGGTGCGGATGCGGGAGCTGGGGGCGGTGGTGGGGGGGGAGGGGAATGGCGGGGTGATCCTGCCGGAGCTGCACCTGGGGCGCGACGCGCCGGTGGGGATCGCGCTCATCCTGCAGCTACTCCTCGAGGAGGGGCGGCCGCTGTCGGCGATCGTGGCCGGCCTGCCGCGCTATGCGATCGTGAAGGACAAGCTGGACCGGCCGGACGCCAGCCTCGATACGGTGTACGACTCGCTGCGGAAGGAATTTCCCGACGCCGAGGCGGACACGCAGGACGGATTGCGGCTGTCGTGGGCCGACCGATGGGTGCACGTGCGCCCGTCGGGCACGGAACCGATCGTGCGAGTCATCGCGGAAGCCCCCTCCACCGCCGAGGCGGAGGCGCTGATCCGCCGCTCGCGCGTACCGCTCGACGCGCTGTCGCGCGCCTGAGCAGCAGAACCCTGAAGGCAGGACAGGCCTCCAATGTGTGGAATCGTCGGATACGTCGGGCCCCGGGTGGCGCCCCCCCTCCTCCTGGAGGGGCTGAAGCGGCTCGAGTACCGGGGCTATGACTCGGCCGGGATCTCGATCATGAACGGCCACGGCGTGGAGACGCGGAAGGCCGCGGGGAAGATCTCCAAGCTCGAGAGCGCCCTCGCCGCCTCGCCGGTGGAGGGCACGATCGGGATCGCGCACACGCGGTGGGCCACGCACGGCCCCCCGACCACGAGCAACGCGCACCCGCACCACGACTGCACGGACACGATCGCGGTCGTGCACAACGGGATCATCGAGAACGCGAACGCCCTGCGCACGCAGCTCACGCAGCGCGGCCACACCTTCAAGTCCGAGACCGACACGGAGGTGCTCGCGCACCTGATCGAGACGGTGTGGGACGAGGGAGACAAGCTCGAGGACGCGGTGATCGACGCGCTGCGCCAGGTGGAGGGGACGTACGGCATCGCCGTGCTCTCGTCGCGCGACCCCGAGAAGGTGGTGGCCGCCCGCAAGGGGAGCCCGCTCCTCGTGGGGCTCGGCGACGGCGAGTACTTCATCGCCTCGGACGTGGCGGCGATCCTCCAGTACACCCGCCAGGTGATCTACCTGGACGACGGCGAGCTGGCGGTGCTCACCCGCGACGGCTACACCGTGAAGGACATGAGCGCCACCACGCTGAACAAGCGCGTGAGCAAGATCGACTGGGACCTCGACGAGATCGAGAAGGGTGGCTTCGACCACTTCATGCTCAAGGAGATCTTCGAGCAGCCCCAGTCGATCGAGAACACCATCCGCGGCCGCGTGGTGGTGGAGGACGGGAACTCCAAGCTCGGCGGGATCAACCTGACGCGCGAGCAGCTGATGGAGATCGACAACGTCATCATCACCGCGTGCGGCACGAGCTGGCACTCGGCGCTGATCGGCGAGCAGATGTTCGAGGAATTCGCGCAGCTGCCGGTCGAGGTGGAGTACGCCTCGGAGTTCCGCTACCGGAACTCGGTGGTCACGCCGCGCACGCTGTGCATCGTGATCTCGCAGTCCGGGGAGACGGCGGACACGCTGGCGGCGCTGCGCGAGGCGAAGCGGCGCGGGGCGCACACCATGGGGATCGTGAACGTGGTGGGCTCCACCATCGCCCGCGAGACCGACGGCGGCGTGTACATCCACGCGGGGCCGGAGATCGGCGTCGCGTCGACGAAGGCCTTCACCTGCCAGGTGGTGGCGCTGGCGCTGATCGCGCTCAAGTTCGCGCGGCACCGCGGGCTCTCGGTGGTGAAGGGGCGCGAGATTGCCGAGGCGCTGCTGGCACTGCCGAAGCAGATCGAGGAGATCCTGGCGCGGGCGACGCAGGTGGAGGAGCTGGCCGAGGAGTTCAAGCGCGCGCCGAACTTCCTGTACCTGGGGCGCGGCTACAACTTCCCCACCGCCCTCGAGGGCGCGCTCAAGCTGAAGGAGATCTCGTACATCCACGCCGAGGGGTACCCGGCGGCGGAGATGAAGCACGGGCCGATCGCGCTCATCGACGAGATGATGCCGGTGGTGTTCATCGCCCCGCACGACGCGGTGTTCGACAAGATCGTGTCGAACGTGCAGGAGGTGAAGGCGCGGAAGGGGAAGGTCATCGCCATCACCACGCGCGAGGAGCCCGCGCTGCAGGGGCTCGCGGACTACGAGTTCCGGATCCCCGAGACGATCGACATGCTGACGCCGGTGCTGGCGGCGATCCCGCTCCAGCTGCTGTCGTACTACATGGCGGTCAAGCGCGGGTGCAACGTGGACCAGCCGCGGAACCTGGCCAAGTCGGTGACGGTGGAGTGAGCGTCAACGGCACCTGACGGCCGCCGGCCCTCGGCCCTCGGCTCTCGGCCCGGAATCGGAAGCGCGCCTGGGCGGCTGCGCCGCCCGTTGGCGCGCGAACCGCATCGAGGTTGAACTTCGCGGGAACAAGGAAATCGGCGTGGCGCCCTCAGGGCGCTCACGCCGATTCCGTTTTCGTGCCGAGAGCCGAGAGCCGAGAGCCGAGGGCCGGCGGCCGTCAGTTGCCGTTCAGTCGATGCACTCCACCGCCACCCCGTTCTTCCCCTGCCGCTTGATCCCGTACATCAGCCCGTCCGCCGCCTGGAGGAGCTGGTCCACCGACAGGTTGGGCGCGTGCGCCACCACCGCCCCCACGCTCACCGACACCGGCCACTCGCTCGCCGTGAAGCGCTCGAGCAGCCGCCGCTGGAGCTTCTCCACGATCACCCGCACCGCCGGCTCGGCGGTCTCGGGGAGGAGGATCGCAAACTCGTCCCCTCCCATCCGCGCCACCGTGTCGCTCTGGCGCAGGTTGCCGGCGAGCAGGGTGGCCACGATGCGCAGCACCTCGTCGCCGGTGGCGTGCCCCCACGTGTCGTTCACGCGCTTGAAGTCGTCGAGGTCGAGGAACACCACCCCCACGTCGCGCCGGTAGCGCGCCGCGCGACGCAGCTCGTGCGTCGCCACCTCGCGGAACCCCTGCGCGTTCTGGATCCCCGTGAGCGGGTCCACGCGGGAGAGCTCCCGCTCCCGCTCCAGCGCGGCGCCCAGCCGCTCCATCGTCGTGCGAAGCTCGGAGAGGAGCCACGCGAAGGCCCCGAAGAAGACGAGCCGGGTGGTCGCGTTCCAGATGGCGATCGGCCAGGGGTACTGCTCGCCGGCGAGCCGGTTCGCCACCGCCCACGTGATCGCGCTCAGCACCGCCGCCACCATCCCGGCGCGGCGGCTCACGTACGCGGCGCAGATGGCGACCGGAATCAGGTAGAACGCCGCGAAGCTGAGGACCCAGCCGGTCGCGTAGTCCAGCAGCCCGAGCACCGCCCCGATGACCAGGGCGAGCGCCAGGAGTTGCGCCCGGCGTCGGGCGCGAAGGAACCGATGAATGTGAAGCATGAGGCTGCCGCCAATCTGGGGCACCGCGAGCGATCACGCCATGTGCAGCCGCGCCGTCGCGGCGTGGGGAATCACCGCGTCGCCAATGCGGTCGATGCCTTCGGCCCGACCACGAGGGTGATTCCGGCCGCCGCGACCAGCGCCAGCGTCGCTCCCACGCCGAACGCCACCGGAGGGCCGAAGCGGTCCCATAGCGCCCCGAACATCACGGACGCCGGGAGCGCACCGAGCCCGATCGCCAGGTTGTACCACCCGAAGGCCGCGCCCCGCCGCGCCGCCGGCACCAGGTCGGCCACCAGCGCCTTCTCCGTCCCTTCGGTGAGGCCGAAGAAGAGCCCATAGACGGCGAACAGCACCCAGGCGTGCCACGCCGTGCTGGCCCGCCCGAAGGCGAAGTAGACGGCGGCGAAGAGGAGCCAGCCCGCGACGAGCAGCGGCTTGCGCCCGATGCGGTCGCTCAAGGCCCCCGCGGGGGTGCTGGACGCCGACTTCACCACGTGCAGCATGGCCCACAGGATCGGGATCATCGCCGCCGGGACCCCCAGCTGCGAGGCCCGGAGCAGGAGGAAGGCGTCGCTGGAGTTCCCGAGGGTGAAGACGAAGATCACCCCGAGCAGCGCCCAGAGGCGCCGCCCCAGGTGGTCGTGCAGGGTGATCGCGGGGCCACCCGCGGCGGCGAGTTCGCGCGGCTCCTCCCGCACCCCCACCCAGAGCACGGCCACCGAGAGCAGCGCGGGGATCGCGGCGATGAGGAAGATGTGGCGCAGCGGCACGTGCAGGTACCGCAGCATCACGAAGGCGAGGAGGGGGCCGGCCACCGCCCCGGC
>DASWVQ010000193.1:0-2405 GCA_036401195.1 Gemmatimonadaceae bacterium
CCCGGCCGCCGGCGGGCACGGTGAGCCGACGCGCGATGCGGTAGCGCGGCGCGCTGCCCCCCGCGTCGCCCACCTCCAGCTCCGCGGGGCCGTCCGCCCCGATCGCGAGCGCCGCGAGCCCGGGCTGCCCGGCCCCCTCCAGCAGGAGCACCTCTCCTTCCCCGTCGCCGCGCGACACCAGCGCCTGGTCCACCAGGGGGCGCCCGCTGCGCACGCGCAGCTGCCGGTGGCCGAGGGTGCCGTCCAGCGCCAGCGTCACCTCGGCGGAGGCGTCGCCCCGGTTCTCCACCGAGAGGGCGTACACGACCCCCGCGACGTCGGCGTCGCGCCCGAAGGGGGCGAAGACGGTGCCGCGCAGGAGGAGGCTCCCGAGCGGGCAGGTGAAGGTGGGGAGCCACCCCATGGCGCGCTCCCAGGCCATCTGCTCCCCCGAGAGGGGGCGCGCGACGCCATCCACCGCGATCGAGGGGGCGAGGAGCGCGGGCCCCTCCCCGCGCTCGAAGCCGGGATCCCCCGCGAACTCCAGGGCGCCGCGGGCGCCGCGATGGAGCAGGCCGATCGCGTGCACGCCTCCCGTCGCGGGGTGGATGCAGGGGATGGCGAGCCAGTGGTTCCCCGTGATCTGCCAGGGGAGCTCGGGAAGCGGGGATGGCGAGGGTGTCACGCGATTAGATTGGGAGGGCTTCGACCTGCCGGAACGATGGCTGACCGCGATACCCCCGTCAACGCTCGCATGCGCGCTCCGCTGCGCCTCACCGCCCTCCTCCTCGCCACGCTCCTTCCGTGCGTGGCGACGCGACCGCTCGCCGCGCAGGGAACGCTCCTCTTCACCGAGGACGCCGCCCCCGTGCCGCAGGGGATGCTCCGCGTCCGCGTGATCCCGGGGTGGGAGCGCACGAGCGATCGGTTCACCGGCCAGGGCAGCGCGACGCAGCCGCTCGGCGCGATCCGCTCCTCGGCGGCGTTCGGGGCGAGCGAGTCCCCGGCGCTGCGCCCGATCGAGGGGGCGCTGCAGGTGCTCACCGGCGACGCGAACTTCCGGCTCTCCCTCGGTGCCGCGACGACGACCGCGTCCACCCGCACGGTGGTGATGCCCCTGATGCTCGAGTACGGGCTCACGCGCCGCATCACCCTGAGCGCGAACGTCCCCATCGTGCGCTGGCGGGCGCAGGTGGCGATGCGCAGCGACAGCACGAGCTGGCGCTCGCAGCTCGCGATGCGGCTCGCCGGGACGGGCCCGAACGTGGGGATCGCGTCGCAGGTGCAGGCGCAGCAGCTCGCGGCGGCGCAGCAGCAGCTCGAGGCGTCGATCACCGCGCTCACCAACGCGCTCACGCAGTGCCAGTCGTCGTCCACCGCGCCGGGATGCGGGGCGATCAATGGCAACCGCGCCGGCGCGCAGGCGCTGCTCACCTCCATCACGGGCTACCGCGACGCGGTGGGGACGCTGCTTCGCACCCCCAGCGCGACCTTCGCCCTCCTCCCGGGGAGCGCGGCGTCGGCGATGACGGCGCGGGTGGCGGCGCTCAACGCGGAGTACCGCGGGTTCCTGGGGACCGACGCGCTCTCCGCCCCCCTCCCCCTCGCGGCGGGCCGCGCCGGGGTCGGCGACTACCGCGACTTCCTGCTCGACGCGGGCAATCCCTTCGGCCCGGACACGATCGGCTGGTCGCGCGGCATGGCGCTCGGCGACGTCGAGCTGGGTGCGCGGATGGTGGTCGTTGACCGGTGGCTCCCACGCCGTTCCGCGGCGCGCGGCGACACGGTCCCCATCCCCGCCTTCGGCTGGCGGCTGAGCGCGGGCGCGCTGGCCCGGCTCGGCACGGGGACGGCGCCGAGCGGCCGGCAGTTCGACGACCCCGGCACCGGCGACGGGCAGACCGACGTGGAGGGAAGCGCGCTGGTGGACATGCGGCTCGGCTCGCGCTTCGGCGCCACGGCGGTGGCGCGCTACACCGCGCAGCTGGGCGAGGTGGCGGACGCGGGGTTCGCGAGCAGCGCCGGTGGCGCGATCACGCCGGTCGCGGCGGTCGGGACGACGCACTCGCTGGGGAACGTGATGGCCGTCGAGCTCTCGCCGCGGGTGTTCATCAACGAGGCGCTCTCGGTGGACGGGCACTACGGCTTCGAGCGCCGCGGCGCCGACACGTACCACTTCGCGCCGCCGGACGACCAGTCGCTGGCGAACTGGGTGTCGTCGATCGACGTGGCCGGCTACAACGTGCAGCGGGCGGGGGTGGGGTTCACCTACTCGACGCTGCGGGCGTGGGAGCGCGGGATGGTGAACTTCCCGGTGGAGCTGAGCTGGACGCACTTCGAGACGATCCGCGCGAGCGCGGCGGTGCCGAAGGGGACGCGGGACCTGATCTCGCTGCGGATCTACTACCGGCTGCTGGGGCGCTGAT
>DASWVQ010000194.1:0-10289 GCA_036401195.1 Gemmatimonadaceae bacterium
CGGCTCCTCCCGCACCCCCACCCAGAGCACGGCCACCGAGAGCAGCGCGGGGATCGCGGCGATGAGGAAGATGTGGCGCAGCGGCACGTGCAGGTACCGCAGCATCACGAAGGCGAGGAGGGGGCCGGCCACCGCCCCGGCATGATCGGCGGCGCGGTGGAAGCCGAAGGCGCGCCCGCGGACCGAGGGGTGCACCGAGTCGGCGATGAGGGCGTCGCGCGGCGAGGTGCGGATCCCCTTGCCGATGCGATCGGTGACGCGGATCGCCAGCACCTGCCCGCCGCTCTGCGCCAGCCCGATCAGCGGGCGCATCACCGAGGCGATGGCGTAGCCGGCGAGGACGAGCGGCTTGCGCTTCCGCACGCGGTCGGACCACCAGCCGCTCGCCAGCTTGAGCAGCGAAGCGGTGCTCTCCGCCGCCCCCTCGATCACCCCCACTCCCGCCGCGCTCGTCCCGAGCACGTTCACGAGGAAGAGGGGGAGGAGGGGGAAGATGATCTCGCTCGACACGTCGGTCAGGAAGCTGACCGCGCCGAGGATGTAGACGTTGCGGGAGAGGCGCCCGGGGGGCGGGCCGTCCGGATGGTCGGTGGTCGTGGGCACGCCGAAGTGTATAGATTCCGCCCCGATTCCGCCCGGAGCCCTGGTCCACGTGCGTGTCCTCCTGCAGCGAGTCTCCCGTGCCGAGGTGCGCGTGGGAGACCGGGTCACCGGCCGCATCGGCCGCGGCTACCTCCTCCTCGTGGGGCTCACGCACAGCGACGGGGAAGGGGAGCTCGCGTGGATGGCCGAGAAGGTCGCGGGGCTGCGGCTCTTCGGCGACTCGGAGGGAAAGATGAACCTCGCCCTGGCCGACGTGGCGGGCGCGCTGCTGGTGGTGTCGCAGTTCACGCTGTACGGCGACGCGGCGAAGGGGCGGCGGCCGAGCTTCATCGACGCGGCGCGCCCGGAGCAGGCGATCCCCCTCTACGAGCGCTTCATCGCCCTGCTGCGCGAGCGGGGGATCCCGGTCGAGACGGGGGAGTTCGGCGCGATGATGGACGTGGAACTGGTGAACGACGGACCCGTGACCCTCTGGCTCGAGCGATGACCCACCCCCACGCCCACCCCCACCCGCAGCGCCTCCACCCGCGCGTGATCCTCGCGTCGCAGTCCCCGCGCCGGCGCGACCTGCTCACCCTCATCGGGGTCCGGCACGACGTGCGCCCCGCGGACATCGACGAGAGTTACCTCCCGGGCGAGGAGCCCGCGGCGCACGCCGAGCGGCTCGCCCGCGGCAAGGCGCTCCGGATCGCGGCGGAGGATCACGACGCGGTGACCATCGGCTCCGACACGATCGTGGTGGTGGACGGCGACGTGCTGGGCAAGCCCGGCGACGAGCGCGAGGCGGCGGCGATGCTGCGGCAGCTGAGCGGCCGGTCGCACGTGGTGATGACCGGCGTCGCCGCGGCCTGGCGCGGGCGTGTCGTCTCCGGGGTGGAGGAGGTGGCGGTCACCTTCCGGGCCCTCACCGACGACGAGATCGCCGGCTACGTCGCCACCGGCGAGCCGATGGACAAGGCGGGGGCGTACGGCATCCAGGGGTACGGCGCCACCATCGTGGAGCGGGTGGACGGCGACTACTTCGCGGTGATGGGGCTCGCCCTCGGGCGGCTGGTGCGCCTGCTGCGCGAGCTCGGCCTCCGCTACGACTTCGGGCCGCTCACGGAAGGGTGAGGGGCGGAGGGGCCGCCGTGGGCGCCCCGCCCCGGGCGCCGCCGGCGTAGCGGTCGCGCCACCGCTCGACCATGTCGAGCACCTGCTGCACGGTGATGCGTTGCATGTGCCCCGGCCGCGCCTCCATCGAGATCGCGTAGTCCTCCCCCGGCTCGCCGTACGCGTCGATCATCAGGTCCCGGTAGCGGCGGTAGGGGCCGACGCGCTTGGGGTTCAGGTACCCGATGAGCGAGATCACCGGGCGGTCGAGCGCCACGGTCATGTGCAGGGGCCCGGTGTCCGGCGAGAGCACCAGCGCCGACCCGTCGAGGATCCCGACGAGGGGGCGGAGCCCGCTGCCGAGCGCCGACACCGGGCGCGCCCTCGCCTGTGCCATGATCACCTGCTCCGCGTGCAGCTCGCGCGCGGAGCGGCCGCCCACCAGCACCGGCTGGAGCCCGAAGTCGTGGTACAGGGCGTCGCACACCTGCGCCCACCGCTCCGGCATCCAGTCCTTCTCCGGCTTGCTGGTCGCGACCACGATCGACGCGGCCGGGCGGTCGAGCCGCGCGAAGAACTCGCGCTGCGCCCCACGCTCCGACGCCCACGGCCCGAGCCCCCATTCCACCGGCTCAGGAGTCACCCCGAGATACGAGAGAAACTCGAAGTACTGGTCCTGCACGTGCTGCGGCGCGTGCGGGGGGACCTGGTGCGTGGTGAAGAGCCAGTTCGCGTCGCGCGCGCGCGCCCGGTCGAACCCCAGCTTCACCGGCGCGCGGGTGAAGGAGGTGACGATCCCCGCCTTGAAGTACACCTGGAGGTTGATCACCAGGTCGAAGGGACGCGACCGCAGCTCGCGTCGCACGCCGGTGAAGGCGCGCATCCCCTGGCTCCGGTCGAAGAGGACGATCTCGTCCACCGCGGGATGCCCCCGCACCAGCGAGGCGGGCCCCGGCTGGAGCACCCAGGTGATGTGCGACGCCGGCGACGCGCGCCGGATCGCGTTCAGCACCGGGAGCACGTGCACCGCGTCGCCGACGGCGCTCATCATCACGATCCCGATGCGCCCCATCGGGCGCCCCGCCAGCGGGCCGGCGGGAACGACGGGAACGGAGGGGGCGGCGGGGGTCGGCGACGGCATCCGCGAAGTGTAATCGGCCCGGCGCGGGGAGGGAGTCCGGCATGCGCCCCTCCCGCGCGGGCGTTACCTTCCACCCGCTTCCCCGCGCCCGACGGAGTCCATGCCCGCGCCGACGCTCTCCGCCGTCCTCATCGTGCAGGACGAGGAACACTACCTCCCCGATTGCCTCGCCTCGCTGGCCGGGGTGGCGCAGGAGGTCGTCGTGCTCGACGGCGGGTCTACCGATGCCACCGTGGCGATCGCCGGGCGCGCGGGGGCCCGCGTCCACCACCGCCCCTTCGACAATTTCGGCGCGCAGAAGCAGGCGGCGCTGGAGCTGGCGACCGGCGAGTGGGTGCTCTCCATCGACGCCGACGAGCGCCTCACCCCCGCCCTCGCGCGGGAGATCGCCCGCGTGATCGCCGACCCCGCCGCGCACGACGGCTACACGATCCGGCGGCGGATGGCCTACCTGGGGACGCCGCTGAAGCACGGGGGCGCGGAGAACGACTGGGTGCTCCGCCTCGTGCGCCGGTCGCGGGCACGATTCACCCCGGTCGCCGTGCACGAACGGCTGGTCGTGGAGGGGAGCGAGGGACGGCTGCGCGAGGTGATGGACCACCTGAAGTACCGCACCCTCGCGGAACACGTGGCCACCATCGACCACTACACCAGCCTCGCCGCGGCCGACATGCGCGCGCGCGGGCGACGCTTCAGTCCCTTCCACCTGCTGCGCATCCCCGCGGAGATCTGGGCGCGGCTCATCCTGCGCGGCGGGATCCTCGATGGGCGGGCGGGGATCATCCACGCGGCGATGGCGGGGTTCTACGCCTTCCTCAAGTTCGCGAAGCTGTACGGCGGTGCCGCGGGCGACGGGGGGCGCCGGTGAGCCCCGGCGCCACCCTCCCGATGATCCTCCACCTCGACACCGAGCGCGGGTGGCGGGGCGGGGAACGCCAGGTGCTCTGGCTCGCCGAGGGGCTCGCGCGGCTCGGCATCGGGTCCGTGATCGGCGCCCGTCCCGGCGAACCGCTCGCGGAACGGGCCGCCGCGGCGGGGATCGCCGTCGTCCCCTGTGCCCCCGCCTTCGAGGGCGACCCGGTCGCGGCGCTCAGGCTGCGCCGCGCAATCCGCGACCTGGGGGTGGGCGTGGTGCACGCCCACACGGGACACACGGTGTCGCTCGGCGCCCTGGCCACCCTCGGCACGCGGATCCCGCTCGTCGTCGCGCGCCGCGTGGACTTCCGCCTGCGCGACAACGTGGGCACGCGCTGGAAGTACCACCGCGCGGCGGCGGTGATCGCCATCTCCAACGCGGTGGCGGACGTCGTCGCGCGGAGCGGCGTCCCTCGTGCGCGGCTGCACGTGGTCCCCGACGGCGCCGACCTGCGGCGGCAGATTCGCCCCGCCAGCGAGGCCACCCTCGGCGCGCTCGGCGTCCCCGCCGGCGCCCCGCTGGCGGTGCAGGTGTCGCAGCTCGTGGGGCACAAGGACCCGGTCACCTTCGCGCGCGCCATCGCGAGGGCGCGGCGGCGCGTGCCCACCCTGCATGCCCTCCTCGTGGGCGACGGTCCCCTGCGCGGCGCGGTGGAGTCGGTGCGCCACGAGCTGGGGCTCGACGACCGCCTCCACCTCACCGGCTACCGCACCGACGCCGACGCGCTGCTCGCCCGCGCCGACGTCGTGACGCTCTCGTCGAGGGAAGAGGGGATGGGATCGGTGCTGCTCGACGCGCTGCACCTGGGGAAGCCGATCGCCGCCACGGCGGCGGGGGGGATTCCGGAGGTGGTGGAGGAGGGGGTGTCGGGGCTGCTGGCGCCGGTGGGACAGGGCGACGCACTCGGCGACCGCATCGCCGACCTGCTCACCGACCGGGCGCTCGCGCAGCGGCTCGCCGCCGCGGCGGGGGCGCGGGCGGAGGAGTTCTCGGTGGAGCGGATGGTGGAGCGGACGGTCGAGGTGTACCGCGAGGTGCTCAGGGACGGCCACTGACGGCTACTGACGGCTGCCGGCCTCCGGCTCTCGGCCCTCGGCTCTCGGCTCCGGAATCGGAAGCGCGCCTGGGCCGCTTCACGGCCCTTTAGCGCGCGAACCGCATCAGGTGAACTTCGCCGGGTAAGGAAATCGAGCGCGCGCCCCCCCGCGCGCCGCTCGCTTCCGGATTCGTGCCGAGGGCCGAGGGCCGAGAGCCGAGGGCCGGCGGCCGTCAGTGGCGGTTCAGTGCTGGGCCGACGCCATCTCCCGCACCGCGCGAAGCTCCACCTCCCCGAGCTGCAGCCCCTTCTGCTCCCGCCACTTCCGCGCCGACCGCTCGAGCCGCTTCAGGTTCCCCTCGAGCAGCCCCGCGTCCCCCGCCCGCCCGAACACCACGCGATCCACGTCGAGCACGTAGGCGCACATCGCCCCGTCGTCGCAGCGCCGGAGCAGGATGTTCTTGATGTTCAGGTCGTGGTGCCGCGCCCCGGCCGCCCCGAGCCGCGACACCAGCCGCGCGGTCGCCGCGAGCGCGGTGCGCCGTTCGCCATCGGTCGCGTCCTCCAGCAGCGTCGCGAGGTCGACCGCGTTCGACACCTCGAGCGTCATCACGTCGGAGCGGCGGAAGAGGCCCCCGGCGTGGTACACCGCGTACGCGACCACCTCGGGGGTGGGGATTCCCGCCTGGTGCAGCCGGATGGCGGTGGCCAGCTCGAGCGGCGCGCGGGTGGGAGCGAGGAAGCGGTCACCGGTGAGCCCGGCGAGCAGGCCCCCGTGCCGGTTGTGGCGCACCACCACGCGCACGTCGCTGAGCGGGAGGGGCGCGGCGTACGCTATGTCGCGCCCGGCCAACGCCCTGGTGGCGGGGTGCAGTCGCGCCCAGTCGTGGAGCGTGCCCCACTCCAGCGCCTTGCGCACCGCGTCGGCATGCGACGCCTGCGCCACCGCCACCACGCCGCCCGCGTCGATGCGCGTGTAGCCGGGCGGGATGGGCAGGCGGTTCATGCCACCACCCGGAACACCGGGACCGGCTGGCTCTTGCCCTTGAGCTCCATGGGGGGACACTCCTCGAGCGCCGGCACCTGCGTGAGCGCCCGGCGCATGTCGTCGGAAATGAGGATCTCGCGCGCCTCCGCCGCCGAGCAGAGGCGGCTGGCGGTGTTCACGGTGTCACCGATGACGGTGAACTCGAGCCGGCGCTCCGAGCCGATGTTGCCGGCGAAGGCCTCGCCGTGGTTGAGGCCGATCCCGATCTGCAGCTCCGGGCGCCCCTGCTCCCGCCAGCGGGCGTTGAGCTGCTCCAGCGCCTCCATCATCTCGATCGCCGCCCGCATCGCGCGGTCGGCGTCGTCGTCCTGCCGGATCGGCGCGCCCCACTGCGCCATCACCGCGTCGCCGATGAACTTGTCCAGCGTGCCCCCGTGGCGGAACACGATGTCCACCATCTCGGTGAAGTACTCGGTGAGCAGCGACGCCATGTCGTCGGGGCGCATCGTCTCCGAGAGCGCGGTGAAGCCGCGGATGTCGGAGAAGAGCACGGTCACCTCGCGCTTCTCGCCGCCGAGCCGCACCGCCTCGGGCGACGCCACGATCCGCTCCGCGAGGCTCGGCGCGAAGTAGCGCTCGAAGTTGCTGCGCACCAGCATCTCGCGGCGGATCCGCTCGGCGAAGCGCGTGTTCTCGATGGCCACCGCGGCGATGCCGGCGAAGGCCACGAGGAACTCCAGGTCTTCCTCCCCGAAGCGGTGGCTCGTGGTGAGGTTGTCCACGTAGAGCACCCCCAGCACCGTCTCCTCGCTGCCGATCAGCGGGGCGCACAGCGCCGAGCGCACCCGCTGCATGAGGATCGACTGGCCGGTGAAGCGCGTGTCCTCCCCCGCGTCGTCGGAGAGGATTGCCACCTTCTCCTCCACCACCTTTCGGGCGATGCTCTGCGGCACCGCGCGGGGCGCGTCGCCCCCGCGCTTGTCGCGCGCGATCTTGCTCACCAGCTGTCCCGCGTCGTCGAGCAGGATCGCCACCCGGTCCACGTCGAGCACCTGGTACGCGTACTCCGCGATCTGCTTCAGCGTGGCGTCGATGTCCGACGCGCGCCCCAGCCCCTTCGACACCTCGAGCAGCATCTCCAGCTTGCGCGCGGTCTTGTCCTCGTCGCGCAGCACCGGGGCGCCGGCGACGATCGTGGCGGGCCCGCCGCCCAGGGGGGCGCCGCCGGCGCGCACCGGCACCTGCCGCACGATCGTGGCGCCCACCACCGGCGCCGGCGTCGGCATCATGGACGGCGGGGGCTCCGACACCTGGAGCAGCTTGAACGCGACCTTCCCGAAGGTCACCAGGTCGTTGGGGGCGAGCCGCGCCGATTCCACGCGCGCCCCGTTCACGAAGGTGCCGTTGCTCGAGCCGAGGTCGCGGAGGGCGACGCCGTCGTCGTCACAGGTCACCTCGGCGTGGCGACGCGAGATGGTCGGGTCGAAGACGGGGAGGTCGCTCGTGGGCGCGCGGCCCACCACGAGCGGCGCGCCCGGGCGGACCTCGAACGAGTGCTGGCCGTCGGTGCTGGTCAGGCGGAATCGCATCGGCTCCGAATATGGGGACGAACGGTGGCGCGCGCTATTCCGGCGTGGCGCCACGGCCCCGCGCCGCGCGCACGCGGCCGATCGCCGTGAGCATCGCCCGGGCCTTGTTCTCCGTTTCCTCCCACTCCTTCAGCGGCACCGAGTCGAAGACGATCCCCGCGCCCGCCTGCACCGACGCCTCTCCCCCGGCGACCACGCAGGTGCGGATGGTGATCGCCAGGTCCATGCGCCCCGCCCCCGCGGCGATGTACCCCACCGCGCCCGCGTAGGGCCCGCGACGCTCCGGCTCCAGCTCGTCGATGATCTCCATCGCCCGCACCTTCGGCGCGCCGGTCATCGTCCCGGCCGGGAAGGCCGCGCGGAAGGCATCCATCGCGGTGAGCCCCTCGCGCAGCTCCCCGTCCACCTGGCTCACCAGGTGCAGCACGTGCGAGTAGCGCTCCACGGCCAGCATCTCGGTGACCGCCACGGAGCCGTAGCGCGCGACGCGTCCCACGTCGTTCCGCCCGAGGTCGACGAGCATCATGTGCTCCGCCCGCTCCTTGGGGTCGGCGAGCAGCTCGGCGCCAAGCGCCTCGTCCTCCGCCGCGTTCCGGCCGCGCGGGCGGGTCCCCGCGATCGGGCGCACCGTGACCCGCCCCCCCTGCGAGCGCACCAGCAGCTCGGGGGAACTCCCCACCAGCTCCACCCCGTCGAGCACCAGGTGGTACATGTACGGCGACGGATTCAGCGCCCGCAGCGCCCGGTAGAGCGAGGTGGTGTCGAAGTCGTGCGGCACGCGGATCCGCCGCGCGAGGAGCACCTGGAAGGCGTCGCCCGCGACGATGTACTCCTTGATCCGGTCGACCGCCGCGATGAACGCGTCGCGCGCGAAGGTGGTGTCGCCCACGGCGGGGGGCGCGCCCGGGTCGAGGGCGAGCGGCTCGAGCACCGCGGGCCCACGCAGCCGCGCGTGCAACGCCTCGATCTCCCCCTCGGCCTCCTCGTGGAGCGCGCGCAGCTCGGCGTCCGACGCGCCGGCCGGCACCTGCACCCCCACCACGATGCGCGCCTGCGAGCGGAGGTTGTCGATCACGACCAGCGAGCGGGTGAACACGAACAGGGCGTCCGCAGCGGCGACTCCGCGCGGCGGGGCGTGCGGGAGCCGCTCGATGAGGCGCACCACGTCGTACGAGAAGTACCCCACGGCGCCCCCCCAGAAGTCGCCGAGCTCCGGCACCTCGACGGGCCGCTCCCCCTGGAGCCGCGACTCGAGGTCGGCCAGCGGGTCGGCCACCGCGCGTGCGCCATGCCAGCCGCGCCCGGGGGTCCATTCGTCGACCGTGCCGTCCACCAGGCGCCAGGCGCCGCGCGGCTCCGTGCCCAGGAAGGTGTACCGCGACCAGGTCTCGCTCCCCGCGGGCGCGGATTCCAGGAGGAAGGCGAAGGGCCCGCGGCGGATCCTGGCGAACGCGGCTACCGCCGTGTCCAGGTCGAAGAGGGCGTCGCGCCACACCGGCACGAGCCCCCCGCCATGCCGCGTGGCGAGGGCGCGAAAGCTCTCGAAGCTCATGACGCGTGGCCCCGGGCGGGTTGCCCGAGCGATGAACATCCCGCGAGATTCCCGGGCATGCTTCGATTCTGGTGGGCGGTGGCCGCGGGCACCGTGCTCGCGGCGGGGGTGGCGCCGCGCCCCGTGCGGGCGCAGCAGTGGAATGACAGCACCACGCGCGCCCTCGTGGAGCGGGCGGTGGAGCGACGCGAGCAGCAGCTCGCCGACACCGGCCTGGTGGACTACCGGGCCGAGGCGCGCGGCTACGTCACCTTCCTCGCGCAGGTCGGGCAGGGGTATACCGAGCTCCCCCGCATCCTGAAGGCCGACCAGCTCGCGCTCGAAGTGTACTGGAAGGCGCCGAACCTGAGCAAGCAGCGGATCCTCGGCCGGCGCGACACCCTGCTCCTGCCCACGGACATCCAGTACCATCGCGACCACCTCGGGATCATCCAGAACAACTTCCCCGACATCATCCGCCTGGGCGAGGGGGACGAGGTGCGCGACGTCCCGCATCCCCTCTCCCGCGCGGGGCTCGGGGAGTACGACTACGCCCTCGGCGACTCGCTGCGCATCAGCATCCCGGGCCGCGCCATCGACGTGTACGAGGTACGGGTGCGGCCGAGGAACGACCGCGCGGCCCGCGTGCTCGGGGCGGTGTACCTGGACCGGGCCTCGGCGCAGGTGGTGCGGATGGCCTTCTCCTTCACCCGCGCCGCCTTCCTCGACAAGGCGCTCGAGGACCTCTCGGTGGTGCTGGAGAACCGGCTGGTCGGCACCCGCTTCTGGCTCCCCAGCCGACAGGAGATCGAGATCCGGCGCAGCGGCACCTGGATGGACTACCCGGTGCGCGGGATCATCCGCGGGCGGTGGGAGATCTCGGGGTACCAGTTCAACGTGGGGCTGCCGCCGGCGCGCTTCGCCGGCCCCGAGATCGTGACCGCCCCCGCCGCGGAGATGCGCGCGTACCAGTGGGAAGGGCAGGTGCTGGACTCGATCCCTCCCGACGTGCGCGCCGTCACGCCGGCCGAGGTGGCGCGGGTGCAGGCCGAGGCGCGCAACCTCGTGCGCGCGCAGGCGCTGCAGAAGGGGCAGGGGTCCGCGCTCTCCTTCCGCAACGTCTCCGACTTCGTGCGGGTGAATCGCGTGGAGGGGCTCGCCCTCGGCGCGGGCGTCACGCAGCGGCTGGGGCAGGGCTTCGACGGGTCGCTCCGCGCGCGCTTCGGATTCGCCGATCACGCCCCCAAGGGCGACCTGTCCCTCGGCTGGCAGCGCGCCGACGGGCTGGGCGCGCGGGTCTCGATGCAGCGCGACCTGCGCGACGTGGGCGACGTGGCCGAGGTGTCGCGGATCCGCAACACGCTGGCCGCGCAGGAATTCGGGAGCGACTACA
>DASWVQ010000195.1:0-11508 GCA_036401195.1 Gemmatimonadaceae bacterium
GATCGTGCGCGAGTCCACCTGCGACGCGACGCGGAAGGCGATGCGCGAGGGGAAGTTCGCCTTGATGAGCCCCGTGATCACGTTCACCGACGGGCGCTGCGTGGCGAGGATGAGGTGGATGCCGATCGCGCGCGCCTTCTGGGCGAGCATGGCGATCGGCGTCTCCACCTCCCCCTGCACCGTCATCATCAGGTCGGCCATCTCGTCGATGACCACCACGATGTAGGGAAGGATCCCCCCGCGGTACACCGTGTCCTCGAAGGCCACGTCGGGGCGCTTCGGCAGCTTCAGCTCCGCGCCGTCCTGCGCGCGGCGGTTGAAGTCCTGGAGGTTGCGGCAGCCATTGGCGGCGAGCAGCTCGTAGCGCTCCTGCATCTCGAGCACCGCCCACTTGAGCACCGCGGCGGCGTCGCGGTTGTCGGTGATCACCTTGTGCCGCAGGTGCGGCAGGGTGTTGTACACCGAGAGCTCGACCATCTTGGGGTCCACCATCAGGAAGCGCAGGGTGCGCGGCGTGTGCCGGTACACGAGGCTCGTGATGATGGTGTTCACGCACACCGACTTGCCCGAGCCGGTGGCGCCGGCGATGAGCAGGTGCGGCATCTTCGCCAGGTCGGCGATGACGGGGCGCCCCTCGAGGTCCTTCCCCAGCCCGATGGGGAGGGCGAACTTGCCGCGCGCGCTGAACTCCGCCGCCTCCACCAGCTCGCGGAAGCGCACCATCTCGGGCGTGGGGTTGGGCACCTCGACGCCCACCGCGCCGCGCCCGGGGATGGGCGCCACGACGCGGATGGACTGCGCGCGCATCGCGAGCGCGAGGTCGTTGGCGAGGTTGGCGAACTGCCGCACCTTCACCCCCGGCGCGGGCTCGATCTCGTACTGCGTGACGGTGGGCCCGGTGGTGCGCCCCACCAGCTCCCCGTCCACCTTGAAGGTGCGCAGCGCGTCCATGAGCTTGAGCCCCATCGCGTCCAGCTCGCGGCGCTGCGTGTCCCCCGCGGGGGGATTCGAGGGGGTGAGCAGCTCGGGCGAGGGGAGCTCGTCGCCCAGCACATCGGGCTCGCGCGTGGACTCGATCGCGGCGGCGATCTCCTCGGCGCGTTCCTCCGCGCGCTCCTCGGCGACGGCGGCCTTCGACTTCTTCCGTCCGCGGCGCTTTCCATTTCCGTCGCCGTCCGGCTCGGGCTCGAGGTCCATCACCCCGGGCGGGCCCTGGAGCTCGGGCATCTCCTCGGGCGGCGGCTCGAGCGACAGCGCCCGCTCCACCTCGATCGCGGCGCTGCTCCGCTGCCCCGCGAGGGCGCCGCTCCGTGCCCCCGCCCCGCCGGCCCGATGCCCCACGAGCACCCGGATGGGATTCCACGCCAGGGTGGCCGCGGTGAGCACGCTCAGCACGAAGAGGATGCCGATCCAGGCGCCGAATCCCCCGAACCAGTCGCGCCAGTAGGCGGCGACGAAGCTCCCCCACAGGCCGGCGGCCGCGGGCGCGTCGCCGCTCGCGGTGGTGACGCCGAGCGCCAGCGCGACGACCACCGGCAGGATCAGCGCGAGCCCGGCCGAGAACACGAACCAGGCGCGCCCGCGGTCGGCGTCGCCCTCGTCGTGGGCGAAGAGGCCGAAGGCGCGGAGCGCGGCCACGGCGGCGGCCACGGGGGCGAGCCAGGCGCCCGCCCAGCCGAGGAAGCCCACGAGGGGCTCGGCGAGGAAGCGGCCCACGCCGCCCACGTTGGCGGCGACGTCGACGCCCCCCCGGAGCTGGGCCCAGGCGAGGGTGGCGAGTGCGCCGGCGAGGAAGAGGGCGAGGGCCGACAGCGCAATGCCGGCCACCTCGCGCCTGAAGGTGGAACTGCCCACGGGGCCTACCGCTCCCGGTCTGGTCCGAGCTTGGTGATCTGGCGGTCCGAATACAGCGGGATCACGCCGAAGGCGTCGATCGTCGCGCAGAGGGCGAGGTCCTCGGCGAATCCCGCGGCGTGGAGGGCCTGTCCATGCATCGAGGCCATGAACAGCCGCATGAGGTGGTCGCCGTACTTCTTGTCGAGCAGCACCGACGCCTGCGCGGCGTCGTTCAGCTCGACGTCCTGGAGCCGCTTCGTGAGGTGGTGCACGTAGCGGCCGGCGCAGGCGGCGTCCTCGAGGGAGAACTGCCGGTCGCGGCCGGCGCAGACGATGGTGATGTCGGCGCCCCCGCGCAGCGCCGTGCGCAGCATCGCCGACGCGGCCGTGAAGTTGACGTACGAGGCGATGACCACGTCACGCGCGCCCTGGAGGGCGGGGCCGAGCACCCCGGTGCCGTTGGTGGTGGTGAGGAGGACCGTCTTCCCCTCCACCGCCTCGCGGGTGTACTCGCGGGGCGAGTTCCCCAGGTCGAAGCCGGGGACCATGAGCATCTTCCGCTCGCCGGCGAGGCGCACCTCCGCGCGGTCGAACTGGCGCGAGCGGTTCACCACTTCCTCGGGGGTCTCGAGGGGGATCACGGCGCGGGCGCCGTTGGCCAGCGCCGCGGCGATCGAGGTCGAGGCGCGGAGCACGTCGATGACCCCCACGACGCGTCCCTGCACGTCCCCCGGCGACAGCTGCTGGACCCCGAAGACGACGTCGACCCGAGCGGTCACCCCGGCTCCTTGAGGAGGTGCGCCTCGCGCTCGAGGAACTTCGTGTCCACGTCGCCCGCCGCGAAGTGCGGGTCGTCCATCACCCGGCGCAGGAAGGGGATCGTCGTGGTCACGCCCTCGATGATGAAGGAGTCGAGCGCCATCTTCATGCGCCCGATCGCCTCCTCGCGGTTGCGCCCCTGGCAGATGAGCTTCCCGAGGAGGGAGTCATAGTAGGGGGGCACCGTGTAGCCCGCGTAGACGTGCGAGTCGATGCGCACCCCCGGGCCGCCGGGGGGATGGTAGGTGTTGATGCGCCCCGGGCTCGGCTGGAAGTTGCGCGCGGGATCCTCGGCGTTGACGCGCACCTCGATCACGTGCCCGCGGAGCGGGGGGAGCTCGGTGACGGCGAGGGGCTCCCCGGCCGCGACGCGGATCTGCTCCTTCACGAGGTCCACCCCGGTGAGCATCTCGGTGACCGGATGCTCCACCTGGATGCGGGTGTTCATCTCCATGAAGTAGAACTCCCCGTTCTCGAGGAGCATCTCGATCGTGCCGGCGCCCACGTAGTCGATCGCCTGCGCCCCCGCGACGGCGGCGGCGCCCATGCGCTCGCGCAGGTCGGGGGTCACCGCGGGCGAGGGGGCTTCCTCGATGAGCTTCTGGTGGCGGCGCTGCACCGAGCAGTCGCGCTCCCCCAGGTGGATCACCTTGCCGTGGCGGTCGCCGAGGATCTGGAACTCGATGTGGCGCGGCCGGGAGAGGTACTTCTCCACGTACACGTCCCCGTTGCCGAAGGCGCTGAGCGCCTCGGAGCGGGCGAGCTGGAAGGAGCGGGAGAACTCGTCCTCGTCCTTCGCGACGCGCATCCCCTTCCCCCCGCCGCCGGCGGCGGCCTTGATGATGACGGGGAAGCCGATCTGCTTCGCGAACTCGAGGGCCTCGTCCACGTCCTCGACGGGGCCGGGGGTGCCGGGGACGATCGGCACGCCGACGGCGGTCATCGCCTTGCGGGCGGCGGCCTTGTCGCCCATGACGCGGATCTGCTCCGCGGTGGGGCCGATGAAGGTGATGTTGGAGGCCGCGCAGGTCTCCGCGAACTCGGCGTTCTCCGCGAGGAAGCCGTAGCCGGGATGGATCGCGTCGGCGCCGGTGATCTCGGCGGCGGCGATGAGGCGCGGGATCTTCAGGTACGAGTCACGCGCCGGCGCGGGGCCGATGCAGACGTCGTCGTCGGCGAAGCGGACGTGCAGCGACTCGCGGTCCGCCTCGGAGTACACGGCGACCGTCTCGATGCCGAGCTCCCGGCAGGCGCGGATCACGCGGAGCGCGATCTCGCCGCGATTGGCGATGAGGACTTTCCGGAACATGCTGGTGTCGGCTCAGCCGCCGCCCTCGAACCCGGCCCAGCTGGAATCGCTGGTGCCGGCGACCCCCTGGACCCGCAGCGCGAACTCGCTGGGGTTCGTGGCGAAGAACAGCGCGCTCTCGTAGGAGATCTTCCCCTGCGAGTACCACTGCATCAGCGACTGGTCGAAGCTCTGCATCCCGTATTGCACGGCGCCCTCCTTGATGAGGTCGGGGATGTTGAGCGTCGCCTGCATGTCACGGATCTGGTCGCGCACGGCGGCGGTGTTGATCAGGATCTCGGCCGCCGGGATGCGGCCGGGCTTGTCGGCGCGCGGCACGAGCCGCAGCGAGATGACCGCCTGCAGGGCGCTGGCGAGGGCGAAGCGCACCTCGGCCTGCTGGTGCGGCGGGTAGAACGAGAGGACGCGGTTGATCGTCTGCGTCGCGTCCTGCGTGTGCAGGGTGGAGAACACGAGGTGGCCGGTGTCGGCCGCCTTGAGCGCGGTGTCGAGCGTGATCAGGTCGCGGATCTCGCCGATGAGGATCACGTCCGGGTCCTGGCGCAGCACCCGGCGCAGCGCCTGCTCGAAGGTGGTCGTGTCGGTGCCGATCTCGCGCTGGTTGATGTGCGAGTTGATGTCGCGATGGAGGAACTCGATCGGGTCCTCGATCGTGATCACGTTCGCGTGGCGGTGCTCGTTCACGTGCTGGATCATCGCCGCCAGCGCCGTGGACTTCCCGGAGCCGGTGATGCCGGTGACGAGCACGAGCCCGCGCGGCTTGAGCGCGATGTCCTTGAGCACCGCCGGGAGCATCAGCTCGTCGATCGTGCGCGCCTGGTACGGGATGGCGCGCAGCGCGTAGCACAGGGAGCCGCGCTGCTGGTACAGGTTGCAGCGGAAGCGGCCGATCCCCGGCACGCCGATCGCGAAGTCGGCCTCCTTCTGCTCGGAGAACTCCTTCACCTGGCGCGGGGTCATGAGCTGCTCGGCGAGGGCCTTGAGGTCCTCGGGGCGCAGCGGCGGCATGTCCAGCGCGGACAGCTCGCCATTGAGGCGCAGCGTGGGCGGGCGTCCCACCTTGAGGTGGAGGTCCGAGGCGCCCTGCTGCACCATCTGCTGCAGGACCACCTTGAAGTTGAACCCCCCCGGGGCCGCCGGCGCGGCCGGCGCGGGAGCGGAACCCGCCACGGGATTACCCATTCGGGTCGATGCGGAACAGGGCCTGGCCGTACTCGACCGGCTGCGCGTCCTGCGCCAGCACTTCCTTCACGAGCCCCGAGTACTCCGACTCGATCTCGTTCATGATCTTCATCGCCTCGATGATGCAGAGGATCTGCCCCTTCTGCACGCGCTGCCCCACGGCGACGTAGGGCTTCGCGCCCGGCTCCGGCGCCGAGTAGAAGGTGCCCACCATCGGGGACTTCACCTCCAGTCCCGCGCCGGCGCGCCCCTCGTCGCGACCGCCCTCGTCGCCCACCACGTGGACCCCCTCGGCGGGGGAGGACCGGGGCGCCGCCGCGGCGGTGGTCGCCGGGAGCATGGGCGCCATCGGCACCGGGGCGGCCATCTGCACGGGGCCGCGCTGCTGCGGACTCTTGGAGATGCGGATCTTCATCCCCTTGTCCGACGAGATCTCGATGGAATCCACCGTGGATTCGTCGAGGATGTCGATGAGCTTCTTGACGTAGCGTAGATCGATCATAGGCCAGTGAACGGGACCGCCGGACCGCGCGGATCAGGCGAGCTCGAGGAGCTCGCGCGTGAAGTGCGTCAGCACCCGCGCGCCATCGGCGCCCAGATGCACATCGTCCTCGATGCGAATTCCGCCCCAACCGGGGCGATAGATCCCGGGTTCGATCGTCACGACCGCTCCCCGGGGCAGGACTGCCTCCGCCGTGCGGGCGAGCCGGGGCGCCTCGTGCACCTCCAGCCCCAGGCCATGCCCGAGGGAATGGCCGAACAGCTCGCCGAACCCAGCCCGCTCAATGTAGTCGCGCGCGACCGCGTCGGCATCCCGTCCCGACATGCCGGGCCGGACCGCGGCGGCGGCCCGGGCATTCGCCTCCCGCACCACCCCGTACGCCTCCCGCTGCTCGGCGGTCGCCTGCCCCACCACCACGGTGCGGGTGATGTCGGAGCAGTAGCCGCGGTGCACCGCCCCGAAGTCGAGGAGGAGGAAATCGCCCGCCTGGACCTCCCGCGCCGAGGATCGGGCGTGGGGGAGGGCGGAGCGGGGGCCGGAGGCGATGATCGAGGGAAAGGGGAAATCCTCGCTCCCTTCGTCGCGCAGGGCGTGCTCCAGGATCCCCGCCACCGCGAACTCCGTCATCCCGGCGCGCACCGCGGGGAGGGTGCGCGCCAGGGCGCGGGTGGCGATCCCCGCCGCCTCCTCGATCGCCGCCAGCTCGTCGGCGTCCTTCACCTCGCGCAGCGCCTCGACCAGGTCGCCAGTGGGGCGCCACTGCCACCGGCTCCCCGACTCCAGCAACCGCTGGAAGTCCCGGTGAAGGAGGTGCGGCGCCTCGAAGCCGAGCACGGCGAGGGGGCCCATCGCGGGAAGCTGCTGCCAGAGCCCCGTCCAGAGGCTCTGCGGCTCGATCACGACCCGGGCGAGGTCGCCCACCTCTTCCGCGACCTGCGTCTGGTATCGGAAGTCGGTGACGAGGAGCGCCTCGCGCGAGGTCACGAACAGCAGCGCGCTCGAGCCCGAGAAGCCCGTGAGGTAGCGGATGTTGGGGAGGCTCGTGACGAGCAGCCCGTCCAGGTGCGAGACGTCGAGCGCCGCGCCCAGCGCCGCGAGGCGCTCGGACCGGGCGTCAGCCATGGGGAGCCGCGGCGGCGGCCGGGGGGCGCGCGGGGCCGAGCCGGGCCACCAGCCCGCGCAGCGCCATTTCGTAGCCAAATGCGCCGAATCCCACGCACACCCCCACCGCGGCCTGGGCGAGCATCGAGTGCCGCCGCTCCGGCTCGCGCGCGTACACGTTCGTCACGTGCACCTCGGCGAAGGGGACCTCCGCCCCCACGAAGGCGTCGCGCAGGGCGAGGCTCGTGTGGCTGTACGCCCCCGCGTTCACCACGCAGCCGGCGACGCGCCCGCGCATCGCGTGCACGCGGTCGATGAGCTCCCCTTCCCCGTTGTGCTGGGCGAACTCGAGCTCCACCCCCAGCTCCGACGCCACCGTCCGGAGCCGCGCCTCGACGTCCGCGAGCGTGTCGCGGCCGTAGAGCGCCGGTTCGCGCGTGCCGAGGAGGTTGAGGTTGGGGCCGTTGAGGACCGCGATCCTCACTTGTTCTTCAGCCCCTGCAGCCAGGCGTTGAACTGCGCGATGTCGTCGGCGCCGGCGGCGGGGGCCTCACCGTGCTCCGGCGCGCGGGGCGCGGGGGCGGCGGGGGCGGCGCCCTCGGTCTTCGAGAAGAACTGGTCGAAGGAGAACCCGGTGGAATTGCGCGCCCCGGCGGCCGGGCGCGGCTCGCGGAACACGCGATCGAGCGAAAGCTCGGTCTCCGCGGGGCGCGCGGGGCGGCCCGCGGCGGGAAGCACCGCCGGCTCCTCGTCGGCCGCGTCCATCGGCGGGAGCGCGGGCGCCGCCGGCGCGTCGCTCACGCCGATGGACGCGGCGGAGGGCTGGGGCGCCGCGGGGGGCGCTTCGTGGGCCGGCGCGGGGGCGTAGGCGGCGGCGAGGCGCGACGCACGGACTTCGTCGTCGTCGCTCACCGACCCGCCGAAGATCGCGCTGATCGACCCGGGCGCCGGCGTCGCCATGGACGTGGGCACCTCGGAGGGGGCCGCCGCGACGGCTGGCTCCTCGGCCACTTCGGGGGCTCCGGAGGCTTCGGGCGCCTCCGCGGCGGCAGGCTCCTCGTCGTACGGCTCGAGGAATGGAAGCTCGGCCGAGGCGGGCTCCGCTTCGTCCTCCGCCTGCTCGGGTTCCACCTGCGACGTGCCCATCTCCATCGGGGGCTCGGCGCCCTCGGTGTCGACGTCCGGGAGCGCAGCCTGCGGCTCCGGCGGGGTGGGGACGTAGGGCACCGTCCCCCGGGGACGACGGGCGGCGAGGCGACCGAGGAACTCGCGGATCGAGGGACCCTCCTCCACCGCGACCGTGGCCATCGCGGGGGTGGGGGCGGAGGCGGCCGCCATCCGAGCCTCCACGGCCTCCAGCCGCTCGCGGAGCCCGGCGTCGTTCGGGCGCTGGCCGAGGAGCTGGCGGTAGACGTCGGCGGCCCGGTCGTGGAATCCCTGCTGGATGTACAACTCCGCCATCGTCTCGGTGACGAAGGCGCCTCCCGCCGACGGCGTGGGCCGGCCGGGCGACGCCTCGTCCACGACGGGGGCGGCGGCCTCGGGCTCGCGCGCCTCGGGCTCGCGCGCCTCGGCCAGGGGCTCGAACTCGGGGAATGACTCGACGGACGGCGCCGCCGCCGCGGGGGATTCCGCGGGGGATTCCGCCGGCATGTCGGCGAAGTCCTCGGCGGCGACCCCGGCGGGGGCCTCCGCCGGGGCGTCGGCGGCGGTGTCGATGAAGGGGAGTTCGTCGAGCGCCGGCGGCGGCGGCGCGGGGGGATCCTGCATCGGGGTACTGTCCGCCGGCGCGCCGTCGTGCGAGAGCCCCGCGAACTCCTCGAGCGCGGGGAAGGCCTGCGAGATGCGGGCGGGGTGCACCTCGGGGGGCGGGGGCTCGAAGGCCTGCGGCTCGAGCCCCGCGAGCGAAGGGGGGGGCACCTCCGCCGACGGTCCCTCGAAGTGCGTGGGCTCGAGCCCCTCGAGGAGGGAGGCGTCGCCCGCCGCCGACTCCGTCTCCTGCTCGTCGGTGTGGAGCGCGGTGGCGGTGATGTCGAGGGGCGGGTGATCGGCGCCGGCGGAGCGGCCGGCCGCCTGCCCGAACATCGACGTATCGAGTTCGAGCAGCTCGTGGCCGTCTCCGTCGCCCGTTCCGGCCGCCGGCGCGGGAGCGGCGGGGGGCGGCGGCGCGACGGGCGACGACGCGGGCAGGTCGGTGGAGAGGTCGAGCAGCTCGAGGGGCTGCGCGGCGGGGGCGTCGAGGTCGATCGCCTGCGGGTCGTCGGCCGCGGCCAGCTCCGACGCCATGTCGTCCAGGGGGGAGGGCGCCTGGATCGGGGGGGGCGGGGCGGGCTCCGCGACCGCCGGGGCGGCGGGAGCCAACCCCTGCAGGACCGCGGTGATCTCCTCGTTGCGCGGGTCGGTCTCGAGGACGCGCTCGTACCAGCTGCGCGCCGTGGCGGAGTCGCCGGCGCGGAGGGCGATGTCGCCCAGGTGGCGCAGGGCGATGAGGTTCTCGGGGTCGAGCTCGAGCGCCGTCTGGAAGACGGTGCGCGCTTCGTCCAGCTCCCCGTTCTCGAAGAGTGCCTGGCCGTAGACGATGTGCCCGCTCATGTGCCCGGGCTGCTGCGGCAGGTGCGTCCGGCAGATCGAGATGGCCTGGGCGAGATCCCCCGCCTTCCGGTACTCGTTCGCGAGGGGCGCGAAGTACCGGCGGGGGTTCTCGTCGAACTTCTTCTTCAGCTCCTCGATGCGGTCGGCAGGTGGCATTCAGGTCCTCGAAGGGAGCGCGGCACGGCCGCCGGAAGGGAAGTTAAAATTCATCCCGCCCGCGCGCGAAGTCAATCAGAAGTGTGCCTCTCTCTTGATTTTACACGACGGGCAAAGGTAACTTTTTCGACTGTCCTTCCTCCCTCCCCATCCCCGATTTCTCGAGGAGTCCGCCCTGTGCTGCAACAGGTACGGAGCGCTGCGAAATACATCTGGTGGTTCGTGGCTCTCGCCTTCGTCGGCGGGTTCATGTTCTACGAGGTCTCCGGCCTCGTCGGCCGCCAGCCCCTGACCCCGACCACCCCCGTTGCCGTCGTGAATGGCCGGGAGATCCGCTACGTGGACTGGCAGGCCGCCGTCCAGCGTGAGACGGAATCGCAGCAGCAGCGAGCCGGCCGCTCGCTCACGCAGGATGAAGTCCGCCAGGTGGAGGACGCCGTCCTCGACCAGATGATCATGGACGTCCTGCTGGAGCAGGAGTACCGCCGCCGCGGCATCATCGCCACCGACGACGAGGTGCGCGAGTACGCCAAGTTCGCCCCGCCGCAGTGGGTGGTCCAGTCGCCCGAGCTGCAGACCGAGGGGCGTTTCGACCCGGCGAAGTACCAGCGCTTCCTCGCCAGCCCGGCCGCGCGCCAGCAGGGCTTCCTCGCGGGGCTCGAGCAGTACTACCGCACCGAGATCCCGAAGCAGAAGCTGTACGACGCGCTCTCCTCGGGGATCTACGTGACCGACGCGGAGCTCTGGCGCGCCTGGCGCGACCAGCGCGACTCGGTCGAGGCGACCGTGGCCTCGCTCGAGGTACCGGCCAACCTCCCGCCCGACAACGGCATCTCCGACGGCGACCTGAAGGCGTACTTCGAGGCGCACAAGGCGGAGTTTGACCGCACCGGCCGCGCGGTGCTCTCGGTGCTGCACATCCCCCGCGCGATCTCCGCGGCGGACAGCGCCCGGGCGCGCGCGAAGGCGGAGGCGCTCCGCGCCGAGATCCTCGGCGGGGCGAAGTTCGAGGACGTGGCGCGCCGCGAGTCGGCGGACAGCGCGAGCGCGGTGAACGGCGGGTCGCTCGGCCGCGGGCCGAAGGGACGCTTCGTGCCCACCTTCGAGGACGCAGCCTACCAGCTCCCCGTGGGGCAGGTGTCGCAGCCGATCGCGACCCCTTTCGGCTACCACCTGATCCGGGTGGACGAGAAGAAGGGGGACACGCTCGACCTCCGGCACATCCTGGTGCGCGTGCAGGTGGGCGATTCGGCCGCCGCGGCGGTGGACCGCAAGGCCGACGAGCTGGCCAACCTCACCGCGGCGGGGGAGAATCCCGCCCGCTTCGACTCGGCCGCCGTGAAGCTGGGGCTCACCCCGGTGAAGGCGATCGCGCTGGAAGGTCAGCCGGCGACGGCGGGGAACCTGGTGGTGCCGGGCGCCAGCGCCTGGGCCTTCAGCGGCTCCAAGGTGGGCGAGGTGAGCGAGCTGTTCGACGACGAGAATGGCTACTACGTCGCGCGGGTCGACTCGCTGGTGGAAGGGGGCAAGGCCGACTTCGACGCCGCGAAGGCGGAGATCCGGCAGCGCGTGACGATCGATCGCGCGATCGAGAAGCTCCTCCCCAAGGCGCAGCAGGTCGCGCAGCAGGCGGCGGCCGGCTCGCTCGAGGGCGCCGCGGCCGCGCAGGGCGCCACCATCTCGAAGACGGGGAAGATCGCCCGCACGTCGTACGTGCCCGCGCTGGGGCAGCTCACCGAGGCGATCGGCGTGGCCTTCGGGCTCCCGATCGGCGCGATCAGCCAGCCGGTGAAGGTGGAGAACGGCGTCGCGGTGATCCGCGTGGACAACTACCAGCACGCCGACAGCGCCGCCTGGGCCGCGCAGAAGGAGCAGCAGCGCGACGCGCGGCTCCAGATGCTCCGCCAGCAGGTGGTGCAGCAGTACATGGCCGACCTGAAGAAGCAGGCGAAGATCGACGATCGCCGGAAGGCGATCAACGCCATGGCGCGGCGGGCGGAGAGCTGACCTC
>DASWVQ010000196.1:0-2703 GCA_036401195.1 Gemmatimonadaceae bacterium
CGGGATACAGCCCGCCGGCGAATCCCTTGTAGCACCCGGCGCCGAGTTGGGTGAGCGGAACGCGCACGGTATCGGCCGCGGCACACCGCTCCGCGGGGACCAGCGCACGTGGCGCGCCGCAGCCGGCGAGGAGCAGCGGGCAGGCGGCCAGCGCCAGCCGGAGGGGGAGGAGCAGGCGACGGGCCATCCCGGAAGATAGGGTCATGCGTGGAAGACGGCACGTGCCGCCTGGGCGTTAAGCACGGCCGGCGAGCGGGCGCACACGGGAGCTCACCTCGAGGATCACCTTCGACTCGACGATGAGGTCGGCGCGGAGCTCCCCGACGCGCTCCCCCTTGTACCGCACCTCGATCGGCGCCTCGCGCGCGACGAGCAACCCGCGCGCGGCGAGTTCCACTTCCAGTGCGCGGGTGTAGACCTGTTCCGGCAGCTCGCCGCCGAAGTAGTTGTACACGTCGTAGAACCCCCCGATGATCCGGGATGTGAGGTCCTGTTCGAGCAGTGGGCCGGTGCCGGTCGCCATGGTCGCAAGGTGTGGCCGGCAGGGGCGCGACGCGTGACCCATCGTCTTCGGCCATCATCACGGGATTCGCCGTTGAGATATCGCGACAATCCCAGCCGCCGTGCGCCGCGTGGTGCGTCGCGGATGACGCGAGTGACGCGGATGACGCGGTCCCGGTGCGCGGGGGGAGAGAATCTCATCCCCCTGGGGCTCGGTGGATTTGTTGGAACTGCCTCGAGAGATGGAGCGACGTCGAAGCAGTTCCAAAGTCCTTCGCGGTTGACTCTTGCTCGGTGAGGCGCGCCGGCGGTGGGATTGCCATCCCGACACCGCGTCATCCGTGTGATTCGCGTCATCGGCGGCCCACACCATTGCGCGAGGAGCTCCGGAGTGGACGACGAGCCCTTGGGATGGACGCGCTGGGGAGGCGACCGTATGTTCGCCCCGCCATGACCCCACCCCCGCCCCACAGCCTCGGTGCCTGACCCGGGCGCACCCACCCCCACCCTCGCCCGCCGCCTCGGCGCCTTCGACGCGACGATGATCGTGATGGGAGGGATCATCGGCGCCGGCATCTTCGCCAACCCCGCCAACGTGGTCCGCCGCGTGGGGAGCGGGGAGCTGGCGCTGCTCGCCTGGGGGATAGGCGGGGCGCTCGCGCTGATCGGGAGCTTCGTGTACGCGGAGCTCGCCCAGCGCGCGCCCGGGGGCGGGGGGCAGTACGCCTACCTGCGCGACGCCTTTCACCCCCTGGTCGCGTTCCTGTACGGCTGGACGCTGCTGCTCGTGGTGCAGACTGGAGGGATGGCGGGGGCAGCGATGATCTTCGCCCGGTACGCGCGGGAGATCGGCGGGCTGGCGATCCCGGCGAACGTCCTCGCCGTGGGGACGCTGCTCATCCTCACCGCCATCAACTGCGTCGGCGTGCGCGCGGGGAGCAACGTGCAGAGCGCGCTCATGCTCCTCAAGCTGGCGGCGATCGTGGCACTGATCGGGGCGGGGCTGTTCATCGCCGCGCGCTGGGCCCCGGCGCCCGCCGGCGCGCACGCCATCGAGGCGGCGGGGAGGCCGGGCAGCCTTCTTGGCGCCCTCGTCCCCATCATGTTCGCGTACGGCGGCTGGCAGACGGCGAGCTTCGTGAGCGCCGAGATGCGCGATCCGCGGCGCGACCTCCCGCGCGGGCTCCTCATCGGCGTGACCGGCGTGGTGATCGTGTACCTGCTGGTGAACGTCGCCTGCCTCCGCGTGCTGGGGAGCGCGGGGCTGGCCGCGAGCACCACCCCCGCCGCCGACGTGATGCGCATCGCCCTCGGCGAGCCGGGGGCGCGGCTCATCTCCCTGGGGATCGCCATCTCGACCGTGGGGTTCCTGAGCCAGAGCGTGCTCACCGCGCCGCGGGTGTACCACCAGATGGCGAGCGACGGCCTGTTCTTCCGCGCCGTGGCCACCGTGCACCCCGTCACGCGCGTGCCCGTCGCGGCGATCGTGCTCCAGGGCATGTGGGCCTCGCTGATCGCCCTCACGGGGCAGTACGACCGCATCCTGGACTACGTCGTCTCCATCGACGTCCTCTTCTTCGGGCTCACCGCGGCGGCGCTCTTCGTCTTCCGCCGGCGGCAGGGCGACGCGACCAGCACGCGCGTCCCCCTGCATCCCGTGACGACCGCGCTGTTCGTGGCCACCTGCTGGGCCATCGCCCTCTCCACCGCGATCGAGTCGCGGGAGGCGCGGCTGGGTTTCGCCATCCTCGCGGCCGGGGTGCCGGTCTACTTCGCCTGGGCCCGGCGTCAGGGACCCACGACGACGAGCCGCTCCGCTTCCGCGGAATAGGTCACGAGCGCCACCTGCCGCGGCGCGAACACCATCGTCGTGTCGAGCGCGAGGCGCCGGGGCACCGCGTGCCGGTGGTCGTCGCGCGCCCCCAGGGCGCGCGCCGGATCGGCCGCCGCGCCGCCGCTGTCGGCGCGTGCGAGGGTGACCATCACCCGGTGCGCCCCCGGCGCGAGCACGAACTCCTCGAGCAGGTAGAGGGTGCCCTCCCCCGCCCGGCCGGAACCGGTCGCGAGCCCACTGGCCACCGTGCGCCCGTCGATCGCGACCTGCAACCGGTAGGGGGCGACGCGCGCGCCCTCGCAGGTCACCTCCTGCCGCATGTGCGCGGGGGTGTTCGCCAGTTCCGCCGCGGTCGCGCGGCGGCAGCG
>DASWVQ010000197.1:0-1517 GCA_036401195.1 Gemmatimonadaceae bacterium
GGCGGGGCACGAGAAACCCTGTCTGAACATGGGGGGACCATCCTCCAAGGCTAAATACTCCTGACCGACCGATAGTGAACCAGTACCGTGAGGGAAAGGCGAAAAGAACCCCGGAGAGGGGAGTGAAATAGACCCTGAAACCGTGTGCGTACAAGCAGTAGGAGCCCGCAAGGGTGACTGCGTACCTTTTGTATAATGGGTCAGCGACTTACTGTTCGTGGCAAGCTTAACCGTATAGGGGAGGCGAAGGGAAACCGAGTCTGATAAGGGCGCATAGTCGCGGGCAGTAGACCCGAAACCGGGTGATCTAGTCATGCCCAGGGTGAAGGTGCCGTAACAGGTACTGGAGGCCCGAACCCACTCCCGTTGCAAAGGTAGGGGATGAGGTGTGATTAGGAGTGAAAAGCTAATCGAACCCGGAGATAGCTGGTTCTCCTCGAAAGCTATTTAGGTAGCGCCTCATATGTATCCTCTTGGGGGTAGAGCACTGTTATGGCTAGCGGGACATCGCGTCTTAGCAAACCATGGCAAACTCCGAATACCAAGACGGACTGTATGGGAGACACACGGCGGGTGCTAACGTCCGTCGTGAAAAGGGAAACAACCCAGACCCACAGCTAAGGTCCCAAATTTAGTGCTAAGTGGAAAACGATGTGGAAAGGCACAGACAGCCAGGAGGTTGGCTTAGAAGCAGCCACCCTTTAAAGAAAGCGTAATAGCTCACTGGTCGAGTCGGTCTGCGCGGAAGATTTAACGGGGCTAAGCACTAAACCGAAGCTTGGGGTGCACACTTATGTGTGCGCGGTAGAGGAGCGTTCCGTAAGCCTGCGAAGGTGGCTTGAGAAGGCTGCTGGAGGTATCGGAAGTGCGAATGCTGACATGAGTAACGATAATGCGGGTGAAAAGCCCGCACGCCGAAAGCCCAAGGTTTCCTTGCGCAACGTTAATCGACGCAGGGTTAGTCGGTCCCTAAGGCGAGGGCGAAAGCCGTAGTCGATGGGAAGCAGGTTAATATTCCTGCACCTCGCGTGAGTGCGATGGAGGGACGGAGAAGGTTAGGTGTACCGGGCGTTGGTTGTCCCGGGGAAAGGCGGTAGGTGTGGAACTTTGGCAAATCCGGGTTCCTTTAACACCGAGCACCGAGACGAGCTCTTTAGAGCGAAGTCACTGATACCACGCTTCCAGGAAAAGCTCCTAAGCTTCAGCTCACGAAGACCGTACCGTAAACCGACACAGGTGGGTAGGATGAGAATTCTCAGGCGCTTGAGAGAACTCGGGTGAAGGAACTAGGCAACATGGCACCGTAACTTCGGGAGAAGGTGCGCCCTTTTTGGTGGCTGCATGCGCAGCTGAGCTGAAGAGGGCCTCAGAAACCAGGCCGCTGCGACTGTTTATCAAAAACACAGCACTCTGCAAACACGAAAGTGGACGTATAGGGTGTGACGCCTGCCCGGTGCTGGAAGGTTAATTGATGGGGTCAGCCGCAAGGCGAAGCTCTTGATCGAAGCCCCAGTAAA
>DASWVQ010000198.1:0-2061 GCA_036401195.1 Gemmatimonadaceae bacterium
AAGACTGCCGGTCATGGGCCGACGGCCGGCCGCCGTGGTCAGAGCAGTGACCGGATCCACCCTCCATCCACCGCGATCGACTGCGCGGTGATGTAGCTGGCCCGCTCGGAGGCGAGGAAGGCCGCCAGCGCCGCGAACTCGCGCGGCTCGCCGTAGCGCCCCATCGGCACCTGCTGCTCGATCCCGCGCGCCACCGCCTCCGGGGTGATCCCCTCCCGCGCGGCGCGAGCGGCGTTCAGCGAGGTCACGCGGTCGGTGCGCGTGTACCCCGGGAGCAGGTTGTTCACCGTGATCCCGTCCTTCGCCACCTCGTTGGCCAGGGTGCGCGCGAACCCCGTGACCGCGGCGCGGATGGCGTTGGAGAGGATGAGCCCCTCCACCGGCTGCTTCACGGCGATCGAGGTGATGGTGAGGATGCGCCCCCACCGCCGCTCCCGCATGCCGGGGAGGAACGGGCGCACCAGCTCGACCGTGCTGCGCAGGTTGAGCTCCACCGCCTCCTGCCATGCGCCCCAGGGATGGGTCTCGAAGGGCCCCGACGGCGGCCCCCCCGCGTTGGCGACGACGATGTCGGCCCGGCCGAACGCCTCCATCGCGCGCTGCACCACGGTGTCGACCCCCTCGGCGGTGCCCAGGTCCGCGACGACCGGCACCACCCGCGTGCCGTGCGCCTCCATCGCCGCCGCCGCCTCACGCAGCGCCGGCTCGCCGCGGGCGCAGACCACGAGGTCGCACCCCTCGCGCGCCAGCTCCTCCGCCGTGGCGCGCCCCAGCCCCTTGCTGGCCGCCGCCACCACCGCGACGCGCCCCTTCAGCCCCAGGTCCATGTCCCGCTCCCGTCGTTGACGTCTCTTCGTGCCTTCAACGGCTCAACCACCATGAAGCGAATGAATCGAATGAAGCAAATGCTGCCCCGCCAATCTGGATGCCGGCCGCGCCAGCTGCGATTCGCTTCATTCTCTTCATTCGCTTCATGGTGGTTGCTGCAGCTGTTCAGCGCCGCGATGAACGGCTCACCGCCGCAGGTACTCGTCGGTCTTGTCGAGCCAGTCCTGGCGGGGCGGGTCGAAGATGTCCATGTCGAGGGTGTCCTCGAGGGCCGTCGCCTCGTGCGGCACGTTCGACGGGAGGTGCAGCACCTCCCCCGCGCGCACCGTCACCGTGCGCTCCTCCGGGTCCCACACCCGGAAACGGAGCGCCCCGGAGATGATGTAGGTGAACTGCTCGTTCTCGTGCTGGTGCTTCGGCACCACGCACCCCTGCTTCAGGAAGACGTGGGCGAGCATCATCCGGTCGCCGGTGATCAGCTTCCGGTCGAGCATGTCGCTCACCGGCTCGAGGGGAACGCTGTCCCACTTCGTGTGCGTGGCGGAGGGCATGAGAGGGGCTGGGGGCTGGGGGCTGGGGGCTGGGGACGAGGGACTGGGCGGCCGGGCTCAACCGATCTGCTTCTGGAAGCGCGCCACGCTCAGCGCGACCAGCACGACCGTGAAGGCGGTGAGGGCGAGCATCTCCGGCCACACCGCACCGAGCCCCACCCCCTTCAACAGGATACCGCGGATCACCCGCAGGAAATAGGTGAGGGGGAGCACCCACCCGATCGCCATCGCCGGCGCCGGCATCGCCTCCCGCGGGAACATGAACCCCGAGAGCAGGATGTTCGGGAGCAGGAAGAAGAAGGAGAGCTGCATCGCCTGCACCTGGGTCTTCGCCAGGGTGGAGAGGAAGACGCCGAGCGACAGGTTCGCCACGATGAAGGTGCCCCCCACCAGGTAGAGCAGCCCGAGGCTCCCCCGCATGGGGATGTCGAAGAAGAGCTTCCCCAGCACCAGGATCACCGTCATCTGCACGAAGCCCACGATGGCGAAGGGGACGATCTTCCCCAGCAGCAGGCTGGTGCGGTCGATCGGCGTCACCACGAGCTGCTCGAGCGTCCCTCGCTCCCGCTCGCGCACCACGGCCATGCTGGTGATGAGGATGAGCATGATCGAGAGGAGGGTGCCTATGATCCCGGGCACGATGAAGGTGGAACTCTTGAGCCCCGGGTTGTACCAGGGGCGC
>DASWVQ010000199.1:0-19508 GCA_036401195.1 Gemmatimonadaceae bacterium
CCGCCATGGCGGAGATGGGCGACGAGTTCAAGGCGTCGTTCAACGACGTGATCCTCAAGGCGGTGGCCACCGCGCTCCGCCAGCACCCCGAGGTGAACGCGCACTGGCTCGGCGACAGGATCCGCTATCACCACCGCGTGCACCTCGGCATGGCCGTGGCCACCGACGATGGCCTCATCGTGCCGGTGATCTTCGACGCCGACACCAAGTCGCTTCGCGAGATCTCGGCGGAGTCGCGCGCGCTGGCGAAGAAGGCGCGCGAGCGGAAGCTGCAGCCGCAGGAGTACACCGGCTCCACCTTCAGCGTGTCGAACCTCGGCATGTTCGGGATCGACCAGTTCACCGCGATCATCAACCCGCCCGAGGTGGGGATCCTCGCCATCGGCGGGATCGAGGAGAAGCCGATCGTGGTCGACGGCGAGCTGGAAGTGCGTCGCAGGCTCCGCGTCACCATGAGCTGCGACCACCGCGTGATCGACGGGGCCGTGGGCGCGAAGTTCCTCCAGACCCTGCGACGCCTGCTCGAGAATCCGCTGATGCTCGTGTTCTGACAAAAGGGCGTTCCCGCAGGGGAACGCCCTTTTGTCATCCTGAGGCGCGCAGCGCCGAACGATCTTCTCTCCACGCGGTAGTGAACCGGAAGGGCGTTCCCCAGGGAGCGCCCTTTTGTCATCCTGAGGCGCGCAGCGCCGAAGGATCTTCTCTCCACGCGGTAGTGAACCGGAAGGGCGTTCCCGCAGGGGAACGCCCTTTCTCGTCGTCCCTGGGGATTTCGGGGCCGGCCGGGAGGCTGATGACCGACTTCGCCCCCCTCCGACGTATTCCGGGGTGGAGAGCTCGAAGAGTGACGCGTCCGGCCCGGAACGTCACGAGAACGATCGCTCTCGCCACGAGCTCCGACCCGATCACTGGCCGAGGCCGGCCAGTGGATGTGGACCCCACACGCATCACCACCAAGGGAGCGCACCCATGCCCCGCGCACCGCAGGTCACCCCCACCGGATGGCGGTGGTCTCCCGCCGCCATCCTCCTCGTCGCCCTCGCCACCGGCTGCCAGGACCGCCCCACCACCGCGGCCCCCCCACACGTCACCGCCGACGTCGCACCGGCCGGCCAGTCCACCAGCCGCACCCAGGCCCCGGTGAGCGTCTCCGTCACCGCGGGTGCGTCGGCGCCGCATACCTATTTCGCCGCTCCCAACGACGTCACCGTGCAGTTCACCGGCGGCACGGCCACCGCCACCCTCACCCCCGGCGTCGCCCAGTCCGTGCGCTTCGACTGGTCCGCCATGATCCGGATCGGCCCCTACGGCGTGCACCCCAATCCCGGCGAGTACCGCTGCGCCTCCGGCTTCGACCAGTCCCACACCTTCACCTACACGATCACCGCGAACGGGGTGAGCGGGACCATGTCCCAGCCCGTCCGCATCCGGTGGATCTGCAACGACCAGGGGCAGATGGATCTCGCCGCCGCCGGCCCGGTGACCTTCGACCTGGGCGACGGCCAGGTGCTCGAGATCCGGCAGGTGGCCACCGCGATGCAGTTCCGCGCCTGCACCGCCTCGAGCCAGAGCTGCTTCGGCGGCGGTGGACAACTCCTCGCGCTCCAGATGCTCATCGTCGGGCCGCAGAACGCGCCACCGGTCGCCAACGCCGGACCCGACCAGCAGGCCGCACTCGGCGATGCCCCCGTCGAGGTCACGCTCGACGGCTCTTCGTCGGCGGACCCGGACGGCGACGCCCTCACCTACACCTGGAGCGGCGACTTCGCCGGGGGCACGGCGACCGGGCCCTCGCCGACGGTGCGCTTCGCGACGACCGGCGCGCACGATGTCACCCTCACCGTGAGCGATGGCGCCCTCTCCGCCACCGACCACGTCATCGTCACCATCAGCGACGGCACCCCCCCGGTGATCAGCTACCAGCTCACCCCGGCCACCCCCTCCGGCTCGGGCGGATGGTACACCGGGAACGTGATGCTCACCTGGAGCGTCACCGACCCGCAGGGCGACGCGGGCCTCACCCGCACCGGGTGCGTGGACCAGTCGATCACCGCCGACCAGCCGAAGACGCCGTACACCTGCGCGGCAACGAGCGGCGGCGGCGCCGCGACGCCGGTCACCGTCACCATCGGGCGCGACGCGCTGGCCCCGACGATCGTGGGCGCGGTCTCGCCCGCCACGCCGGACGGCCAGGCGGGCTGGTACCTCACCGCGCCCACGGTCTCGTGGAGCTGCACGGACGCGACCTCGGGGGTCGCCTCCTGCCCCGCCCCCACCACCCTCGGCGAGGGCGCAGCGCCGCAGCAGGTGACCGGGGCCGCCGCCGACCGCGCCGGACACGCGTCCACCGCGACCGTCGCCGGGTTGCTCGTCGACCTCCTCGACCCGTCCGTCACCTGTCCCGCGGCCCCGGTGTTCCTCGTCGGCGCGACGGGCTCCCTCTCGGCGACGGTGCGCGACGAGACCTCCGGCCCGGTCGCATCCACGGTGAGCGGTGCCGCAAACACCGCCACGCCGGGAGAACGCGCCGTGACCCTCACCGGTCGCGATCGCGCGGGCCGCTCCACCACGGTCGCCTGCCCCTACAGCGTCCGATACCAGTTCGACGGCTTCTTCGAACCCGTGTCGAACGTCCGGCCGAACACCCTGCGCGCGGGGCAGGCCCTTCCCATCAAGTGGCGCCTGACGGGCGCAGGGGGCGCGCCGGTGCTCGATCTCGCGGCCGCGAGCCTGTCCGTCGTGGATGCCCGCTGCGCGATGGGGAGCACCGCCGACCTGCCGAGGGAGGAGGTGGCTGGGAACTCCGGGCTGCAGAACCTCGGTGACGGTTACTACCAGCTCAACTGGAAGACGCCGCGATCCTACGCCGGATCCTGCAAGACGGTGCGCCTCACGCTCGGTGATGGCGTGCAGCACACCTTCCAGGTGGAGTTCACCAGGTAGGCCCTGATCGGGTGGGGGGGGCGGGCAGGCCGTGACCGGCTAGCCCGCCTCCTTCACCATCACCGCGCCGGGGCCGTACCGGAGGGTGAGCGACCGCAGCTCCTCGGCGTTCGCCGCCATCTCCCGGCCAATCGCCCCGAGCCGACGCGCCGCGTGCCGGATCCGCTCCGCGGGGGTCGGCTCCCGCGGCGTGGGCTCCGAGGGCAGGAGCCGGAGGTGCCGCGCGGTCATGCCACCCCCTCCGCCCGGTCGTCCGCGGCGAGCGTGCAGAGGAGCCGTCCCACCTCCGACGCGAGGAGGGTGAGGATGCGCTGGTCCTGGCTGTCGAGCTGGCACTTCGGGGGGAGAAGCTCGGCCACGACCAGCGCCCCACACACGTTCCCACCCATCCCCCAGAACGGGATGCTCGCTACCGGCTCGGCGAGCGCCGGCGACGCCGCCGGTCCATCCCGCGATACCCGCCCGGTGTGGCTGGTGCCGTAGCGGAGCGTTTCCCGGACCCGCGCATGGCCGGCGACCCGCCGCAGCAGCGCCTCGTCCCCACGCCCCCAGGTCAGCGTCGCCACCCCGCGCCCCGCGGATCGCTCGAGCACCCCGAAGGTGGAGGCCCCGATGAAGCCCTCCACACAGGCGCTCACCGCGCGGAGCAGCTCCGCGCGGGTCGCGATCGCCGAGAGCCGGGCAAGCAGCTCGCGCAGCTGCCGCAGCTCCCCCTCCGCCGGCCCCGCTTCCCAGGACACCCTGGCGATGGTGGCGTCCCCGGCGATCCAGTACGACTCGTACGGCATGATTCAGGTCCGGAAGGCAACGCCGGGCATCGCGCCAGGCGCTGGTGGGAGCGTCGTCGCCCCTCGTGGGCACTGCATCCGACCAATCGGCCGGTCAATGTGCCATGCCTGCATAGGAACCTTCGTGCCGCTGCCAGTTTTCACGACACACTGCATTCTGTTGCGACAATACGTGGTCAGATTGTCCGCGGGCTATCTGGGGATTCACGCCCCACTGACGCTGGGACCGCGCGGAACATCCGTGCTCGCCGGCATCGTCCGGCCGGGACGCTCGACACATGAGGACCCACAGTTCGCGCTTCGCCACGGCCATCGCAGCTTGCGGGGCGTGCGGGGCGGGAAGAGCCGGCGGACCTGGGCGTCGTTCCCGCCCTGCATCCCGTCCCCCCTCCCTGCTATCTTTGGCCACCATGGCTACCTATGACGTCATCTTCCTGGGCGGCGGCCCCGCGGGGTACGTGGGCGCGATCCGCTGCGGCCAGCTCGGCCTCTCCACCGCGGTCATCGAGCGCGAGGGCCTCGGCGGCACCTGCGTCCTCTGGGGGTGCATCCCCGCCAAGGCCCTCCTCGAGGCGGCGAACCTCGCGAACCGCCTGACCCACGCCGCCGACTTCGGCGTCCAGGTGGGCGACGTGAAGCTCGATTACGGGGTCGCCATGAAGCGCTCCCGGGCCGTCTCCGCCCAGAACTCCAAGGGCGTGGAGTTCCTCTTCAAGAAGAACAAGGTCACCTGGATCCGCGGCACCGGGCGCATCACGGGGAAGAACCAGGTCACCGTGAAATCGCAGGACGGCAAGGAGGAGAAGCACGAGGCGAAGAAGGCCCTCGTCATCGCCACCGGGTCGCGCGTGAAGGGGCTCCCCCAGGCGGGGCTGGAGCTGAACAAGTCCACCATCATCTCCTCCGACGAGGCCCTCGTCCTCGAGAAGGCGCCGAAGTCGATCGTGGTCGTGGGCGCCGGCGCCGTGGGGTGCGAGTTCGCCGACGTCTTCAACGCCTTCGGCTCGAAGGTCACCCTGGTGGACGTGATGCCCCGCATCCTCCCCCTCGAGGACGAGGACTCCTCGAAGGAGCTGGAGCGCGCCTTCAAGAAGCGGAAGATCGAGGTGCTCACCAGCGCGAAGATCTCCAACGTGAAGGCGGGGAAGGACGGCGTGTCCCTCTCCATCGAGAGCGGCGGCGCGAAGCAGGACCTCAAGGTCGACACGGTGCTCGTCGCCGCGGGGCGCGCCCCCAACGTGGAGGACATCGGCCTCAAGGAGCAGGGCGTGCAGCTCACCGAGCGCGGGTTCATCAAGGTGAACGAGCGCTTCGAGACGAGCGTGAAGGGGATCTACGCCATCGGCGACGTGGTCGGCGCGCCGATGCTCGCGCACAAGGGCTCGCGCGAGGGGCACGTCCTCGCCGACATGCTCGGCGGCGAGAAGACGCACCCCGTCAACTACAGGAACATCCCCAACGCCACCTACTGCCACCCGGAAGTGGCCTCGATCGGGCTCACCGAGGCGCAGTGCAAGGAGCAGAAGCTCGACTACAAGGTGGGCAAGTTCCCCTTCTCCGCGAACGGGCGCGCGCGCACCTCGGGCGAGACCGACGGCTTCGTGAAGATCATCCGCGACGCGAAGTACGGCGAGATCCTCGGCGCCCACATCGTGGGCCCGCACGCCACGGAGCTGATCCACGAGCTGGTGGTCGCGCGCGAGAACGAGTTCACCGTGGAGGAGATCGACCTCGCCATCCACGCGCACCCCACCCTCTCCGAGGCGATCGCCGAGGCAGTGCTCGACTCGATGGGGAAGCTGCTGCACGCGTAGGAAGTCACCCTGAGCGCAGCGAAGGGTCCGGCCCAGCCGCGCCCGGGCCAGGTCCCTCGCTATCGCTCGGGATGACGGCATGCCCATGACAGCGCAGAATGAACTCTGGACCATCGACCTGGGCCTCCGCTCCTACGCGGAGGCCCTCGTCGTTCAGCGCGAGGTGGCCCGCCGTCGCATCGCCGGGGAGATCCCGCAGGACGTGCTCCTCCTCGTGGAACACCCGCCCGTCGTCACCCTCGGCCGCTCGGCGAAGGGGCACCACCTCCTCGCCTCCCCCGCCCTGCTCGAGTCCCGCGGGGTCGAGCGCTTCGAGGTGGAGCGCGGGGGCGACGTCACCTTCCACGGCCCCGGCCAGCTGGTGGGTTACCCGATCATCGACCTGAAGCGCCACCGCAAGGACCTGCACTGGTACCTGCGCCAGGTGGAGGAGGCCCTGATCCGGGCGCTCGCCACCTACGGCGTTCCCGCCGGCCGGGTGGAGCAGTACACCGGCGTGTGGGTCGGAGAAGTCGTCCCGAGCGACGCGAGGGATCCGGCGCCGGCGCACCAGGGCCAGGTCCTTCGCTCCGCTCAGGGCGACAGCCCCCGTCGAAAGATCGCCTCCATCGGCGTCCACGCCCGCGACTGGGTCACCTGGCACGGCTTCGCCCTCAACGTCTCCACCGACCTCTCGTTCTTCGACCTCATGGTCCCCTGCGGGATCGCCGAGGTGACGATGACCTCGCTCGCGCGCGAGCTGGGGTCGGCCGGCGCGGCGGTGCCGTCGCTGTCCGACGTCGGCGCCCGCGTCGCCTCCGCCTTTGGCGACCTCTTCGAGCTGGTGCCGGCGCCGCGCCCGGAGGACGCGCTGGGGCCCGCCGCGGCCCTCGTGGACCCCCGGAAGCACTCCGGGTTAGATTGAACGTCTGGCGGCCTCCTGCAGGGCCCTGGATCGATACACCAACACTCGAGCAACCCACGAGGACTCTTGATGCGCTCTTCCCTTGTCCGCTTTCGTGTCCCCGCCATGGTCGTCGCCGCCGGCGCCGTGGCCCTCCTCTCCGCCTGTGAAGACAAGCGCGTGAAGGAGCTCAACACCGGGATGAACCGCGACTCGGTCATCACCGTGCTCTCGAAGGACGCGCCGAAGAACGGCGGCGCCGACTCGATGCCGAACGTCTACTGGCGCGAGACCTACCTGATCGGCGGGAAGAACTACGAGGTGCTCTACTTCTCGGAGGATGGCGAGAAGGCGAAGCGGCCCCCCTCCGACACCGCGTCGTTCGAGGACCTCACCCCCGTGGTGATGATCGAGAACCAGATGGTCGGGAAGGGGTGGGATTACTTCGACAGCCTCTCGACCGCGAACAAGATCAAGCTGAAGAAGCACTAACAGCGGGGTGGCGGCACGACCGAAGCGCGGGGACCTCTCGGTGAGAGGTCCCCGCGCTTCGTTTCGCCCTGTCCCCCGATGTCCGGGGGAGGAAATGAAAAGGGCCCGGTCTTTCGACCGGACCCCCTTCACTCTGGCTACTGCGAGTTACGGCGTGATCGTGGCGGTGCCGGCGGTGCTGATGAGGCCAGCGTTGCCGTTGCTGCCGATCGCGACGACGTTGACCGCGCCAGCCGGGAAGCTGGCGGCCGGGTCGAAGCCGCTGACCGTGTAGTTGAAGACACGGTTCGCGCCAACCTGGGTGACCGCAGCGGCCGACTGGCAGCCGATGAGGACCCACTCACCCGCCACAGCGCCGCCCTGGCCCGCACCACCGTTCGACTGGTAGTAGAAGCAGACGTTGCTGAAGGGGCTCGCGCCGGTGGAAGCGCCCACGTCAACCGCAGCCGTCAGGTTGGTCGTGGTGGAGCGGCCCGCGGGGGTCGCGCCAGCGCCGTTGAAGATCGTGTTGTTGCTCGACGTCACCGTGAAGGCCTGGATCCCGGGGGCCGCCGCGAAGGCGGTACCGGTGGTGACGTTGGCGGCCGGGAGGGCCACGACCTGGTCAGCGCTCGTGTTCCCGATGACGTCACGGGCACGGATGCGGATCTGGTCGAGGTTGTCGGCAGCGCCGGCCACGTTCGGGGCCGTGAACTGCTGGAGCTGGCCGTAGAACGGACCCGGGGTGTAGGTGATCGTCGACGCGCGGGTCAGGCTGCCATCACCGATGACGCCGGTGGGGGCCGCCGTCGCCGGCTGCACGATACGAACGCCGAGGGTGGTGTACTCCTGCGCACCAGCCGAGGTCGCGATGTCGGTGCTGTCCGAGGCGGTCGTCGTGAACGACGTGCCCGAGGTCACCGTCGCCGGGATGCTGATGCCGCCAGTCACGGTCGGCGCCTGGGCGTCAACCTGGAACTTGCGGGTGCCGGTGGCGGTGACGTTCCCCGCCATGTCGGACACGGAGTAGCTGAGGGTGTACTCCGCAGCGTCGTCGATCGTGCCAGCCGGGAGGGCCTGGCCGAAGCCGAACGTCTGCGAGGCGCAGCCAGCCGCCGGAACCGCCGAGGCGACACCGGTGAGGATGTCCACGCACTGCGTGGTCTGGCCGGAGGCACCGCTGGCGATGACACGGGTCAGCGTCGCGGTCACCGGGGTGGCGCCGAAGCCCGAGCCGGTCACGCCGGCGACGGACGCGGAGTCAACCGCGGTGATGGTGAGGTTGCCACCGTTGTTGAGGGCGCCCGGCGTGGCCTGGCCCTCGTTGTTGATCGGCGCGGCGACGTTCGTGATCACCGGGGTGGTGATGTCGACGCCGAAGCGCTCGCCGGTCAGCAGCGAGGCGCAGTTGCTCAGCGCGTCGCAGGACTGGACCCGGAAGCCGTAAGCGGTGCCCGAGGAGGTCTCCGGGATCGCCGAGGCGGTCGTGATCGCGGTGTAGCTGCTGCCCGCCGCGGCCGGGTTGGCCGTGGTGTAGCTGTAGGCAGCGGTCACCTTGTCGACGCCGTTGTGGTCGCAGAGGGTGGTGCCCGGGGCGCAGCCGGCGGCGGCGGTCCCGAGGTTACCGAAGCCCTGGCCCGCGGTCATCGTGCTGTTGAAGGCGTACGAGCCGTTGATGAAGCCCGCGCCCGCCGCGTAGTTCGGGTTCTGCGTCGCGAAGGTGTACGTCGGGTTGGCCGGATCCTCGTTGTCGTAACGGATCGAGGCCGCCGTCGCACCGCCCGTCTGGACGCTGGGGACGGTGTTGACCGCCATCGCGCCAGCGCTGATCGGCTGGCCCGCGCTGTTCACGCCGGTGACCGTCGCCGTCAGGGCGGGGATCGTGTAGACGTTGCCGATGGCCGGAGCCGCCGGAGCCGCCGTCGTGCCCTCGGTGAAGGTCGCAGTCCAGACGCCGTTGGCGTCCTTCGTCGCAGCCGCCGTCACCGCCACCGCACCCGCGCCATCCGTATCGGTGCCGCTGATCGTGACGTTGAGGGTCGAGGGGGTCTGGCCCGAGTACAGGACCGGGAGCACGGTCACGGTGACCGCGCCGCCGTCCCAGCGGAGGCCCGCCGCGTCGGTCGCGTTGCGCGCGCCGACGATCGTGCCCGCCACGATGTCCGTGTTGTTGAGCGTGAGCGCCGGGCCCGTGGACGAGATGACCTGGGCGCCAGCCGCGTTACGGCCGCTGAGCGACAGCGAGCAGGTGCCGTTGCGGTACGTCGCCGCGCCGGTGACCTGGTTGAACGCCGCCGTGTTGAAGGGGATCGTGACCTGCTGGCCGGTCTGCGTGCCGGTGGTGCCGGCGACGTTCGAGGAGCCAACGACGGTCGTGTCCGAGCCCGTGCCCGTCGCCTTGGGGCAGATGAGCAGGAGCTGGAGGTTCGTCAGCCCGGACTGGCCGGGGTCGACGTTGGCGATCACGTTCAGCTGCCCGTTGACGTTGTTGAGCGTCGCGGGATTGCCGAACTGGTTGTTCACGCCGAAGAACGACAGCGACGCCGGGGCGATCGCCGTCACGGTGAGGACCGCGGCACCCTGGACCGACGGGTTCGCCGAGGACTTCGCGATGATCGTGGTCTGGCCGGCCGAAACCGCCGTCGCCACACCCGCGGCGCTGATCGTCGCCACGGCGGTGTTCGACGAGGACCACGTGACGTTGCGGTTCGTCAGGTCCGGGCCGCCAACCACGCTGGCCACGAACGTCTGCGTACCACCCACCTGAGTCTGGGCCGTGGACGGCGTGACCGTCACCGAAGTGACGGAGCTGTCCTTGCCCGTCGGCGTGTTCGTGGGCTGGACGATCTGGACCTTGTCACCACAGGCCGTCAGACCCCCAAGCGCCACGATTCCGGCGACAAGAAGAGAACGAGAAACGGAATGCATCCTTCCCCCTGAAGGAGTGGACTGAACTGCAAGCCAAGTGGCGCACTCGCGCCCCTCGGCACATCCCCGGCGAGTCGCATTACCCGCCGGGACTTCGTGTGGTCACCACGTCATGACGGATCGCATGGGGACACAGTGCCCCAAATGGACACACTGCCCCCTTGTGACCCACTTTCACAAAGTCGCACCAACTTACCCGCCACCGGAAAACCGGTCAAGCCGAAATTCGGCCACAACCGCATCCGTCAGCGCGTTCCCACACGCAAGCTGAAAACAATTGTCGGCACGCACCGGACCACCAACGGGTGCCCCCGTCGAATTTCTGGTCCAGCCTGCAAGACGCCCCGCAGCCCCGCCGGTAACCACCGCACCCGGAAATAATTGGTAACGGTTGATACCTAAACGGTCGTTTGCCAGCTTCTCAGCCTACCCTGCATCGCGCCCCACCGCAACCACGACTCACCGATCGCGCTGGGATAATCGCAAACTGCTTACATCTCCCGGGTCCACCCGCCCCCGAGCCCCGAGAGCCTACACCCGCGACGGCCCCCCGTCGGTGACGTAGATTCCACGAATGCATCCCGAAGCGCCCCGGCTCTACCCCCCTCGCGAGCGTTCCACCCCCTCTCCCGCCCCTCGCGACCTCGCCGCGGAGCTCAACCCGGAGCAGCGGGCCGCCGCCACCTTCGGCGAGGGCCCCCTCCTCGTCATCGCCGGCGCCGGCACGGGGAAGACCCGGACCCTCATCTACCGGGTCGCGCACCTCATAGAACGCGGCGTCCCCCCGGAGCGGATCCTCCTCCTCACCTTCACCCGCCGCGCCGCCGCCGAGATGCTCACCCGCGCCGAGCGCCTCGTGGGCTCGGCCAGCACCCGGGTGCATGGCGGGACCTTCCACGCCACCGCCCACCGCCTCCTCCGCAAGTACGGCCCCGCCGCCGGCCTCGCCTCCGACTTCTCCATCATGGACCAGGGGGACGCCGAGGACCTGATGCAGCTCGCCCGCGGCGCCTTCCTCGGCGAGAAGAAGGACAAGCGCTTCCCGAAGAAGGAGACCCTCCAGTACCTCTACTCGCGCCACGTCAACACCGACATCCCCGTCGAGACGCTGCTCGAGGACGAGCTCCCGCAGTTCACCGACTTCGGCGAGGCGGTGGTGCGCATCTTCGCCGACTACACCGAGCGGAAGGCGGCGCGCAACCTGGTGGACTACGACGACCTCCTCCTCTTCTGGGAGCTGATGGTCGGCACCGACACTCCGCTCGCGCGCACCATCGCGGGGCTCTACGACCACGTGCTGGTGGACGAGTACCAGGACACGAACATCCTTCAGGCGAAGATCCTCACCGGGATGTGCCGCGGTCACCGCAACATCACCGTGGTGGGCGACGACGCGCAGAGCATCTACTCCTTCCGCGGCGCCCACTTCCGCAACATCCTCGACTTCCCGCGCACGGTCTTCCCCGGCGCCTCGGTGATCACCCTCGAGCAGAACTACCGCTCCACCCAGCCGATCCTCGACGCGAGCAACGTCCTCATCTCGCGCGCCACCGAGCGCTTCACCAAGGCGCTGTGGACGCAGCGCGAGGGGGGCGAGAAGCCCTGGCTCGTCACCGCCCGCGACGAGCAGCAGCAGACGAAGTTCGTCGTGGACCGCGTCCTCGAGCTGCACGAGGAGGGCACCCCCCTCGGCGACATGGCGGTCCTCTTCCGCGCCGGCTACATGTCCGCCGACCTCGAGATCGAGCTCGCGGCGCGCAGGATCCCCTTCGAGAAGTGGGGGGGGCTCAAGTTCCTCGAGGCCGCGCACGTGAAGGACGTCCTCGCCTTCCTGCGCGTGCTCGACAACCCGCGCGACGAGGTGAGCTGGTATCGCCTGCTCACCCTCATGCCCGGGATCGGCGACACCATCGCCCGCGCCGCGATCGACTCGCTGCAGGAGCGCGCGTGGGACCCGGAGGCCTTCGCCCACTGGGACGCCCCGTCGCGCGCCCGCGACGCGCACCGGCAGCTCAACGCCCTCCTCCGCCAGCTCCGCTCCCCGCGCACCGGGGGCGAGCAGGTGGGCGAGGACATCGCCGCCATCCGCGACCTGTACGACCGCATCCTCCTCGAGAAGTACGACCGCGCCGAGCCGCGGCTCGCGGACCTGGACCAGCTCCGCACGATCGCCTCGGGGTACCCGTCGCGCGCCGCCTTCCTCGCCGCCCTCGCCCTCGAGCCGCCGCAGTCCACGCAGGACCTGGGGAGCGGGGCGACCACGGAAGACGACGCGCTCATCCTCTCCACCGTGCACAGTGCCAAGGGAAAGGAGTGGGACGCGGTCTTCCTAATCTGGGCGGCCGACGGCTGGTTCCCCTCCGGCCGCGCCCTCGGCGACGACGACGACCTGGAGGAGGAGCGGCGCCTCATGTACGTCGCGCTCACCCGGGCGAAGAACCACCTCGCCGTCACCTACCCGCTCAACAGCTACGCCACCCGCCGCAGCGCCGACTATTCCATCGACCAGCTCTCCCGCTTCCTCGACCGCGGGGTGCAGGCACAGATGCAGAAGGTGGTGCTCCAGGCCGAGGATCCCACGGCGGGCGCGGAGCTGGAGCGCGGGAAGAGCGAGGGGGCGATCGACCTCCGGGCGATCCTCAGGGGGCGGTTCGGGAAGTAGGGAAAGAATGAGAGCTGAAAGCTGAGAGCTGAAGGCTGGACCGCTGCAAGCTTGTGTTCCTGGCGCCACAGGGAACCCAAGCTTGCAGCGATCCAGCAACCAGCTCTCAGCCTTCAGCTCCCCAAATGCCCAAGCCACCGCCGCATCGCCCCGAACGGATCCTCCTCATCGGACTTCGCGATCGCGATGACCCGCGCAATCGCCCGCCGGAGATCCCCTCCTTCGCGCACCCACACCTGGTCGAACAGCTCCAGGTCGGTCGCGTAGACCCGGCGAGCGAGGAGCGCGGCGTTGTCCAGCCGCACGCGCTCCAGGTACCGCCGGTCGATGGTGCGCAGGCGTGGCCCCACCGAGTCCACGAGCGCCCGGCGCGCCGAGCGATAGATCGAGTCGCGGAGCGCGAGGCGGGTCCGCACCGCCGCGGAGTCGTCGCCGGGGTGCGCCTCGAAGGTGGAGTCCACCGCCCGGTAGAGGTGGTCCCAGAAGCGGGCCATCAGCTTCTCGTCGGCCCACCGCCGGTCCGACTCGGCGGCCGAGGCGGTGTCGCCCCGCGCGCGGAAGAACCAGCCGGCGCCGCGCGCGCCCACGAAGTTCGCGAACGACTCGTTGAACACCGCCTGCCCCGGCGCATAGAAGGTGTTGTGCGTCACCTCGTGGATCACGGTGTTCGCAAGGTCGATCGAGTCCGCGCGGAGCGTGCTTGGCAGGAGCGGGTCGTTGAACCACCCCAGCGTGCTGAACGCCGAGGCGGGGCGGAGGTACACGTCGAACCCCTCCCCCTCCAGCGCGCGCGCGGCCTTCCGCGCGGCCCCGAAGTCGAAGTACCCCTTGTACGGGACGCGCCCGACCACCGGGAACCACCAGCTCTTCGGCCGCAGCCGGTCGCGGTACGCCCCCGAGAGCACCAGCACCAGGGTGTCGCGGTCGAGCCGGGAGTAGGTTGTGAAGCTCTCCTCCACCTTCAGGCGGATCGAGTCGGCGGCGAAGGCGCGGGCCGCCAGCACGAGCCGGAGCTTCTGTCGGATGCGCGGCGGGGTCGAGTCGCTGGCCACCAGCGCGGCGATGGGGCGCCGGCGCGCAAGGATCTTCCCCTCCTCCCACCCCGCCCGGAGGAGGTAGCGGCCGGTGGGGGTGAGCACGAGGTACGACACCGTCGCGGCCGCCAGGAGGGCCAGGCCACGGAGGATCCAGCGAAGCGCCCGGCGGCCCCGGCCCGCGGGGGCCGGATCCTTCGCTTCGCTCGGGATGACGTCAACGCCTTTCACGAGAATGAGTTAGCCTCGCGCATCCGCGACGGGCCGCCGCTTTCCGCAGCCCACCCGCCGCGCTATGTTCCACGGGATGTCCTTCGTCCATCTCCACTGCCATTCCGAGTACTCGCTCCTCGACGGCGCGAACCGGATCGATGACCTGATCCGCCGCGCGAAGGAGTTCGAGCAACCGGCCCTGGCGATCACCGACCACGGCAACCTCCACGCGGCCTGGACCTTCCAGGAGCACGCGAAGAAGGCGGGGGTGAAGCCGATCCTCGGCATGGAGGCGTACGTCGCCCCGGGGAGCCGGCGGGAGAAGGGACGGCCCGCGCCGGGGGCGAAGCCATACTACCACCTCGTCCTGCTGGCGCGCGACCTCACGGGGTACCGCAACCTCGTGAAGCTCTCCTCCCTGGGCTACACCGAGGGGTTCTACACCCGCCCCCGCATCGACCGCGAGCTGCTGGCCGCGCACAGCGAGGGGCTGATCGTCTCCTCCGCCTGCCTCGCGGGCGAGGTGGCGCAGCACCTGATGAACGGGCGGCAGGAGCAGGCGCGCGAGGCGGCGAGCTGGTACGCGGAGCTCTTCCGGGACCGCTACTACCTGGAGGTGCAGGCGCACGACTCCGAGGGCCAGTCCGCGCTGAACCGGGGGATCTTCACCCTCGCCGGGGAGCTCGGCCTCCCGGTGATCGCCACGAACGATGCGCACTTCCTGAAGAAGGACGACCACGACGCGCACGACGTGCTCCTGTGCATCGGCCTGGGGAAGGACCGCAACGACCAGAACCGGATGCACTACGACCGGGAGCTCTACTTCAAGAGCGCCCCGGAGATGGCGACGCGCTTCCCCGGCCGCGCCGACGTCCTCGAGAACACGCTGAAGATCGCGAGCGAGGTGGACGTCCAGTTCGCGAAGAAGTACCACGTTCCCGCCTTCCCCCTCCCCGCGGGGGTGGACACGGAGAACGAGCTGCTCACCCGGCTGGCCATCGAGGGCGCGAAGGAGCGCTACGGCGACCCGTACTCGCAGGAGGTGAAGGACCGCCTCGAGTACGAGCTGGGGGTGATCACCAAGACGGGGTACGCCGGCTACTTCCTCATCGTCGCCGACTTCATCAAGGCGGCGCGCGACCGGGGCATCCCGGTGGGTCCCGGGCGCGGCTCGGCGGCGGGCTCGCTCGTGGCCTACGCGCTGAAGATCACCGACGTCTGCCCCCTCAAGTTCGACCTCCTCTTCGAGCGCTTCCTGAACCCGGAACGCGTCTCGATGCCCGACGTCGACGTGGACTTCTGCTTCGAGCGGCGCGGCGAGGTGATCGACTACGTGCGCCAGAAGTACGGCAAGGAGTCGGTCTGCCAGATCGTCACCTTCGGGACGATGAAGTCGCGCGCCGTGGTGAAGGACGTGGGGCGCGTGCTCGGCTTCACCCCCGCCGAGACCGACGCGCTGGCGAAGCTGATCCCGAACGCGCCGAACTTCTCGCTCTCGGTGAAGGAGGCGATCGACCAGGTCCCCGACGTCAAGCGCCTCTACGACACCGACGATCGCTACACCCGGCTCCTCGACTACGCGATCGCCCTCGAGGGGCTCTCTCGCCACACCGGGGTGCACGCCGCCGGGGTGGTGATCGCCCCCGGGCCGGTGGACGAGTACGTCCCCGTCTGCACCCAGGCCTCCAAGGGCTCGGGGTCGAACGGCGAGGACGAGACGGTCGTGGTGTCGCAGTACGACATGAACTGCCTCGAAAAGGCGGGCATGCTCAAGATGGACTTCCTCGGGCTCACCACCCTCACGGTGATCCACGACGCGGTGGAGTCCATCTTCCGGCGCACCGGCGAGCGCATCGATCCAAGCACGCTGCCGCTCGAGGACGAGGCGACCTACCGCATGGTGCGCAGTGGCCGCACGGCGGGGGTGTTCCAGTTCGAGTCGAACCTGGCGACGGACGTGCTGCGCCAGATGCGCGCCGACCGCTTCGACGACCTGGTGGCCTCGAACGCGCTGCTGCGCCCCGGCCCGCTCGACAGCGGCATGCACATGGTGTACGTGCGCCGCAAGCGAGGCGAGGAGCCGGTGCAGTACGCCCTCCCCGAGCTGGAGCCGATCCTCGCCCCCACCCTGGGGGTGATCACCTACCAGGAGCAGGTGATGCGGATCGCGCAGGTGCTGGCGGGGATCTCGCTCGCCGAAGCCGACGTGCTGCGCAAGGCGGTGGGGAAGAAGGACGCGGAGCTGATCCGGCAGGAGCTGGGGAAGTTCGTCACCAAGTCGGTCGCCCGCGGGCACGACCCGGCGATCATCGACGAGCTGGCGGGGCAGATCGAGACCTTCGGCCGCTACGGCTTCAACAAGTCGCACTCGGTCGCGTACTCGGTCGTCGCCTACCAGACGGCGTACCTCAAGGCGCACTACCCCGCCGACTTCATGGCGGCGCTCCTCTCCAGCTGCATCGGCGACACCGACAGCGTGGTGAAGTACATCGCCGAGGCGCGCGAGCTGGGGCTGGAGATCCTGCCGCCGGACGTGAACGAGTCGGGGTTCAAGTTCACGGTGGTGGGCGACAAGCAGGTGCGCTTCGGGCTGGGCGCCATCCGCAACGTGGGGCGTGGGGCGATCGACTCGATCCTCGCCGCCCGCGAGGCGGAGGGGCCCTTCCCCTCCCTCTTCGAGTTCTGCGAGCGGGTGGACCTGCGCCTCTGCAACAAGCGCGTGTTCGAGGCCCTCATCTATTCGGGGGCCCTCGACTCCCTCGGCGGCCACCGGCGCCAGTACGCCGATGCCCTCGACGGGGCGATGCAGGAGGCGTCGCTCAAGCAGCAGGAGGCGGCGATCGGGCAGGTGTCGCTCTTCGGCGACGCCCCAGCCGAGCCGGGGGGCGCCGCCGTGGCGGCCGCCCCGCGCGTCCTCCCCAACGTGGCCCCCATGAGCGACTCGGAGCGGCTCACGAAGGAAAAGGAGGTCCTGGGCTTCTACACGTCGGGGCACCCCCTGGAGCCGTACCGGATGGAGTGCGAGATCTTCGCCACGCACACGGTGTCGCAGCTCGGGAGCTGGACGGACCAGCAGGTGGCCCTGGGCTGCGTGATCACCGCCATCAAGAAGCAGATCTCCAAGAAGAGCGGCGCCGAGTTCGCCCGCTTGACGGTGGAGGATTTCTCGGGATCTTCCGAGGTGCTGGTGTTCCCGGAGGCCTGGAGCCTCATCGCCGACCGGGTGCGCACGGACGTGCCGGTGCTCCTGAAGGGGGGCTACTCCCGGCGCGACCAGGGGGCGGACAACCCCACCTTCATCGTGGAGACGGTGGAGCCCTTCGCCGAGAAGCGGGTGAACGGGGAGGTGGGGGTGGCGATCGAGCTGGCGCTGGGCTGTGGGATCGCCCCCGACATCATGCGGGACGTGCGGGCCGTGGTGGAGACGTACGCAACCTCTCATGCGGCGGCGCCGCCGCTGGAGCTGCGGTGGAACGACGGCAACGGCACCCGGGCGCGGCTGCGCTCGCGGACGCTGCGGCTCTCGGCCACCCAGGCCGCCCTGACCGACCTGCGCGCGCTGCTCGGCGCCGAGCGGGTGCGGCTGGTGCGGGGCTCGCCGTCATCCTGAGGCGCAGCCGAAGGATCTGGCCCGGGCCCGGCCAGTGGCAGTACCGCGGAGGGCACCCCAGATTGAACGTTTGCATGGCCTGGGCGCGACCCTGGCCCCGGACGACCGGAGCCGGATCCTTCGCTTCGCTCAGGATGACCCAGGAATCCATATGGCCACAGCCACGCTGGACTTCGAGAAGCCCCTCGTCGAGCTCGAAAAGCAGATCGACGAGTTGAAGCGCGTCGCCGGCGACCGGCAGCTCAACGTCGCCGAGGAGATCGCGCCCCTGGAGCGGAAGCTCGACGAACTGCGGGAGCAGATCTACCGGCAGCTCACCCCCCTCCAGCGGGTGCAGGTCGCGCGCTCGAGCAAGCGGCCGATGATGGAGGATTACGTCCGCCTCTGCTTCACCGACTTCATCGAGCTGCACGGCGACCGGCTGTACCGCGAGGACGCGGCCATCGTGGGCGGCTTCGCGCGGCTCGACGGGGAGACGGTCATGGTGATCGGCCAGCAGCGCGGCCGCGACACCAAGGAGAACCTGAAGCGCAACTTCGGGATGCCGCATCCCGAGGGGTACCGCAAGGCGCTCCGCCTGATGAAGCTGGCGGAGAAGTTCCACGCGCCGGTGCTCACCTTCATCGACACGCCGGGGGCGTGGGCGGGACTCGGCGCCGAGGAGCGCGGGCAGTCGGAGGCGATCGCCCGCAACCTGATCGAGATGAGCCGCCTCGAGGTGCCCATCATCGCCACCGTGATCGGCGAGGGGGGCTCCGGCGGCGCGCTCGCCCTCGGCGTCGCCGACCGGGTGCTCATGCTCGAGAACGCGGTGTACTCCGTGATCACCGTCGAGGGGTGCGCGGCGATCCTGTGGAAGGACGGCAAGAGCCCGGAGATGCGCGAGCGCGCGGCCACGGCGCTCAAGATCACCGCCCCCGACCTCTACGAGCTGCGCGTCGTGGACGAGATCGTCCCCGAGCCCGTGGGCGGCGCGCACGCGAACCACGAGGTCACCGCGCAGGCGGTGCAGCAGGTGCTCATGCGGCACCTCGACGAGCTGCGTCGCTACAAGCCCGACAAGCTGGTGCGCCGCCGCCGGGAGAAGTTCCTGCGGCTCGGGCAGTTCGTCGGGTGACGCACCTCGTCGAGGTCGCCTTCAAGGGGAACCGCCGGGAGTTCTATCTCTGGGAGGGAGAGGCGCCTCCCCCGGTGAAGGCCCCCGTGATCGTGGAGGCCGACCGCGGCGAGGACCTCGGGCGCGTGCACAGCATCGGGGAGCTCGCCGGGAAGCGCAGCGTGGGCACCCCCCACGCCCCGGGTCCGGAGGGCCCCACCCGCCGCCTGCGTCGCGTGGCCACCCCGGACGAGGCGGCGCGCGAGGGGGAGCTGCGGCTGCTCGAGGAGGAGGCGCGGCGCACGGCGATGGAGCGCGTCCGGGCGAACGGGCTGCAGATGAAGCTCTCCGACGCCGAGTGGCAGTGGGACCGAAAGAAGCTGACCTTCTACTTCACCGCGGAGAAGCGGGTCGACTTCCGGAACCTCGTGCGCGAGCTCGCGGCCGCCTTCCGCACCCGCATCGAGCTGAAGCAGATCGGCGTGCGCGACGAGGCGCGCCGGCTCGACGGCATCGGTCGTTGCGGGCGGCAGTACTGCTCGGCGTCGTGGCTCCCCGAGCTGCGCCCGGTGAACCTGGGGGTCGCCAAGGACCAGCGCCTCTCCCTCAATCCCTCGCAGATCTCCGGCGCCTGCGGGCGCCTGATGTGCTCCCTCCGCTACGAGCACGAGTTCTACGTGCAGCAGCGGAAGCGCTTCCCCAAGGAGTCGCGGATCATCCGCACCCTGCAGGGGGAGGAGAAGGTCGTGGCGAACGACATCTTCCGCGAACGGGTCACGCTGCGCCGGGTGGATGGCGAGGTGCGGGTGCTCCCCCTGGCCGACCTCGACGCCGAGCTGGCCGCGGTGGCGCAGCAGCTCGGCATCCCCGTCGCCGTGCCCCGCGATCGGGTGGACGATCACCGCGACGCGGCCCCGGGGGCGCACGCCGACGAGGAGCACCTCGAGCAGGACCCGGCGCCGCATGGCGGCGGGGCGCGGGGCCGGCGCCCACCTCCCCACGGGCGTCCTCCGGTGGCGGCCGGCCCCGCGGCGCGGGTGCCGGAGCGCCCCTCGGCTGGGGCACC